>JAKAJU010000005.1 GCA_021813655.1 Chloroflexota bacterium | reverse complement strand
CGGCGAGGTCGTGTTCCTCGGGACGCCGGCCGAGGAGCGCGGCTCGGGCAAGCAGTTCATGATCGACGACGGCCTGTTCGAGGGTCTCGACGCCGCCCTCCTCTATCACCCGTCGGACAAGGATCACGTGCGCATCGGGCTCCTCGCGAGCGAGGACATCGACGTCACGTTCACCGGTCGGGCGTCGCACGCGGCCTCCGACCCGTGGATGGGAAGGAACGCGCTCGACGCCCTCGTCCTGCTGTTCTCCTCGATCGGGCTCTGGCGCCAGCAGCTCCGCCCGGAGGCCCGCGTCCACGGGATCGTGCTGGAGGGTGGGACCGCGGCGAACATCATCCCGGAGCGTGCCGTGGGCCGGTTCATGATCCGGTCGACGGATCGCGCCTACATCGCGGAGATGCGCGAGCGGTTTGCCGCCCTCGTCGAGGCGGCCGCGCTCGCGACGGGGACGCACGCCGAGACCGTCTTCTCGGGCGGCTCCTCGACGATGAACGACAACCCCGTCCTCGTCGAGCTGTTCGAGCGGAACCTCCGGGTCTATGGCGTGGAGCCCGGCCCGCCCGACCCGAACCTCGGCAGCTCGGACATGGGGAACGTCAGCTGGGTGGTCCCCGCGATCCACCCGTGCCTCGCGATCTGCGACGCCGGGACGCACGGGCACTCGATCGCCTTCCGTGAGGCGGCCGGCTCCGAGCGCGGCGACGAGGTGACGCTCCTCGCCGCCATCGTGATCGCCCAGACCGCGTACGACCTGTTCCGGGACCCCGACGCGGTCGCCCGGACGGCGCGGGCGTTCGCCGAGAGCCACGGCTGAACGTTCGCGGCCGTCGTTGCGGCCCGTATGATGCCCTCGTCGACGGAGAGGGCAGCGGGAGGGAACAGAGATGCAGCAGAGACCCACGGGGATCACCATCCTCGCCATCCTCGCGGCGATCGGCGGGGTCTTTTCGATCATCGGCGGGCTCGCGCTCGCCGGCCTCGGAGGCTTGGCCGGCGCGGTCGTCGGCTCGGCCGAGCTCGGCGGGCTGGCGTTCCTCTTCGGCGGAGTGACCTTGATCCTCGGCGCATTCTGGATCGCGACGGCGGTCGGGTTCTGGGGCGCGCTGTCGTGGTCGTGGCCGCTCGCGGTCGTGCTCTGCCTCGTGAACGTCGGCGTCACCATCGCCGAGCTCGTGACGGGGAACACGTCGATCGGCAGCGCGGTGATCGCGGTCGTGATCCCGGGGATCATCCTCTACTACCTCAACCAGCCGAACGTGCGCCGGTACTTCGGGCGCTGACGCGCGTTCGTGCGTGCCGCGGCCTGCTGCCCGTGACGGCCCCGGCACCCCATCGGCCGGGTGACGGGAGGTGACCGAGTGATCGTCGTCAGGCGTCCGCGAAGAGTCGGCCTCATCGCGGGCCTGGTCGTGGCGGCCGCCATCGTCTCGCTTGCGCGGCACGGCGCGCAGTGAGCGCCGCCGACCGATCGCGTCCGGACTTCGCCCGCGCGGCAGGCTGGGACCGCGACTGGGAGGTCTACCTCGACGCGGACCTCCCGACGTACGTCGGGCCGCTCTCGTTCTCGGGGCTCCCTTGGGTGGACGACGCCGCCGAGATCGCGCGCGTGCGCGCCGACATCGCGATCGTCGGTGCGCCGTTCGACGACGGTACCTCGCACCGGCCGGGGGCACGGTTCGGGCCCCGGGCGATCCGTGCGGCGCAGAGCCAGTCGGGACGGCTGAACTCGCTTCAGCTCGACGTCGAGCCGTTCTCGGTCCTCACCGCGGTGGACGCCGGCGACGCGAACATCGTCCCGTCGTGGATGGAGCGAGGCCATGCGCTCATCCACCGGAAGGTCCGGGGCGTGGCGGCGACCGGCGCGATCCCGATCGTCCTCGGCGGGGACCATTCGATCACGTGGCCGTCCGCGAGCGCCGTCGCGGAGATCCGGCATCCGCGGTCCATCGGGATCGTCCACTTCGACGCGCACGCGGACACCGCGCCGGAGATCTTCGGCGTCCTCGGCAGCCACGGGACCCCCATGCGGCGCCTCATCGAGTCCGGGGCCGTCGCGGGACGCAACTTCGTCCAGGTGGGCCTGCGCGGGTACTGGCCGGAGCCCGAGGTCTTCGCGTGGATGCAGGCGCAGGGGATGCGCTGGCACTTCATGCGCGAGATCGAGGAGCGGGGCGCCGAGGCTGTCATCGACGATGCGATCGGCGAGGCGCTCGACGGCGCGGATGCCGTCTACCTCTCGATCGACATCGACGTCATCGACCCGGGGATGGCCCCCGGGACGGGCACCCCCGAGCCCGGGGGGATGCTCACTCGCGAGGTGCTCCGCGCCGTCCGCCGGATCGTCTCGTCCGTGGACCTTGCGGGCATGGATGTCGTGGAGGTCTCGCCGCCGTACGACCACGCGGAGGTCACCGCGGCCGCGGCGAACCGATGCGTCCTCGAGGCGATCAGTGCTCTCGCGGTGAAGAAGGCCTCCGGTGCGATCGTCCGGCACGAGCCGGGTTGACGATGGCGCGCGACCAGGGACCGGGCGGGAGCGGATCGGTCGCTGCCGCGCTCGCGCGCCTCTACGACCTCGACGTCGCGGAGGAGGACGCCGACCTCGACCTCTACCTCGCGCTCGCCGGGCGCACGCGCGGGCCGATCCTGGAGCTCATGGCCGGTTCCGGCCGGATCGCGGTCCCGCTCGCTGCGGCCGGGCGGCGAGTCGTGGCCGTCGACCTCGACGGGGCGATGCTCG
>JAKAJU010000051.1 GCA_021813655.1 Chloroflexota bacterium | reverse complement strand
GACGAGGAACAGGATGATGAGGCCGCCCGTCTGGCCGACCGCGTCGATCCAGATCTGGACGGGGGGCCCGGCGTTCGACAGGGTCGCCGCGGAGTCGAGCGCGTGCTGGTACCCGCTGACCATGGCGCCGGAGCCGTCGGCAGCCGGGAAGACCTTGTCCGGCGTGATGCCGACGTTCATCGACACCAGCAGGATGAAGCCGAAGATCACCGAGATGATGACCGACCAGATGATGCCCCTGGGCGCAGAGGTCTCGGCGACGTGCGTCTCCTCGGACATGTGCGCTGACGCGTCGTATCCGGTGAGGGTGTACTGCGCGTTGAGCAAGCCGATGAGCATGACGTAGAGCGGGATCCCCAGGAGGATCGGGCCCGGCCACTCCGGATTGTCGCCGCCGCTCCCGGTGTTGTTCACGAACGTGGAGAAGACCGTGCCCAGGTCGGTCCGGCTGTGCTGGTTGAGCACGACTGTGACGAGCACGATCGCGGCGACGCCCACGATGTGCCACCAGACCGACACGTCGTTGAGGAGCGTGACGATCCGGATCCCGAACGTATTCAGGAGCGCGTGGATGACCAGGACGATCCCGTAGATCGTGATCGTGTACGGCGGGTCTGTGGGAACGCCCCAGACGATGTTGAGGAACGCGTTGATGAAGAACGCGAGCCCGAAGTCGATGCCCGCGGTGACCGCCACCTGGCCGACGAGGTTGAACCAGCCGACGAACCAGCTCCAGGCCGCCGGGTTGGCGCCCGACTCGGGCGCGAGCTTCGCCGCCCAGTAGTAGAGCCCGCCCGCGGTCGGGTAGCTCGACGCGACCTCGGCCATCCCGAGGGCGACCATCAGGACGAAGAAGCCCACGACGAGCCAGCCGATGGTCATGACCGCCGGCCCGCCCACGTTCATGGCGAAGTAGAAGAGCGTGAGGCAGCCGGACAGGATCGAGATGATCGTGAACGAGACTGCGAAGTTGGAGAACGTCCGCATCCCTCGCCGCAGCTCCTGGGCGTAGCCCAGCTCGTGCAGCCTCTGGACGTCCCGCGAGCCTTGGTCGCCGCCTGGCGGGCTTGAGCTCATCCCCGGTCCTCCCTCCGAGCGATGTAGATGGATGTGCGGATTAGGGGGTACGGAGGTGTCGGATGTCAACACGCGTCTATCCTTGACGCTTCACGCGCGTGGCGCGGGGTGGGTCCGCGATGGAGGTCGCGGGCACGGGGAGCGAGGTGAAGGATGGGCGATCGACTCGCGGGCAAGGTCTGCATCGTCACCGGCGCGGGGTCCGGCATCGGGCGCGCCTCGGTCATACGGTTCGTCGAGGAAGGGGCGCGCGTCACCGCGGTCGACATCGCCCGCGACGCCGTCGAGGAGACGGCGAGGCTGGTCGGCGACCCGGCGGTGGTCTTCCCCGTCACGGCGGACGTCTCGAGCGCGGCGCAGGTCCAGGCCTACACGGACGCGACGGCCGAGCGCTGGGGCGGCCTCCACGTCGTCTTCAACAACGCCGGCGTGAACATCCCCGGCGTCTTCCACGAGGTCCCCGACGCGATCGTCGACAGGACCATCGACGTCAACCTGAAGGGCTGCATCTACGGCTCCCGGTACGCGATCCCGCACATGCTCCGTGGCGGCGGCGGCTCGATCATCAACACGAGCTCCGTCAACGGCGTCGTCGCCGAGCCGTTCCTGACCATCTACGCGGCCTCGAAGGGCGGCATCGTCATGCTGTCGCGCGGGATCGCGCTCGACTACGCGAAGCAGGGGATCCGCTGCAACGCGCTCTGTCCGGGCTGGGTGGACACGCCGATCAACTACGCCCACGCGGAGATGCTCGGCGGCCTCCAGGAGGTCTACGACACGATCGACTCGTTCCAGCCGGTGGGGCGGCCGGGCGAGCCGCGCGAGATCGCGAACGTCGCCCTCTTCCTGGCGTCGGACGAGGCCTCGTTCGTCACCGGAGCGGTGATCCTCGCCGACGGAGGGATGACCGCGAAGTAGGCTGCCGCGCACGAGTTCGTTCGCTACACTCGCACCCTCGCTGCGGACCCGGGGGGAGGACGCCGGGCCGTGAGCGAGCCAACGGACGGGAGAGGCCACGTCATGACGCACGAACGCGCGACGGCGGCGCACGACATCCACGGCAACTCCGGGCGCCCCCCGAAAGACCCACAGCTCGTCGAGCTGGATCGATGGGTTCGCGAAGGCTCGGTCGAGACGCTCATCGTCGCCTTCGCGGACATGCAGGGCCGGCTCATGGGCAAGCGTGTCACGGCGGGCGCGTTCCTGGGCGGCGTCATCGACCACGGCGTGCACTTCTGCACGTACCTGCTCGGCACGGACATGGAGATGAACACGCCGGACGGGTACAAGCTGATGAACTGGGAGACCGGGTACGGCGACTGGCTCGCCGACCCGGTCTGGTCCACGCTCCGGATGGTCCCGTGGCTCGACCGGACCGCCCTGGTCCTCGGCGACGCGATCGAGGAGGAGGGGCGCACCGAGATCCCGATCGCGCCGCGCTCGATCCTCAAGCGCCAGGTCGAGTCGGCCAAGGACCTCGGATTCATCGTGAAGGCCGGGTCGGAGTTCGAGTACTACCTGCTCACCGACCAGTGGGACGACCTCCACCGCCGGGGCTGGCCGGTGCCGGCCACGTTCGGCTACTACAACGAGGACTACCACCTGCTCCAGGCGACGAAGGCCGAGCCGTACCACGGGAAGCTCCGGTCCCTCATGTCGCAGGCGCGGATCCCGATCGAGTTCAGCAAGGGCGAGGCTGCGCCGGGCCAGCACGAGGTGAACATCCGGTACGACGAGGTCCTCGAGTCGGCGGACCGGAGCGTCATCTTCAAGCACGGCGCGAAGGAGATCGCCTACCTCAACGGATACGGCCTCACGTTCATGGCGAAGCCGGACCACCGCTGGACGGGCTCGTCCGGGCACCTGCACATGAGCCTGTGGTCGGCGGACGGCAGGACCCCGCTCTTCCACGACCCGGCCGGCGAGTCCTACGGCATGTCGCAGCTCATGAAGTGGTTCGTCGGCGGGATGATGAAGCTCTCGCGCGAGCTCGCCATCTTCCTGGCGCCCAACGTGAACAGCTACAAGCGGTTCGCGGCCCTGTCGTGGGCTCCGGTGAACGTCGTCTGGGGCCGCGACAACCGGACCACCGGGTTCCGTGTCGTGGGGCACGGCGCCGGCCTCCACGTGGAGGATCGGTTCCCCGGCGCCGACATGAACGCGTACCTCACGTACGCGGCGGCCGTGGGCGCGGGGCTCTGGGGGATCCGCCACCAGGTCGAGCTGCCGCCGGAGTACAAGGGCAACGGGTACGTGGCGACCGGCTGCGACCGGATGCCTCGGTCGCTCTACGAGGCGATCGAGGAGCTCGAGCGGTCCGAGGCGGCCGTCGAGATCTTCGGGCAGGACGTCGTGGACCACTACCTGAACATGGCGCGCATCGAGCAGAGCGCGTACGACCAGGTGGTGACCGCATGGGAGCGCGAGCGCTACCTCGAGCGCGCCTGACGAGGCGGGAGGGCCACGGGCGGAGTGAACGCCGGCGACGGACGGCGCGCCGCTCGGGGCCGGAGGCTGCGGGCGAGGCTTCGGCGCGCCGGGAGTCGACCGGCGGCCGGCCCAGCGGGCCTTCGGCGCGTCGGGAGTCGGTCGGCAGGCTCCCATCCGCCGGGAGGCGGCGACGGCCCGGTGGGGTGCCCGCCGGCGGATCAGCGCGCTGGCGGGCTCCAGTCGGCCGGCTTCGTCCCGGCGTGGAGCGTCACGATCCCGCCCGACAGGGGCGTCCACCGCACGTCCTCGAGGCCGATCTCGCGCATGATCGCGGCGACCCGGTCGGGCGCCGGATAGCCGCGCGTGCTCGCGACCAGGTACGCGTAGGCGTCGCCCTGGCCGGCCAGCCGCCCGATGACCGGGACGATCCAGTCGAACCACCGCTGGATCGCCCGACCGAGGGCCGAGCGCGGGCGGGAGATCTCGAGGCAGACGACCCGTCCGCCGGGGCGGACGACGCGGGTCATCTCGGAGAAGCCGCGTCCGTAGTCGGGGAGGTTCCGCATCCCGAAGGCGATCGTCGCCGCGTCGAACTCCGCATCGCCGAACGGGAGCGCCATCGCATCGCCCACGACGAAGGAGAGGCCGCGCCCCGACCGTCGCTCGCGGCGCGCCCTGTCCACCATGCGCGACGAGAAGTCCAGCCCCACGACTCGTCCGCCCGGTCGCACGGCGCGCGCGAGGGAGGCCGCGACCTTGCCGGTTCCGCACGCGACGTCGACGGCGGACTGCCCGGGCGCAAGCCGGGCCTCCCGGACCGCGCGCCGACGCCACCGCGGCTCCTGGAAGCCGCTGATGAGCTGGTTCATGAGGTCGTAGACCGGGCTGATCCGGTCGAACATCGCGCGGACCTCGGCAGGCGGCGCGGCGTTCCCGTCGGGCATCGCGGGGGCTCCTCGAGCGGTGGTGGGGGTCATCGTGGCGCGACGGCGTCGAGCGCGCCGTCGATGATCGGCAGGATCGTCTCCGGATGGGAGACCGGGGCCATGTGGTCGGCCCCCGCGACCTCGAGGATCGACGCCCCGGGGATGGCCGACGCGAGCGCGGTGGCCACCTCGCGGTAGATCGGGCTGCTCTCCGACCCGACGACGATGGTGA
The DNA here is from genome assembly GCA_021813655.1 of Chloroflexota bacterium. Classification (GTDB taxonomy): domain Bacteria; phylum Chloroflexota; class Limnocylindria; order Limnocylindrales; family CSP1-4; genus CAIYQJ01. The sequence goes on along the minus strand of JAKAJU010000051.1, from coordinate 9,620 downwards.
CGGGGACGCGGATCCTCGACAGGCCTTCCGGCTCGAGCCCGGCGAGCTGCGCGTCCGACGCCGCCGCGTCGCCTTCGCGCAGGACCGCGGCGCGGACGCCGGCAGGGAGCGACGTGTAGCCGACGTCGCCGAGGACGGCGCGCAGGAACGTCTCGGCGGCGAGGGGCCCGTCGCCGGCCGCATGCGCGGCCGCTGTCACGGCGCCGACGTGCCTCAGCGCCGCGCGCATGCGCTCGGATCCCACCGCGAGGTAGGGCGGCTCGTACGCGACGACCGCCGAGACGAGGTCGGGCCGTCGCGCGGCGAGCTCGAGCGCCACGCACCCGCCGAAGCTGTGCCCCACGATGACGGCGGGCGCCACGCCCTCGCGCTCGATGACGTCCGCGACGTCGGCGACGTGGTCGGCCATCGTGAGGCGCATCGGGTCGGGATCCGGGCTCGCGAGGTGCCCACGCCTGTCGATCGCGACGACCGTCGCGCGCCGCGCGAGCCGCCACCCGACGGGCAGCCAGGCTCGGGCCCGGGAGAGCGTCGCGTGCAGGAGGACGACGCCGGGGCCCGACCCGGAGACCGAGTACGCGACCGGCGGGCGCGGCGCGGGCCCGCGAGCGACGAGCGCGCCACCCTCGACGAGGGCCCGGAGGTCGCGCCTGGCGATCTTCCCCGCTGCCGTCCGCGGGATCGCCGGTGCGATCACGACACGGGCAGGCACCTTGTGGCCGGCCAGGCGTTCCCGCGCGAAGCGGCGGATGGCTGTCGCATCTGCGGCCGACCCGTCGCGCAGGACGACGACCGCGACCGGGACCGATCCCCAGCGTGCGTCCGCGACGCCGACGACGCCCGCGTCCTCGACGGCGGGATTCTCCCGGAGCACGGCCTCGACTTCGGCCGGGTACACGTTCTCCCCACCGGAGACGACCAGGTCGTCCCGGCGATCCGCCACGGTGAGAATGCCCTCCGCGTCGAGCGAGCCGAGGTCGCCGGTGTGGAGCCGGCCGCCGCGCAGCGCGAGGTCGGTCGCGGCCGCGTCGCCGAGGTAGCCCGCGAAGACCATCGGCCCGGCGACGACGATCTCGCCCACCTCGTCGGGACGCGCGGGACGGCCGTCGACCTCGACGGTGACCGTCGCGCCCGCGAGCGCTCGGCCGGATGCGCCCGGGTGGCGCCCGACGAGGTCGGTCGGGAGCGCCGTGACCCCGGACGCCGTCTCGGTCATCCCGTACGTGGTGACGATCGGGAGACCCGCCGCGAGGGCGCGGCGCACGGCATCCGGGCGCCAGGGCCCGCCGCCGAGGAGGACGGCCCGGAGCGAGGGGCCTGTCCATCCGGGAGGCAACGCGTCGAGGATGCGGTCGAGCGTCGTCGCGACGACGGACACGTGCGTGATCCGCTCGCGCGCGATGAGGTCGAGCACGCCCTCCGCGTCGAACCCCTCGCCCGCGCAGACGACGGCCGAGCCGGCAAGGGCGGCGCGGACGATCGTGCCGATCCCAGCGACGTGGTGGACGGGAAGCGCGAGAAGCCAGCGATCCGACGGGCGAGGATGGAGAGTGCTCGCCCATGCCGCGGCACTCGCCTCGAGGTTCGCCCGGGTGAGGATCGCGCCCTTCGGCCGTCCCGTCGTGCCGGACGTGTAGAGGATCGTGGCCGGGGCCCCGGGCTCGGCACCCGCGGCCGGATCGCCCGGGCGTGCGTCGACGCCGCGCTCGGGACGGGTCGGTGCACCCGGACCTCCTGTCTTCGCGGCGGCACGTCCGCTCGTGTGGCCGCAGACAGCATCGAGTCCGAGGAGGCGTGGACGCGAACCTTCCGGCAGCGACTCGAGCGCGGCAGCGGCCAGCCTCGTCCGGGCGGCGTCGTGGACCACGAGGACCGGCGCGGCATGCGCAACCTGCCACGCCACCTCCAGGGGCGCCCCGCGCGGGGTGAGCGGGACGAGGACGACGCCCGCACGCAGGGCCGCGTGGACCAGGACGACGAACGCGGCGGATGGCCCGCCGAGGACCGCCACGCGATCCCCCGCCGAGACCCCGTCGGCCGCGAGGTTCGCGAGGGCCGCCCCGACGCGCGCGTCGAGGTCGGCCCAGGTGAGGCGCACGCCGGCGTCGACGAGCGCGAGCGAGCCGGGCTCCTCACGGGCGGCCCCTGCGACGGCATCCGCCACCGGCCCAGCCGTCACAGCCCACCCCCCGGCGCCTCGCGGAACTCCGCGATGAGCTCGGGGCTCGTCTCGACGCCGAGGCCGGCCGCCTGGGGGACCTCGATCCACCCGCCGTCGTGGCGCGGACGTCGGGTGAGGAGGTCGGAGACGAGAAGGTCACCCGTCGCGATCCCGTGGGCCGTCTCCTCGCCCGGGAGCGCCGCCGCGAGGTGGAGCGCGGCCGCGAGCCCGATCCCCGTCTCGAAGAACGTGCTGAGCACGACGGGCGTGCCCGCGCGCGCGGCGAGCGACGCGATCCGGAGCGACTCGACGGCGCCGCCGACGCGGGCCGGCTTGACGACGAGGACGTCCGCGGCGCCGGCATCGAGGATCCGGCGGGTCGCGGCCGTGCCGCGGACGTCCTCGTCCGCCGCCACGGGCACGGTGCTCGCCGCGCGCACCTCCGCGAGAGCATCGACGCCCGCGACGGGCTGCTCGACGTACGCGACGCGGTACGGCAGCGCAGCGTCGAGCCGGGCGACGGCCGCGGCCACGGTCCAGGACCCGTTCGCATCGAGCCGCAGCTCCACCTCGTCGCCGATCGCACCGCGGACGGCGGCCAGGCGCGCGGTGAACGCTGCCAGATCAGGCTCCGCACCGACCTTCAGCTTGACGCAGCGCGCGCCGCGCGCGACCGCCTCCGCTGCGTCGGAGGCCGCGGAGGCCGGATCACGGGCGGAGACGAGCGCAGAGACCGGGATCCGGAGTCGGGCCGCACCGCGGCCGGAGGCGGCCGCGAGGATCGCGGCGACCGGGATCCCGGCGCGGCGGCCGACCAGGTCGAGCAGAGCCGTCTCCAGGCCGGCCTCGATGACGGACGCGAGCGCGAGCTCCGCGGACCGGTCGGCCGATCGGTCCTCTTCGATCGCGGCGAGCACCTGGGCGGGCCGCAGGCCGTCGAGTCGTGGCGCGAGCGAGGCGAGGACGGCCATCGCGGCATCCTCCTCCCCGGGCGCGGGTGCGAGCTCACCGGTCCCGTGCGTCCCCTCGGCGTCGCGGAGCGTGACGAGCACGGAGCGTCGCGTCGTCCAGGTCCTTGCGCCGGTCGGGATGGGAGACCGGAACGGGACGGCGACGACGTCGATGCGGATGCGCTCGAGCGGCGCGCGACCGACCGCGTCCACGAGCTCGACGACCGCGTCGAGCGGATCGACCGACGGGCCGGCCGGGGTGCTCATCGGCCGCCCACCGCGAGACCCAGCGCGAGGAGGGTCGCGAACGCGAGCTCGAGCCGCGCCGTCCCCTTGAGCACGGTGTTGAGGCGGCGGGGGTCACCGTCGCCGAAGACCGTCCGCAGGAGCGGGACCGCGAGCGGAGCCGCGAGCAGGGCGAGCAGGGCGAGAGGCGACGCGAGCCGCAGTGCCACCATCGCGACGACCGAGGCCGCCGCGACCACGAGCATGACGGCGTACTCGGCGCGCGCGAACCCGCCGCCGAACGTCACGGCGAGTGTCCGCTTCCCGGCCCGGCGGTCTCCGTCGATGTCGCGCAGGTTGTTCACCACGAGGATCCCCGTCGCCAGGCAGCCCATCGGGACGGCCGCGAGGACGGCGAGTGCGTCGACGGCTCCCGTCTGCAGGTAGGCGGTGCCCATGACCGCCACGAGCCCGAAGAAGACGAAGACGAAGACCTCGCCGAGCCCGTGGTAGCCGTACGGCCACGGCCCGCCGGTGTACGCGAGGGTGGCGAGCACCGCGAGGATGCCGAGGACGAGGATGACGATCCCGCCGACCCACACGAGGTAGAGACCCGCCACCGCGGCTCCCGCGACGACGATCGCGGTCGCGAGCGTCAGCTGGCGCGGCGTCGCGAGCCCGCGCGCCGCCACGCGCACGGGGCCGACGCGGTCCTCCGTGTCCGCACCGGACCGGAAGTCGGCGAGGTCGTTCGCGAGGTTCGCCGCGACCTGGAGGACCAGCGCGACCGCGAGGCACGCGACGGCCGGGCCTGGAGCGAAGGTCCGTGCCGCGAGCGCCACGCCGAGCCCCACGAGGACCGGTGCGATGGCGGCCGGCAGCGTGTTCGGGCGGATCGCGAGCCACCAGACGCGCGCGGGGGCCGTCACGGTTCCGCTCACGGGCGCCGCGGGAAGCGGGCGAAGTCGGGGCGTCGCTTGTCGAGGAACGCGTCCTTGCCCTCGTGCGCCTCGTCGGTCGTGTAGTAGAGCGCCGTCGCGTACCCGGCGAACTCCTGGAGCCCGGCGAGGCCGTCGGTGTCGGCGATGAAGGCCGCCTTGAGGAAGCGGATCGCCGTCGGGCTCTTCTCGAGGATCTCGTTCGCCCAGCGGATCCCCTCCGCCTCGAGGTCGGCGAGCGGGACGACCGCGTTCACGAGCCCCATCTCGAGCGCCTGGTGCGCGTCGTACTGGCGGCACAGGTACCAGATCTCCCGGGCCCGCTTGTGGCCCACCGTGCGGGCGAGCATCGTCGCCCCGTATCCCGCGTCGAACGACCCGACCTTCGGCCCGGTCTGGCCGAAGATCGCGTTCTCGCTCGCGATCGTGAGGTCGCAGATGACGTGGAGGACGTGGCCGCCGCCGATCGCGTACCCGTTGACGAGTGCGATCACCGGGATCGGCAGCCCGCGGATGAGCTTCTGCAGCTCGAGGACGTTGAGGGCGTGGGTCCCGGTCTCGCGCCGGTACCCGCCGCGAACCTTCACGCGTTGGTCGCCGCCCGAGCAGAAGGCCGTGTCGCCGGCGCCCGTGAGGAGCGCGACGCCGATCGAGTCGTCGTCGCGGATGAGGCGGAACGCGTCGATCATCTCGTCGACGGTCTCCGGCCGGAACGCGTTGCGGACCTCGGGGCGGTCGATCGTGACGCGCGCGATGCCCGTCCCGGAGTGCTCGTACCGGATGTCGGAGTAGTCCTTCGCCTTCGTCCACGTGACGGTCGGGGCGGTCATGGGTCCCTCCGAAGGGGCGCGCCCCACGCGACGGCCGCGGGCGTGCGCCGGGTGGTCCGGGATGGGGCGGCGGAGGCCGCGATGTGGTCGAGGATCGCGGCCGTGACGAGGTCCGGGGCCGCGAGGTGGGCGGCGTGACCCGCGTCCTCGACAACGAGGACGGAGGTCCGACCCGGCGGGGCGGCCGCGGCGATGGCTTGAGCGCGGGCCACCGCGAAGGTGTCGATCGAGCCGGCGATGAGCAGCGTGGGCGGCCGGAGCGTGGCGAGCCGGTCGAGCAGCGGTTCCTGGATCCCCTGCCCCGCGCCACGGATGCTCGCCGCGAGGCCCTCGGGCCGCTGGGCGAGCCGTTCCTCGCGGCGGCGTGCTCGTACGCCTTCCGGGAGCGCCTCCTCGGATGCGAAGAGCTGGAGCGCCTCCCACCGGTCGACGAACGCCGCGACGCCGTCGCGCTCGATCGAGAGCGCGAGATCCTCGTCGAGCGCGCGCCGGCGGGCACGCTCGCCGGGGTCCGCGATCCCCGCGCCGGACCCGATGAGGACGAGGGAGGCGACGAGCTCCGGGGCGTCGAGGGCGAGCCGCAACGCGACGCGGCCACCGAACGAGTAGCCCACGACCGCCGCCGCGACGGCGTCGCGAGCCCGGAGGATCGCGGCCAGGTCCGCTGCCTGGCGCGCGACGTCGTGGCGCGCGGGATCGGCCGGCGCGTCGGACGCACCGTGTCCGAGCAGGTCGGGCGCGATCGTCCGCCACCCGGCCTCGCGAAGGGCGGACGCGAGCCCATCGAGAGAGGCCCCGGTGCCCGTGAAGCCGTGGAGGAGGAGGACGGCAGGGCCCGAGCCTCGGTCGCGAAGCGCGTACATGGCGGCGTCGACGGTGACGCGGTGGAGCGTCATCGGGCGACCCCGGCCTCGCGTGCCGCGCCCGGCGTCCCCGCGGCCACGACGAGCGCGGCGAGCGCCTCGCGCACCTCGGCGGCGACGGCCCGGTGGATCTCCACGTTCCGCGCGCGGTCCGTCGCGTAGCGGATCACGGTCACGCCGTCGCGTGCCGTCGCCTCGCGCACGGCCGCCACGATCGCGGCGCGGTCGGAAGCGGCGTCACGGGCGGACTCCCCGAGGTCGACGGATCGGGCGCCCATCGCCTCGGCGATCACGCCCAATCCCGACCCGATCCCGTGAGCGGCCCCGAAGAGGCGCTCGAAACGCTCGGGAAGCCCCGCGCCGGGAGCGACCGTCGTGGCCTGCGGGAGGAACGAGAAGATGCCACCGCCGTCGTTGTCGATCACGAGGACCGTCAGGCCGATCCCCTCGATCCGCGCCCCGACGAGCGCGTTGAGGTCATGGAGGAACGAGAGGTCGCCGAGGACGACGATCACCGGCCCCGGGTGCACTGCGGCGGCGCCGATCGCGGACGACACGACGCCGTCGATCCCGTTCGCGCCGCGGTTCGACATGACCCGCATCGGTCGCGCGCTTCCCGCGAGGTACGTGTCGGCGTCGCGGACCGGCATCGAGCTCCCCAGCCAGAGCAGCGAGCCCGCCGGGAGGGCGTCGTCGAGGGCGTCGAGGACCCGGCCCTCGTACGGCTCGTCGACCCGGGCGAGGGCATCGGCCACCGCGGCGCTTGCCGCGGCATCCGCCGACCGCCAGGCGGCACACCAGCCGGCCTCGACCGCCGGCCGGAGGCCGGCATCCCGAAGCCGTGCGGCGGCATCCCCGGGGCGCCCCGTGTCGGAGGGCCCGGGCGCCGGCCCACCCAGGGCGCGAGCGACCGCCGCGAGCGTCGTGGCGGGATCCGCGCGCAGGACCGTCGCGGGACACGGCCCGGGCTCCGGCCAGTCCTCCCCCACGTCGACGACGACGAGCTCCGGCCGGACCGACGCGAGCATGAGGGCGACCGGCTTGGACGTCGGCACGCCACCGACGCGGAGGACGAGGTCCGGCTCGTGCGCGTCGAGCCACGGTCCGCGGCGGACGACGAGATCGCCGCGCACGAGGACGCGGGAACGGTCGTGCGTGCCGTGCCGCATCCCGGAGAGCGGGTCCGCGACGATCGGCCCGTCAAGAGCGGCGGCGAGGGACGCGAGGGCAGGCGGGAGAGCCGGATCGTCGGCGGGCCCGCAGACGAGGAGGGGGCGGCGCGCCCGGGCGAGCGAGGCTGCGATCGCGTCCACGTCGGCCGGCGACGCGGCCGCAAGGCCCCGCCGGTCGCTGTCCGTCGCGACGGTCGCGTCGGCAGGCGACGTCGATCCTCGCGCGAGGTCGCCCTCGGGGACGAGGGGCTCGCGGAACGGGAAGTTGAGATGGACCGGCCCTGCCGGGGCGCCGCGCGCCGATCCGGCGGCCGTCGCCGCGGCGCGGGCCCCCACGGAGCGCCAGTGGGCCTCTGCCTCGGGGCCCGCCTCGGGGACGGGCATCTCCACGAAGAGGCGGGCCGCCGTCCCGAACAGCCCGATCTGGTCGATCGTCTGCGGGGCCGACCGCCCGCGGAGCTCCGGCGGCCGATCGGCGGTGAGCACGACGAGGGGAACGCGCCCGTATCGTGCCTCGACGACGGCGGGATGGGCATTCACCGACGCGGTCCCGGATGTCGCGAGGAACGCGACGGGCCGGCGGGCCGTCTTCGCGAGCCCGAGCGCGAGGAAGGAGCCGGCGCGTTCGTCGACGTGCACGAGGAGGCGGATCCGCGGATCGGCCGCGAGCGCGAGAGCGAGTGGCGTGGATCGCGAGCCCGGACAGACGACGGCGTGGGAGACGCCGCCGACGACGAGGCCGTCGACGAACGCGCGCAGCGTGGCGGCGGGCGGGCCGCCGGGTGCGGCCGGACGGAGCCCGGTCGGGCCGTGGGGCGGGCGCGCCATCGGATCGGGCGTGCGCAGGTCGCGATCGCTCACAGGTCCACGCTCCCGAGCGCCCCGCCGAGCGCCCGCAGCTTGATCCGGGACTCCTCCCACTCGCGTGCCGGATCCGAGTCCGCGACGATCCCGCAGCCGGCGAAGAGGCCGACCCGGTCGGCGCGGACGACGCCCGACCGCAGCGCGACGACGAACTCGCCGTCCCCGTCTCGATCGAGCCAGCCGAGCGGTCCCGCGTACCACCCGCGGTCGATCGGCTCCTGGTCGCGGATGAGATCGAGCGCAGCCTCGCGCGGCTGCCCGCCGACGGCGGGCGTCGGGTGGAGGACGCTGACGAGGGAGAGGATCCCGCTCCGCTCGGACGTGCGGGCCGTGACGTCGGTGCAGAGGTGCTGGACCGTCCGCAGCCGGATGACGCGGGGGGTCGGCGCGATCGCGAGGGTCGCGCAGAGCGGACGGAGGCTGTCGCGGAGCATCCGGACCACGACCTCGTGCTCCTCCCGCTCCTTCTCGCTCGCGAGAAGCTCGGCTGCGAGTGCGTCGTCCTCGGCAGGGTCGCGTCCCCGCGCTGCCGTACCGGCGATCGCGACCGTGCGGGCGTCACTGCCTTCCGTGCGGACGAGCCGCTCCGGTGTCGCGCCGAGGAACACGGCGTCGCCGCGCACCACGGCGAAGACCGAGGACTCCGGGGCAGCGGTGACCAGGTGACGGAGCGCGCCGCCCACGTCCACCGGTCCGTCGGCGCTGAGGTCGACACGCCGGGCGAGGACCACCTTGTCCACGCGGCCGCGACCGACCGCGCCGGCGTAGCGGTCCACCGTCGCGCGCCAGCCGTCGGCCGTCGGGGCCCCGCCGACGACGCGGAGCACAGGTGGGACGCCGGACGCCCCACTCGACGCCGTGCCCGCCAGCCGCGCCCACAGAGCCTCGAGCTCGGCCGGGACGCCGGTGGGCTCGACACCGCCGGCCTGTGCCACCACGTTCATCGTGAGCCACGCCGCATCGCCCGTGCGCGTCCACGCGAGGCGCGGCAGGACGAGCCGTCCGGACCCGAACCCAGCCCACGTGGGATCGGACCCGCCGTGCGGGTCGAATGCGAACCCACCCATGAGGAGCGGGCCGGTCCCACGCGCAGGGCCGCTCTCGTCGGAGATCCGTGCATCGCGGACGAGATCCGCCCATGCGTCCGCTGCAGCCGCGAAGCGGCCGGGACCGGCCGGCGCCACGGACCACGCCTCGCCGATCCCGACGATCGCGAGTCGCTCGAACGGCTGGACCCAGAAGCGCGGTTCCAGGCCGGCCTCGCGTGCGGCCGCGAACAGGTCGACCGCATCGAGGTCCGGCGCCGGGACGGTCACGGAGACGACCGTCGGCCTGCCGGTCGAACCGGCCGCGCCGTCCGCGCGGTCGCCCGTCGAGGCGTACAGGCCCCGCACGAGGGCTTGGAGGCGCTCGGCGGCGTGCCCACCTGCGTCGCGGACCCGGTCCGCGACCGGCGGGCTGCCCGCGTCCGCCGGCGAGGCGTCGCGCTCGCGGCGCGCGAGGACGGTCACGACGCCGTCGCTCCCTCTCCCACGAGGCGCCCAACCTGCTCCTCGCGGACCCCGACCCCCCGCAGGAGGAGTGCGAGGAGCGTCGGATACGCATCGAGGAGACGCC
>JAKAJU010000186.1 GCA_021813655.1 Chloroflexota bacterium | reverse complement strand
CGGCCGGGCGTGGTGGCGGCTCCCCCGCAGCGTCGCTCCGCCGCGCCGTGGCCGACCCGCCGGCGACGATCGAGCGCGTCGATCCCGCCGACCCGGCCGTCGCCGCCGAGCTGGGCTCGTGGCTCGAGGGGCAGGAGACGGTCGGGGTCGCGCTTATCCCCGTCGTGCCTGCGCGTGGCGAGGCCCAGCCGCGGTTCCCCGTCCCCGCGGGAGCGCTCGGCGTGGCGGGCGGCGACGGCCGGATCGTCGCCGCCGACGGACCGGACGCGTCCGACGCGCTCCGGCGGCTCGTCGAGCGCAGCGGAGCCGCGATCGTCGCGCACGAGGCGAAGCCCGTCCTCGCGGCGCGGTTCGCGAGCGACATCGGTGGGCCCGTGACGCCGGTCGGCTTCGACACGCAGATCGCCGCGTACATCCTCAACGCGTCGCTTCGCAGCCAGTCGATCGACGACGTCGTCCTCGAGCGGCTCGGCCTCGTCCTCCCGCCGTCGGCAGCGTCGCTCGTCCCGCCGCACCGTGCGGGGATGGAGGCCGCGGCCGCCCTGGCGGTCCGCCCGTCACTGGAGGACGCGCTCGTCGCCGAGGGGCTCGACCGGCTCTACCGCGAGATCGAGGTCCCGCTCGTCCCCATCCTCGCGCGGATGGAGGCGACGGGCGTCGCGATCGACCTCGAGGCGCTCGCCGCGCTCGACGCCGAGTTCGGGGCCGAGCTCGCGCGCCTCGAGGACGAGATCTACGCATCGGTGGGCCACCGCTTCGACCTCGGCAGCCCCAAGCAGCTCCAGCAGGTCCTCTTCTTCGAGCTGGACCTGCCGAAGGGGAAGCGGACCAAGACCGGCTACTCGACCGACGCGACGGTGCTCGAGGAGCTCCGTGCCGTCCACCCGATGGTCGCGGCGCTGCTCGACTGGCGCATGTACAGCAAGCTGCGGAGCACGTACGTCCAGGCGCTCCCGACGCTCGTCTCGCCGTTCGACGGACGGCTCCACACGACGTTCCACCAGGCGGTGGCGGCGACCGGCCGGCTCTCCTCGTCCGATCCGAACCTTCAGAACATCCCGATCCGGTCGGACCTGGGCCGGCGCATCCGCCGGGCCTTCGTCGCGGGCGACCCGGGCCTGGTCCTCCTCGCCGCCGACTACTCGCAGATCGAGCTGCGCATCCTCGCCCACGTCTCGGGCGACGCCCACCTCCGCGAGGCGTTCGCGGAGGGAGCCGACATCCATCGTCGGACGGCCGCTCTCGTCCTCCACAAGGACGAGCCGGCGGTGACGAAGGACGAGCGCGCGATGGCGAAGATGGTGAACTTCGGCATCGCGTACGGGATGAGCGACTACGGTCTCTCGACCCGGGCGAACATCCCGCGCGAAGAGGCCAAGGCGTTCATCGACCGCTACTTCGCGACGTACTCCGGGATCAGCCAGTACATGCTCCACATCCGCGAGGTCGCGGCTCAGCAGGGATACGTCACGACCCTGCTGGGGCGCCGGCGCGAGATCCCCGAGCTGCGCGCGTCGAACCCGAACCTGCGCCAGGCCGGTGAGCGGATGGCGATCAACATGCCGATCCAGGGGACCGCCGCCGACATCGTGAAGATCGCGATGATCCGCCTCGATCGCCGTCTGTGCGACGGCGGCTTCCGGAGCCGCCTGCTCCTGCAGGTCCACGACGAGCTCGTCCTCGAGGTGCCGCGCGACGAGGTGGACGCGATCGCGCCGGTCGTCCGCGAGGCGATGGAGAACGCGCTCCCGCTCGACGTCCCGCTCGACGTCGACGTCCGCATCGGCGACGACTGGCAGGAGATGACCTCGCTCGGTGGCGGACGCGCTGCCGCGGACGCGGGCGAGACGGCTGCCGACGACGGCCCTGACGCGTCCGGCGCGACGGACTGACGCCTCCCGATGCCCGAGCTGCCCGAGGTCGAGACCGTCGCGCGTGATCTCCGCGCGCTCGTCGTGGGCGCCACGATCGTCGGCGCGACCGGTGACTGGCCGGGCACGCTCCAGACGCACCCGATCGACGCGTTCGCGACAGCCGTCGCCGGGCGCGTGATCGAGGCGGTGGGACGACGGGGAAAGCGGGTGGTGATCGAGCTCTCCGGCGACCGAGCGCTCACCATCCACCTCAAGATGACCGGGCAGCTCTTCGTCGTGACGCCGGACGTGCCCGCCGACCGCCACGTCCACCTCGTCATCGCCCTCGACGACGGTCGCGAGATCCGCTTCCGCGACATGCGGAAGTTCGGACGGGTCGGGCTGTACACGCGGGGCGAGGTCGGCGAGCTCGAGACCGACGAAGGGGAGGCGAGCCCGCTGGCGGACCTCGGACCCGAGCCGCTCGATCCGGCCTTCACACTCCGCGCCTTCCGCACCCGGATCCGGGGCCGGCGCGGACGCCTCAAGTCGCTGCTGACCGACCAGGCGTTCCTGGCGGGCGTCGGGAACATCTACGCGGACGAGGCGCTCTGGCGGTCGCGGCTCCATCCGCTGCGGACGGCGTCGACGCTCCGGCCCGACGACGAGCGCCGCCTGTACACAGAGATCCGATCGATCCTGGCCGAGGCCGTCGAGCGCCGGGGCAGCTCGATCGACGACTACACGGCGCCCGAGGGCGACGGTTCGATGCAGGAGCGTCTCGACGTGTACCAGCGCGAGGGAGAGCCGTGCCGTCGCTGCGGTCGGCCGGTCCGGCGGATCGTCCTCGGCGCGCGAGCCACCCACTTCTGCTCGTACTGCCAGCGCCTGCCCGCCGAGGACCGTTCGGGCGCGGAACGGATCCT
>JAKAJU010000007.1 GCA_021813655.1 Chloroflexota bacterium | reverse complement strand
CGCGCGCCTCGACGGTCGCGAACCGCTCGTGCCTCGCGCGCAGCACACGCCTCGCGGCACGGATCGCCACCTCGGGGTCGTCGAGGATCCCGCGCAGCTCCGGCCGCGCCCACTCGGCGATCGACGACAGGAGCAGCTCGCGCGCGGACGCGTCGCCGGCGAGGGCGGCATCGGCGAGCTCGCGCGCCCGCTCGAGGTGCTCGCCCCGGCAGAGGTACGGGACGCACAGGCGGGGGATGAGATCGGTCGCGCTCAGCCGACCGACGAGCGCGACCACGTCCGCGGATGTCCGGACTGACGAGTCGGTCACGACGAGCGGAACGATCGCGGCGCCGATCCCGACGCCCTCCTCGTCGTGCGCGAAGGTCCGACGCAGGTCACGTCGGACGCCCGCCGAGAGCGAGGCGCGCGACTCGCGGAGCCAGGCGGCGTCCGCGGGCAGGATCTCCGGCGCCTGGCCGTCCACCACCTCGTCGCACATGAGGCTGACGAGGAAGTCGTACGCCGGGCGCGGGTCGATCTCGAGGGTCGGGGCGGGAGTCGTGCTCGCCGCGGCCGCCGACATGTCCCGCACCAGCGCGCGCGGGCGCGACATCGTGGTGCCGCCTCGTCCCGTCGCCACCGTCGCCATCTCGTTGCTCCCTCGTCGCTCCCGTCATATGTTAGATGTCAATCTAACACCTAGACGACGGTTGTCAAGTAGGCGGTACCGCGCACGGGGGCCGCCCGAGGGGCGCGCGGGCCGCTCGACAGCCTGGGCCGGGACGCGCGCCGCATGGTCGTGCCACCATCACGGCGCAGGAGCCGCGCGACGGTCGCGGACCCGCGCCGAGACGTGGAGCCGCCCATCCCGATGCGCCGCCGCAGCCCCGTCCCCGATCCCTACGCCTTCACGTACCGGGCCGACCGACCGACGCTCTCGCTCGTCCCTGCGGATCACCCCGCCCTTCATCGGGTCGGGGACCCGGGAGGCGGCCCTGACCCGCGGCTCGGCCGCCTGCTCGACCGACTCATCCGCATCTGCGACGTCGCGCCGGGCGTCGGGATCGCGGCACCGCAGGTGGGCCTTCCGCTTCGGGTCGCCGTCGTGTGGCCGCCGGCCGCGAGCGACGGGCGCGACCCGGACGCCCCGACGGAGCGTCCCGCGCCGATCGAGCTCGTCGACCCGGTGGTCGTCGAGACGGAGGGCGAGGTCGTCTGGGCCGCAGAGGCGTGCCTGTCGCTGCCGCTCCTCCGCGGCATGGAGGTCCATCGGCCCCGGCGGATCGTGGTGCGGGCGGCAGACCGGCGCGGTCGCGTGCGCACGCTCGAGGCGACCGGGTTCATCGCCGAGATCTTCTCCCACGAGATCGACCACCTCGACGGGATCCTCTATCCGGCCCGGGCCGAGACCCTCGAGTACGACCTCGACCACCGACCGCATCACCTCGAGGAGGGCGGGCTCGCCTGATCCCTCGACCTGCCGCGGGCGAGCGCGCAGCCGACCTCGCGATGCGTCCTCCGGCCCGGGGCGCTGTACCATCGCGACGCCCCCGCCATCAGGAGTCGCCGTCGGCCATGCCCACACCGCGCGTCGAGTTCACGTACGAGAGGCTGCCGAACGGCCTGCGGTACATCCTCGCCCCGGACCCCCTCGCCCCGGTCGTCGCGGTCAACGTCTGGTACGGGGTGGGCTCGAAGAACGAGGCGCCGGGCCGCACCGGCTTCGCTCACCTCTTCGAGCACGTGATGTTCCAGGGCTCGGGGCACGTCTCCAAGGCCGAGCATATCGCCCTCCTCCAGGCGGCCGGCGGGACGATGAACGGGACGACATGGCTCGACCGGACGAACTACTTCGAGACCCTCCCGAGCCATCGTCTTGACCTCGCGCTGTGGCTCGAGGCCGATCGGATGGCCACCCTGCTCGTGGCCCTGAACCAGGACAACCTCGACAACCAGCGCGAGGTCGTGAAGAACGAGAAGCGTTGGTCGTACGACAACCAGCCGTACGGGCTGTGGTCGCACAAGCTCCAGGCGCACCTGTTCCCGCCCGAACACCCGTACCACCACCCGACGATCGGCTCGATGGAGGACCTCGACGCCGCGTCCGTGGAGGACGTCGCGACCTTCTTCCGCACCTATTACGCGCCGAACAACGCCGTCGTCTCCATCGTCGGTGACTTCGAACCGGCCGACGCACGCGCCTCGGTGGAGCGGTACTTCGGCCCGATCGATCCGGCGCCGCCGATCCCCGCGCTCCCGGACATGTCGGTCCCGCTCTCCCTGGGTGGCGAGGTCCGCGAGGTGGTGACGGACCGCGTCCCGCTCACGCGGATCTACCTCGGGTTCCGCGCCCCGGCCTTCGGTGACCCGCGACTCCGCGCTCTCGAGATCGGCGCCCAGATCCTCGCCGGCGGGAAGGGGAGCCGTCTCCACCGGCGCCTCGTGCGGCAGGAGCGGATCGCCCAGGACGTCGCCTTCTTCGTCATGGGGTTCGTGGGCGGCGCATCGATCGCCGCCGGGTGGGCGACCGTCCGGCCGGAGGTCGATCCGGCCCAGGTGGAGGCCGCCTACTTCGAGGAGCTCGACCGCCTGACGCGCGAGCCGGTGACGGCGGACGAGCTCGGCCGTGCCCACGCGCTCGTCGAGACCGAGTCGCTCGGGGCGCTCCAGCGCGTCGAGGACCGCGCCGACCAGCTCTCGATGTACGCGACGCTCTTCGACGATCCCGACCGGATCAACACGGAGCTCCAGGGCTACCTGTCCGTGACGGCCGACGACGTCCGGTCGGTGAGCGCCGAGATCTTCCACGCCGACAACCGCGTCGTCATCACCTACGTGCCGGCCCCGCCCGACGCTCAGGGGGCACCGGCCGCGCCGGACGCGGCGGACGAGGAGCCTTCGGCATGAGCGGTGAGCACCTCGCGACGCGCCCCGTGGCGGGGACGCCGCGCGCCTACGACTTCCCGCCCTTCACCAAGTCCTACCTGCACAACGGGGTCGAGGTCCGGACGGTCGATCTTCCGGGGCGGCCGCTCGTCTCCGCCCTCGTCGCGATCCGCCGCGGCGCGACCGACGAGGAGCCGTCGCGCGCCGGCGTCTCCGCGCTCGCGGCCCGGGCCATCTCGGAGGGGACCGAGCGGTACGACGCCATCGCGCTCGTCGAGGCCTCGGAGCGCCTCGGTGCCGAGCTCCACGCCGCCGCCGGCTGGGATGCTGCGTCCACGAGCGTCGAGGTGCCTGCCCCCCGCCTCGGGCCCGCGATGGAGCTCCTCGCGGAGATGACGCTTCGCCCGGCGTTCCCCGCGAACGAGGTCGAGCGGCTGCGAGACCAGCGCGTCAACGAGATCCTCCAGGCCTTCGCGGACCCGCGCTCGCGCGTCGAGATCGCGTTCTCGTCCACGATCTACACGCCGGATTCGCCGTACGGGCGGCTCCTGGGCGGCGATCGCGAGACGGTCCCGGGGCTCGACGTGCCGGCGCTGCGGGCGCGCCACGGCGCCTGGCTCGACCCCGAGCGGATGACGATCGTCGTCGGCGGCGACCTTTCCGGGATCGACGTTCTCGGGATCGTGGAGCCGCTCTTCGCGGGCATCCCACGCGTCGGCGGTGCCGACCCGATGCCGGCGGTCGTCGCCGCGCCCGCGGTGGACCGGCCGATCGTCCGGATCCATCACCGCCCGGGAGCCGTCCAGACGGAGGTCCGCGTCGGACACGTCGGGCTCGCGCGACGGATCCCGGACTTCCACGCCGTGAGCGTGATGAGCGCCATCCTCGGGGGGTTGTTCGGCTCGCGCCTCAACATGAAGCTCCGCGAGGAGAAGGGCTACACGTACGGCGCGCACGCGGGGTTCGACCTGCGGCTCCACCCGGGCCCGTTCGGAGCGCGCGCAGCTGTCGAGACGGACGTGACGGCCCCTGCCGTGGTGGACCTCCTCGCGGAGATCCGGCGGATGCGCGAGACGGACGTCACCGACGACGAGCTGCGCGCCGCGAAGGACTACCTCATCGGGGTCTTCCCGCTCCGCTTCGAAACGCCCGGCCCCGTCGTCTCGGCGCTCGCCGGCCTCGCGACCGGTGAGCTGCCCGACGACGAGCTCGCTCGCTACCGGCCGGAGATCTCGGCCGTGACCGTCGAGGACGTCCGGCAGGCCGCCGTGGAGCACCTCCACGTCGATCGGACCGCGGTCGTCCTGCTCGGCGATGCGGACCGGATCGCAGCTGACGTCGAGGCGGCCGACATCGGCGACCTGGAGATCGTGACGGACGATCCGGCGGGAGCCTGAAACCTTCTCCGGCCTTCATGTATCGGAGTGAGTGAAGCGTCGGCCGACGGGCCGGCGGGACGGGGAAGGTCGGATGCTCTTCCCGGTGACGGTGCGGTGCGAGCCGCATAGGACCTGAGGACGGCGTCCATCGCAGCGTGGCCACCCCCATCGCCGCGCGCCGGATGCCCGGGGCCCGCAGCATGCGGGCCCCGGGCGCAGCCGGTCACGAAGAGGCGCTTCGGCGGTGGATGGGGGAGTCGGTCATCATCGGAGACGTGACAGATGCAGACCGCGGCGCTCTCAGCGTCGCAATCGACGCCGACGAACAGGCGCGGGCGATCGTCCGCGCGGTGCTCGACGGCGACCCGGACGCCTTCCGTTCGCTCGTGGAGCGGGAGGGTCGCCCGGTCGTCCGCCTCTGCTATCGGATCCTCGGCGACATCCACGAGGCCGAGGATGCGGCTCAGGAGGCATTCGTGACCGCGTATCGGGCCCTCGCGACATGGCGGGGGGATGGTCCGTTCGGCGGGTGGCTCGCGACGATCGCGACGCGCATCGCCGTGCGACGCGCCGCGAGGCGCCGCACCGTCGTGCGGCTGGACGCGGCACCGGGCGACCCGTCCTCCGCCGACGCCGTCCTGGCTCGGGCCACCGGCCCGACGCCCGCACCCGCGGGACCGGACCCGGTCGTGCGCGTCCTCGCGGCCGAGCGGTCGGAGGCGGTCCGGCGAGCGGTCACCCGGCTGGACGAGCCGTATCGGGAGGTCGTCGCACTCCGCTTCTTCGGCGAGCGATCGCTCGCCGAGATCGCCCAGGAGAGCGGGCGGCCGATCGGGACGGTGAAGACGCATCTCCATCGAGGCATGCAGCGACTCCGCACCCTGCTCGCGCAGGAGGGCCTGGAGGCATGAGCCCGGTGGACGGGTTCGATCCCCGCGAGCTCGCGGATGTCGATGGCGCCATGCCGGAGGACGCCGCGGAGCTGCTGCGGATGGGACGGACCCTCGAGGATCACACCCGCCGCGGCGACATCGCCGTTCCCCCGGGCTTCGCCGACCGCGTGATGGCGTCCGTCGCTGCGGAGCCTTCGCCCGATCCGTCGAGGGCCGTGAGGCTGGCGGCCGCCCGGCGCTCGATCCGCGGTCTGGTGGCCGCGCTCGGGGACACGTGGCGCGTCGCGACGACCTCCGGTCGTCCCCTGAGCGTCCGCGGCGAGGCCCTCGCGATGGTCCTCGTCATCGTGGTGCTGGTCGGAAGCGCGGGCACGGCCGGCGTCGTCGGCGTCTCCCGCCTGCTCGGACCCGAGCCTCCGGCGGCGAGCCCGGCTCCGAGCCTCGCGATCCCTACAGCGAGCCCGAGCGCGACCCCGACTCCGCCGGCCTACGCCGCCCCTGAGTCGTCGCCTCCGTCCGCGTCGCCGGAGGCCATCGAGTCGGCCGCCCCGTCGGGCACGCCGGCCGAGGCCTCGCGGTCGCCGGAGGCCACCGCGGCCCAGCCGACGCGGGCGCCCAGCGCCACGGCGACGCCGCGGCCCAGCCGCCAACCCAGGCCGTCGGCCTCGCCGGAACCGTCCGGGAGCCCAGGACCGAGCGGCTCGCCCGAGCCGACAGCCGAGCCGTCGGAGACGCCGACGCCGATGCCCACGCCGACTCCGCGCACGACGCCGGAGCCGACGCCCGGCACGACACCTTCCCCGACCTCAACGCCGGCCCCGACTGCGACGCCGAAGCCGACCCCCACGCCGGAACCGTCGTCCTCGCCGGAGCACTGAGGCACAGGTCCCGCGCGGTCGTCATCCGGCTGGTCGTCGGAGGGTGGGCGCGGACGGCGAGTGGCCGACCGGTCCCAGGACGGGCCGGCAGGCTACACTCGGCGCGTGATCGTCGTCATCGGACCGCTCGCGTATGTGCCCGCGCCGGACGGTGGGCCCGGGGCCGCAGCCGGCCTCGCGGCAGGGATCGCGGGAGCGGCGGCCGCCGCGGGCGCGCGCGTGGAGCTCGCCGCGAAGGTCGGCGACGACAGCGCCGGCGACGCGGTCCTGATGGCTCTCGGCCGCGCCGGCGTGGGTCACGCCGCCACGCTGCGTGATCCGTCGCGACCCACGCCCTCGATCGAGGCGGGTGGCGACGATGGATCGCCTCTCGTTCCGCTCGACGGGGGGACGGGCGGGGCCGGCGCGTCCGTCGACGCCGCGCCTGGCGCCTCCGCGGCTCCGGACGACGCCGCTGCGGCCCTCGACGCGGGCGACATCGACCTGGCCCTCGGCTATCTCCTCGACCCGCGGGTGATCGTCCTCGCGCAGCCGGTCTCCGATGCCGCGGCGGCGGCTGCCGCGCGGGCAGCCGCCTTCTCGGACGCCACGCTCATCGCCGTCGTCGCAGCGGGCGCGGCGGTCCCCCCGTCTCTGGAGCGGGCGATCGTCTTCGAGCGCGACTCGTCGGAGACGGAGGAGCTCGCGACCCTCGTCGGACGGTTCGCGGCTTCGATCGATGCGGGGTCGGATGCAGCGGTCGCGTTCGCGGAGGCGCGAGCCGCGCTCGGCTGGCTGCCGGCCGGAGACTGACGCCCGGTCAGGCCCGATCGGCCTCCCGGTCGATCGCCTCGGCGGGGTCGATCGGCTCGACGAGGATCGGCCCATCGTTGCGGACGTTGCTCACGTACCGCGCGACCGGGAAGCGGATGAGGCCCGCCGCCGGCGCCGGCACGAGCAGGCCCTGCAGCTCCGAGACCTCCACCGGCTCGACCCCGAGCCACCGCTCCCACGCCTCCTCCGGGAGGATGACGGGCATCCGGTCGTGGATGGGCGCGAGGATCTCGTTGGCGGCGGACGTGACGATCGAGAATGTGCGGAGAGGCTCCGCTCCCTCGGGCGCGTCGGGCTCCCGCCAGAGGGACCACACGCCCGCGAGCGCAAGCGGCCGCCCGTCCTCGCGGCGGATGACGTACGGCTGGCTGGGGTCCCGGCCGATCCGGTGCCACTCGTAGAACGCGTCGGCCGGCACGATGCAGCGGCGCTTCTGGAAGGCGGACCTGAACGCGCCGCTCGTGGCGATCGTCTCGGCACGCGCGTTGATCATGCGCGACCCGACCCGCGGGTCCTTCGCCCACGTGGGAACGAAGCCCCACGTGTACGGGACGATCGCCCGTCGCTCTTCGCGCTGGACGACCACCGACGCCTTCCGCATCGGCGCGAGGTTGTAGTGACCGCCGGGGTCGTCGGCGCGGTCCTCCGCACCGAAGATCTTCGCGAACTCGGACGTCGAGAGCTGCTGCGTGAAGCGTCCGCACATGCGGGCATCGTCGCACCGTCGCGGCGGTCGCGCCAGAGACGCGCCTGGGCGAGGGCCCGTGGCATGAGACGCGCCCGTGGCATAAGGGGCGTCCGGGCCGCGCCGAATCGGGGGCAGGCCCTCCGCGGCGTCGGCCGCGGCTCTCGGATAGAGTCGCGCCGTGAGCTCACCCTTCGCCACCGATCCGACGATCCCTGGCCCGCTGGACGCCGCGACCGCCGCAGCGCTCCTCGACGCAGCCGAGGCGGCGCTCGCCGAGGGCGACCCGCAGCGGGCCGCAGCCCTCGCCGCGCGGGTCATGGGCAATGCCGACCCGGCGGTGAGCGGCCGCGCGCTCGTCGCGTACGGCGATGCGCTCGGTCGGCTCGGCTACGACGACGAGGCGCTGGCCAACTGGCGGCAGGCGACCCGCCTGCCGCCGTCGATCGCGACGTACGCGGCGCTCCGCCGGGTGGCCGCGACGCTCGTGCGACGTGGCGACGACGCCGGGGCGCTCGACGCCTACCGCCGCGCGGACGCGCTCGCACCGGCGTCCGACCGCACGGAGATCGCGTCCCGGATCGGCTGGCTCTCGAAGCAGCTCGGCGACGATCGGGGCGCGCGGCGCGCATTCGCCCGGAGCAGGGGCGGGCAGCAGCTCCCGATCGCGACGATCGGGATCATCGCGGTCACGTCGATCGTCTCGATCCTCGCGCTCGCCGACAACGGGACGATCATCAACCTCCTCGCGCTGGACAAGCCGGCCCTCGCGGCGGGGGAGTGGTGGCGCCTGGTGACGCCGACCCTCGTCCATGGGAGCCTCATGCACCTGGGGCTCAACATGGTCGCGCTCTGGATCGCCGGATCGCTCGTGGAGAGGCTCTACGGCGCGCCCGTGATGCTCGCGCTGTACCTGCTCACGGCCGCCGCCGGCTCAGCCGCGAGCTTCGCGTTCGGCGGGCCGTACCCGTCGGTCGGGGCGTCCGGGGCGATCTTCGGGTTCTTCGGGATTCTCTTCGCGGTCCAGCGCGTCCACGACCCGGTCCTCGACCGGCGGGCCCGAGCCGCGATGGCGCAGATGGGCGGGCTGATCGCCATCAACCTGGTGCTCGGGCTCGTGATGACCGGCGGCGGGATCCCGATCGACATGGCGGCACACGTCGGCGGACTCATCGCTGGCCTCTGGCTCGGCTACCTGCTCGCGCCCGGCAGGGTCCCGACGATCGCATCGATGTGGCAGCGGTCCGACGGCGCGAAGGGCGTGGACACGCGACTCGCCGCGTTCCGGATCGTCGGCGTGCTGGGGTTGGCCGTCGTGATCGTCGGCCTCGTCCTCGTCGGTCCGATCGCGAGTCTCGGCTGAGGGATCCGCCGCGCTCACCGACCCTGGTCGGACGTTCCCGCGTCGCGCCGCCGGGGCGCGCGGGTCAGCGACGGGTCGTCGCTCCGGCTGCGTCCGCCCTGTCGGCAGCCAGCAGGTCGCGGCGGTCGCGGAAGGCGTCGAGCAGGCGGTAGCCGTCACGCCGGGCGAGCCGCTCGCGGCCCGGGTCGGGCGTGACGGCCCGGTCGCGCTCGGGACGCCTCGCCACCGGGACCTCGACGCGGACGGCGCGCCTCGGCGGTGCCTCGCCGTCGCCGGCACGGAGCGTGAGGCTCCACCAGGCGGAAAGGAACGCCTCCGTGGCGAATCGCTCGTCGAGCGGGCCCGGTCGCGCGCAGTCGCCGCGCCGGAAGGCGAGCCACCCGCCGTCGATCACGTCCGGCTCCTCCGTGTCGGAGGCGACGAGGCGGGGCAGCTCCGGCACGGCCGAGCCCGTCGCCCCGGCGACCGCGACTCGCGGGTCCTCGAGGGCGCGCACGAGGGGCGTGACGGCGTCGCCGACCGGCGCGAGCGAGAGGTCCGCGAGGACGACGACCGCGCCGCGCGCCCGCCGGAGGCCCACGTTCCTCGCCGCCGCTGCGCCGAGACGGGTGGAGGTCCGGAGGACCTCGATGGCGAGCGCACCCTCGGCCGAGGTGGGGAGCCGCGTCTCCTGGGCGGGTCCGGGGTCGTTCGCGACGACCACGACGTGCGTCCCGGACGGCGCGTGGGCGCGGAGCCCGGCGAGGACCGCGTCGAGGCCGGCGGGATCGTCCTCTGCGACGAGCACGATCGTCGCGACGGCGCTGGGAGGCGCTCCGACGGCGGAGGGAACGTTGCGCGCCGACCCGTACCGGGTGACGCCGTCCACCACCACATCGGGAGGAGACGAGGGCTCCAACGCGAACCGGCGGCCGATGTCGGCGATCTTCCAGCCCGCCGCCTCGATCTCCGCCTTGAGCGCGTCCGCGCGTGACCAGTCCCGGCGCGCCCGTGCGGCGGCGCGCTCCTCGGCCCGGGCGACGACGTCCGGAGGCGGCAGGATGTCCGTTCCGGCCGGATCGGGACCGTCGCTCGGGCTCTCGTGAGTACGCACGGGGTCAGTCTACGGGTCCCCGACCGCTCGGGTCACCGGGGCGTCGGGGATCGACGGGAGTCGGACGATGACGCGGCCGCCATGCGGTTCGACGTCCTCCGCCCATGCGTCTCCGCCGTGGGCGCGGGCGAGATCCCGGACGATGGAGAGCCCCAGCCCGGAGCCCGGCGGGGTCCGCGCCGGGTCCGCGCGGAAGAACCGCTCGAAGACGCGGTCGCGCGTGCCGGGCGGGAATCCCGGCCCGTCGTCGGTGACCGAGAACCGGAGGCCCGACGGCTGCGCAGCGGCCCGGGGCACGCGTCCGCGGCGCCGCGGATCCGCGGATGGGGGGTCGGGGTCGACCGCGACGACGACGGTCCCGCCGTGCCCAACGGCCGCGAGGGCGTTCTCGACGAGGTTCGCGAGGATGCGGTCCACCGCCATCGGATCGGCCGAGAAGAGAAGCCTGGGGGCGGACGAAGCGCGTCCTGCCGCGGCGGCCACATCCGCACCCGACGTGGCGCCCGATCCCGAGTCGTCCGGCCCGCGGGAGCCCGGGCCGTCGGTGTCGGCGCCCGCGGTGAGCGTGATCCCGGCGGCCTCGGCCGTGCTCGCGAACCGTGCGACGGCCTCGGCGACGACCGCGTGCGCCTCGAGGACCTCGGGGTGGAGCATTCCCGAGGTCGCCGCGTCGGCCGTGTCGAGCTCTTCGAGCATCCGGCCGAGGCGGTCGGCCTCCTCGGCGATCGCGGCGGCTGCGCGGGCCGCGTCGGGGCCGGTCGCCGTTCCGTCGCCGAGCGCCAGGGCGAACCCGCCGATCACCGTCAGCGGCGTCCGCAGGTCGTGGCGGAGGTTGGCGAGCAGGTCGGCCTCCTCCTGCCGCCGTCGCTCGAGCTCGGTCATCATCCGGTTGAAGTGGTCGGTCAGCTCGCGGATCTCCGTCGGACCGCCCACGGGGACGAGCGCGGCCGAGCCGCCGGGTACCGTGGCCGTCGCGTCCGATAGCGCACGCAGCGGCCGCGCCACCGATCGCCAGAGCAGCCATCCGATCGGCACGCCGACGACGAGGAGGACGACGACCACGATCGGGAGTGTCCGGATCACGTCCCGTGCGGCGAGCTCGGTCGAGACGTCCGGCGCTGAGAGGATGACGGCCCGTGCGGCCCCCACGGTCGCCTGCGGTCGGATCGACACCAGCGCGTATCGCAGGGCGCGACCCTGCACGTCGACCGCGGCACCGTGCGCGATCGCGCCCGTCGCGGAGGTCGGATCTGCGTCGACCGGTTGTGCCGGCCCGTCCGTCCCGATCCGGACGAGCCGTCCGTCGGCGGTCCGGAACGTCACGGCGATCCCGTCCGGGATGTCGGCCCGGAGCGCGACGACGATGTCGCCCGGCCGCGCGCCTTCGGTGACGAGCTGTCGGGTGCGGGCCGCGAGTCCGTCGGCGAGGTCCGACAGGCGGGCGTCCTGCGCCTCGGTGTGGAGGGTCTTGAGACCGAGGAAGAGGACTCCGCCGACCCCGACGAGCAGCGCGAGGGAGAGGATGGCGAACGCGACGGCGATCCGCGCTGCGAGCGATCGGGCCATCCGTCAGGCCCCGGGCCCGGGTGGGGCGGCCTCGTGGCCGGGCGGAGCGAGTCGGTAGCCGACGCCGCGGACGGTCTCGAGGTGCGGGCCGTCGTCGCCGAGCTTCTTGCGGACTTCCGCGACGTGGACGTCCACCGTGCGGGTCTCGCCCGGGAAGTCGGTGCCCCAGACGTTCTCGAGGAGCGCGTCGCGGCTGTGCACGACGCCCGGGTCGCGGGCGAGCGCGAGCAGAAGGTCGAACTCCCGCGGCCGCAGGCCGAGGTCCCGTTGGCCGACGACCGCCCATCGACGCCGAGGGTCGATCCGCAGCGCCCCCACCACGATCGGGGCGTCACCTGCATCGACCGCGTCCGCGCGCCGGAGGATCGCCTTCACGCGGGCGACGAGGATCCGGGGGTTGAAGGGCTTGGTGACGTAGTCGTCGGCACCGAGCTCCAGACCGACGACCGCGTCCACGTCGTCGGTCCTGGCGGTCAGCATGAGGATCGGCGTCGTCCCCTTTCGCCGGATCGCGCGGCACACCTCGAATCCATCGAGGCCGGGGAGCATGAGGTCGAGGATCACGAGGTCGGGGGCGTGCCGGGCGTACATCTCGAGGCCGGAGGGGCCGTCGTGCGCGGCAAGCACCGCGAAGCCCTCCTTGTCGAGGTAGAGGCGGACGAGGTCGACGATGTTCCTCTCGTCGTCGATGACGAGCACGCGCTTCATCTTCCCGAGGATACGCTTCGACGTGAGCGGGCCGGCCGTCCCATGTCAGGGGGACGTAAGGGGCCGGCCGACGGAGGGTCCGATGTTCGCGATGCTCGGCGGGGCGGCCGGCGCGTGGGGCGGCCTGGCGCAGACGCTCTCCCTACAGGCGGCGGCCGGCCTCGAGGTGGTGACCGACGGGCGGGAGACCCTGCCGGCGGGCGCGGCGGCGGCGAGCCTCGCGGACGACCTCCTCGCCGGGCGCGGTCTGGGCTCGGTCGATGCGTGGTCCACCACGGTCGCGGCATCGCCGACGCCCGCGGTCGCGGTCGCGGCCGCTCTTCCCGGCCCCTTCTCGCTCGCGCGCCGGCTTGCCTCCGAGCCGGCTGCCGAGGCGGACGCACGGCTCGCCGGCGCGCTCGCCGCTGCCCTGGCGGTCGAGATCGGGGCCCTGGGGGCCGCTGGATGCCCGCTCGTCCGGGTCGACGAACCGGATGCGCTCGCAGCCGCCGAAGAGGACGCGGCTCGCGCCCTCTTCGCGGAGGCACACCGGTCGCTCGTTGCCGGAGCCGCCTCGGACGTGGCGTCGGTCCACCTCATGCTCGCGCTGACGGGTGGCGACCACGAGGGGATCGGGGCGGACCTGCTCGCGGACCTCGGATACGCGTCCTACCTGTTCGATCTCATCGCCGGACCCAACGACTGGCGGCTCGTGACCCGCATTCCCGGGGACCGCGGGATCGTCTGCGGCGTGGTCGACGCCGCTACACGAGCCGGTGACGCGCCCGAGGTGCTCGTGTGGGCGGCCCACTACGCGGCGAGCACGCGGGGCCGCGGGATCGCGCGGGTCGGGCTCGCGACGACGGGGAGCCTCGCCGGGCTCGAGCGCGAGGCCGGCCAGGCGAAGATGCGCGCGCTCGGCGAGGGCGCTCGCATCGCGGCGCTCCCGGGCGACGAGATCCGCGCGAGCATCGACCCGCGTGCCCTCGACATGCGGTCCGCCGCGCTCGGCTCCTGGTCGCCCGACCCGCGCTTCGCGCGGCGGCCGCCGCGCTGAGTCGGCGATCGTGCCCGGCGGCCGCCCGGGTGTAGATTCCGGCTCCCGGTCGCGCGTGTGACGCCCGGGGCAGGCGCTGCGAGGATCAATGAGCGACGTGGCCGTGACACGTGGTGCAGGTGCCGTCGGAGGCGCGGAGGGCCGTCCCCCTCGCCCACCGGAAGCCGCCTCGATCGACGCGCTCGCGGCTGCGCTCCGTGCGCGGGGGTACATCGCTGACCGCTCGCTCGCGACGACGGTCTACCTCGCTCTCGCGCTCGGCCGGCCGCTCCTGCTCGAGGGAGAGGCCGGGGTCGGCAAGACCGAGCTCGCCAAGACGCTCGCGACGGTGCTCGGGGCCGAGCTGATCCGGCTTCAGTGCTACGAGGGGCTCGACGTCAACTCCGCCGTGTACGAGTGGAACTATCCTCGCCAGATGCTCGAGATCCGCCTCCTGGAGGCGCGCGGGGAGATCGCCTCTGCGACGGCGCACGACATCTTCGGACCCGCGTTCCTCCTCCGCCGCCCGCTCCTCCGGGCGCTCGAGAGCCGTGACGGCGTCGCCCCGGTCCTGCTCATCGACGAGGTCGACCGCGCCGACGAGGAGTTCGAGGCGTTCCTCCTCGAGATCCTGTCCGACTTCGCGGTCACCGTCCCCGAGATCGGGACGATCACCGCGACGGTGCCGCCTGTCGTCGTCGTGACCTCCAACCGGACGCGCGAGGTCCACGATGCCCTCAAGCGCCGCTGCCTCTACCACTGGATCGACTACCCGTCGGCGGCGCGCGAGCGCGAGATCGTCGCTGCCCGCGTCCCCGAGGCACCCGCGGCGCTCGCCGCCGCGGTCGTCGCGTTCGTCGATCGCCTCCGAGCCGCCGATCTCACGAAGGTCCCCGGCGTCGCTGAGACGCTCGACTGGGCCGCAGCGCTCCTGGCCCTCGGCACGACCGAGCTCAGCCCGGCGGTCGTCGACGAGACGCTCGGGGTCCTGCTCAAGTACGAGGAGGACGTCCGCGCCGTCCGCGGCCCCGCTGCCGAGCGCCTCCTCGCCGAGTCGGCCGCCACGCTCTGAGCGGCGCGATGCAGCCGGCCGGCCCGCGGAGCATCCCCAGCGCGGTCGCGGGTCGACCGATCTCCGGCCGGATTCTTCGCGACAACACGCTCCTCTTCGCGCGCGCCCTGAGGCAGAGCGGGATCCCGACCGACCTCACCGCCGCGATCGACTTCACGCGCGCCCTCTCGATCGTCGACATCGGCGACCGCACCGAGGTCCACGCCGCGGGCTCCGCGATCTTCGTCCGCCGCCGCGACGACATCCCCGTCTACGACGCCGTCTTCGACGC
>JAKAJU010000056.1 GCA_021813655.1 Chloroflexota bacterium | reverse complement strand
GGGATGAAACTGGTCGCCTCGGCGAACTTCGCGGCCAACTCGTCGCGGACCGCCTTCGTCACGTCGGGCGTGACGTGCTCGACCATGCCGGGCACGGCGTCGAGCCCCGTGCGGAGCTCGTAGGTCAGGCGCTTGACCCGGTGGTACTCGATCGCGATGAGGCCGGCGGCATCCCCGTCGAACGGGACGCCGGTGTCGGCCATGCGGTGGTTCCACGACTCGTTCCGCCAGCGCCGCGCGAGTGCCTTCGGGTCCTCGCGGATGAGTCGGCCGATCTCGTCGACGTGATCCTTCACGAACAGCTCGGTACGGTCGATCCCGTGCTTCATGACCGCGTACTTCGCGATCCCTTCCGGCGGCAGCCTCTCCATCACGAGGTCGATGGCGGTCTGCACCACCTCATCCGACATCATGCCGCGGTCGAGCGGACCGGCGATCGGGTGGCCGGCGGCGTCCGTGATCGGCCGAACGTAGTACTTCTCGACGAACGCGCGCCCCCGCGCGAGGTCATTCGGGTCATACATGTAGGCGAGGCGATCCATCACCACGTCTTCCCACGTCGTGAGGGCGCCCCGCACGAGCGGGATCTTGCGGCCGACGACCCGAGCGCCGGCGACGATCGGAGCCCGCGCGGCGACGATGGCCGCCGAGGTCGCCACGCGGGCTCCCTGTGGGATCACCTTGCGCAGGAACGAGAGACCCTCGAGGCCGGTGAACATCAGGCTCCCGACGAAACACGTCGCCGGGTCGTCCGAGAGGGGCCGCGTCCAGAGCGTCCGGTTCGTGAACTCGTAGGCCGCCTCGGCGCCGGCATACTTCTCGACCGCCTCGATGACCTTGGTCGTGGCGTAGATGCCGGTCCCGGCGGCGATGAGAGCGCCCCCCGCCCGCATCCCGATCCGTGCCTGCCCCGCGGCCGCCGTGCCGACCGAGAGCACCCTGGCGGCGGCCCCGGCGGCGGCCCCACCACCGGCCGCGACGCCTCCCACGAGCAACCTCGTCCCCGTGAAGGCCGCCTTGCCGGCGAGAAAGTCCAGACCGAGCCCGGCCATCGGCCCGATGAAGTTGGCCGCCTGCGCCCCGAGGTCGTCGCCGTAGGCGAACTGGCGGGCCTGGCCGGCCTTCTCGAGCGCGTCGAACACGCTCACCTTCGGGTCGCCCACGATGGACTGCTTCACGTCGCCCGGCAGGTCCACCGCGTCGTAGAGCACCGCCCGGATCGCCTGCTCCGACATCCCCTGCAAGCGGAGTTGTCGCACCTGCGTCGTCAGCCGGAAGCCGTCCGGGCCAGAGACGGTACCGACCACCTGATCGACCGAGAGGGACGGCTCCGCGAGCGAACGGGCGAAGTCGGCCCGGTTGATGAGGTACGAGTCGCGGAACGAGTTGCCCGCCCCATCGAGCACGGCAGCGGCCACCCCGGCTGCCGACCGGGCGACGCCCGCAACCTGATCCCCCGCTGCGGCCCACACGTCCTTCATCTGGTCGCCGACCTTCGACATCCCCAGCGCATCGGCGAGCGCCTCGGTCACGAGACCGCCGAAGGCCGACCCGAGCACGAACGGGCGCTCCGCGAGGAACATGGTCACGTTGCCGAGGTTGATCTCCTGCCCGCTGATCACGTCGCCCCACGCCGCCCCGAGGCTCCCGAGGAGATCGCCGCGCGTGTCCTGCTGACCGGATGGCGAGCCCCCGGGGACGGCTGGCAGCGGCAGAACGCCGACAGGGGTAGGCGGCTGCGACGAGTACGGGACCTTGATGTTGAAGCGCTGCGGCAGGGCGGCGGGCGTCACCGGGGTCGTCACGCCGACCGAGCCGGCGATCCTCGCGGGGAGGCGCAGGGAGGGCCGGTTCACGGCGTTGTACGCGCGGCCGAACTCCGAGGTGAACGTGCTCTTGGGCGCCTTGTAGACCGGCGGCTTGTAGCCGGGGGTCGCGTACAGCGGGCCCTTCGCGAGCTTCGACAGGAGGGCGCCCATCGGTCAGCTCGCGATCACGTTGTTCCTGACGCCGGCGGTCTGCCCCCTGCGGACGACGGGCTTGGGCTTCGCCAGGGTCGCCTTCTTGACCGTCGCGCCGCTCGCGTTCCTGACCGTCGCGAGCTGCGGCGGCTTCGCGGCGGGTGCGGCCGGGATCGGCGACGGATACAGCGCCGGGCTCGGGAGTGCGAACGGCCGGATGGCGGCCGGGGCACGGTAGATCTTCGGGAGGGCCACCGGGGCCTCCTGGCGCACCCCGGCATTCCCGGTGCTGTCCCGGAGCTCGGCCGCCAGGACCGCGTTGCGCTGCATGAGGTCGCCCGCCGTTGGCCGCGGGGCCACGACCGGCGGCTCGCGCCGAGCCGCCCCGAGCTCCGCCCGGGTGTCGAAGGCGCGCTTGGTGACCGGCTCCTCTGCGAACCGGGCAGTGCGCAGCCGCTCCCGCGCAGCGGCCTGCGCGGCCTGCGCCCGCTGAACGTCCCCCTCGGCCACCAGCCGCGCGGCGGAGCCCGCCGCGTCGCTGTTGTCCCAGGCTGCGGCCTGGGCGGGACCCTGCGGGCGGGTCAGCTTGCGCGCGTACGTGGACTCCATCCAGTCGTCGAGGTGCGCCGGCAGGCTGTTCTGGCGGTACCACTGCTCCGCGGTCGGGGTCATGTTGACCTCGCCCGTCGTGGGGTCGGCGGTGATCGTCGTGACCGTGTGCCACACGCCGCCGTAGACGCCGCCGGAGCCGGCGACCACCTGACCGTCCGGCGTGACGAACTGGCCCATCGCCTCGCCGCCGGTGTTGTAGCCCCCGGTGTTCCACACGCTCACGTACCGCCCGAGCGGGGCCGACCAGACGCGGATCGGGGTCTGCGTGTTCTGCCCGCGCCACGCCAGCGCGCCCGCGGCGGACTGGTTGTACGCCTCGGTGGGAGTCACGTTCCCCGCTGCGTCGGCGGCGAAGATGGCCGTTCCCGCCGGGTCGACGAGCAACGCTGACCCGTCGGCGTTGCGCTTCACCCTCAACGGGATGTTCCACCCGAGCATCGGCAGGTCACCGGCCTCGGGACGGATCCACGTCTTGCCGTCGAGCGTGAAGGCGCGCACGGGTGTCCCGTCGGCACCCCTGAACCGAATCATCGTGACCGACCCCGTGCGCGCGACGGCCGAGGTCGGCAGCGTGAAGGACCCGGCGGAGAAGCGCCCGGTGTCATCGGTCGTGTCGATACGCAGGAGCGGGGCCGGGGAGTCTACGTCCTTCGGATCGTGCGATCCGGGCGTCGCCACCCGGGGCGTCGTGATCTTCGCGTAGCTGTGAACCACCTGGTCGCCGAAGGTCGTCGAGATCGCGAGCCACCCCTGCCCGGCGAGGAACGGCACCTGGTCGGGCGGCAGGCCGAGATCCTCCACGTCGTCGTCGTGGATGAGGCCCCAGCCCGGCAGGCCGTCCTTCCCGTCCCCTCCCGCGTTGACCGTGTGGAACCAGCCGGGCAGGAGGACCGCGTTCGTGACCGCGAACCGACCCGCGCGCGCCGCCTCCGCGAACGACGGGTCGCCATCGACCGACGTGATGGTTCCGGTATGGCGCTGGCCGTTCGCGTCGGTCCACTCGATCGTCGTGGAGGCCGGGTTGTAGGCGGTGAGAGGCGCGAACTCGAGAAGGTCGTCGCGCTGCGCCTCGAGGCCCGACCGCGCCTCCTCGCTCGCGTAGGGCGAGTACAGGTCGTTGAGCGCGTAGTCGGTGAGGGCGTCGATCCGGAGAGCTTCGGCGAGCGCGTTCGGGAGGTCGTTGCCCGCGATCGCCACGTCGATCGCGGCGCGGTTCGCCTTCGCGTCCTCGGTGACCGCCCGCAGCCCCACCGTCACGTCGATGGAGATCGCCCGCGCGGCCGCCTCGCGCGCCTCCTGGCGCTTCGACAGGTAGGCCGTGGACTTCCCGGTCAGGCGGGCGTTCTCGCTCTGCTGCATGAGGAACGTGCTCTTGATCCGCCAGAGCTCGGCGAGGGATGCGTCGTCGACCTTGTAGTAGCGGGTGCCGAGGACCCAGCCGCCGGTCCACTCGCCGGTGTACGGGTCGAGCTCCTTCGTCCGCGTGTTCGGATCGCGGGGGTCGGAGTAGAGCCACCACGCCTGGCCGCGCTCGAGCGCCCCGGTGAGGGAGTCGATGTTCATGGTGAGGGCCTTGCCGGCGTTGTTCGTAATCCGGGACTTCACGCCCGGCGCGCCGAGGGCGGCCATCGTCTGCCCGAGGTCGGTGAGTGCCACGGTGAGGGACTGCCGCGGCGCGGGGACGACCTTGCCGTGCATCTTCGGGACCGGGACTCCCGGGACGCCCGTGACGGGGGCGGTGCCCGTGCCGCCCGCCCCGATCCCCTTCGACGACGCGGCTCCGCCCCCGCCGGAGCTCGACCCGCCGGCCTTCCGCCACGACTCGATCGCGTTCTGCGTGTCGCGCCAGAGCTTGCTGCCCGGGTTCAGGGTCGCCTGGTACGTCCGCAGGAAGGCCACCATGTCCGACGCCGGGCGCCTCCCGTGCTCCACGTCGTAGCGGAGCTTGTCCTCGGCGAGCGAGAACATCCCGTCCTGGTACGCCTTCTCGAACCGCGCACGGTCGGGATCGGTCGCGGTCATGCCGTCGAGGCGGCGCTTGAGATAGAGGAGGTAGCTGGCGTCCGACTTGTGGCCGAGCTCGTACTCACGGAAGAACGCGGCATCGGCGGCGGCCATGTGGTTCGCCGCTATCTGCGCCGTCACGTCCTCCACCTGGCGGTTCCAGTCGTCCCACTTCGGGCTCACGGTCGAGTAGCTGTCCCGGCGGCTCGTGATGTACGCCAGGTACTGCTCGTCGGTGATGCGGCCCCTCTGCACGTCCTGGCGCTTCTCGGCGTCCTTCTCGGAGGCGAGCCGGTCGGTCAGGTCCGCGAGGGTCGAGCGCCAGTTGTCGGCGTCGGGTGCGTCCGGAGGGATCGTTCGGACCATCCGGGCGGCGTAGGCGACGAGCTGCTCCGTGCTGAGATGGCCGTCGTTGTACGCGCTGACCACCCGTGAGTAGTCACGGCTGCGACGGTCGGCGAGATGGGACGCGATCGACGCCCGGAGCCCGAGCGCCCGGTAGTTCCCGGGGTTCATCCCCGCGAGCGTGCGCTGCTCGAAGGCAATGAGGGCGTCGAGGCCGCGAGATTGAGCCTGGGCGTAGCCGATGCTGTACTCGGCGTCGTGGATCTTGTTCAGGATGGAGAGGCGCGCCATCTCGTCGGTCGTGGACTCGAGCTGTGCCCGCAGCGAGGCGAGATACTCGGCGTCCGACGCATCACCGTTGGCCCAATCGACCGCGGTCCGGTACTGCTCCAGGGCAGCCGCGTTGTCCTGTTTGTCGGTCGCGGCCTTCTTCGCCTCATCCTCCGCCTTCCCGATGTCGTACTGGCCGAACGAGCCGAGGGAGCCGCTGCCGAACGGGTTGACCGAGCCGCCGAAGCCCCCGCTGCGCGCCATCTACCGCTTCCCCACCACGACCGGGAGGAGCACCTTCGGCGGGTGGACGCTCGGGATCTCTCCGGGCCCGACATGCTGCGACACGGGGGCCGGGGCGACCCTCGGCCGGGGCGGCGGAACCCCGGGCTTCACGAGAGCGGCCCCTGGTCGATGAGGCGGTTCATCGCCTTGCCGTCCTGTACGAGCGTGCCGTACCGCCGGGATGCCCCCGCGGGCCCGCCAGGGGCGCCTGCCGGGGCGTTCTGCGCCTCGGACAGCCGCGGGGCGGCGGTGGCCGCCTGCTCGACGGCCGCCTGCTCGGCCATGCCCTGCTGCTGCTCGGGGGTCACGGGGCCGGCGGACGGGGCGTTGCCCGGAACCGAGGATGTCATCTGCGCGAGCTGCGCCTGCGCGGCCTGCTCCTGGAGGCCGGCCTGCCGCGCCTCTATCTCGATCTGGTTCTGGAGCCGCGTGAGGAGGAGGAAGCTCTGTGCCTTCTCCGGGTGGAGCACCGTGTCGAGATAGCTCGCTCGCACGCGCTCGAGCATCTCGTCAGGGCTCTCGACGCCGATCGCCTCCATCGCCGCCTGGATGTCCCACATCCCGGCGTTGAGCTTGTTCGCGGCGTCGAGCGTCACCTCGGTGAAATCGCGCGGCTCCTGGTTCGGGAAGTCCGCCTCGAAGTCCCGGTTGCCCCGGAACACCGTCTTCGCCCCGTCCCACTCGTAGAGCTCAAGCCAGTCGAGCCACATCGAGATCCAGTCGTCGAGGCTCTGCTTGGTGCGGTCGAGCCGCGGGGAGAGCCGGGCGGCCGTGGCGCGCCATGCCGTCGCGAGCGCCCGCCCCGAGTTCTGCGCGGCCTGGATCCTGCCCCACACGGCCGGCGGCAGGCCCGTCGCCATCTCGAGCACCTGGAACAGCTGTGTGCCGTGCACCTGCGTCGGGAACACGTCGAGGCTGACGCGGATCTGGTCGATGTCCTCGTCCATGTCGAGCGACACGACCTCCTCCGTGGTGAGGTCGATGTGTCTGTCTGCGTCGCCGCGGTACTTGAAGCGCGGCCTCGACTCGCCGAAGATCACATCCTGCTGCTGCGAGAGCATCCGGTTCAGGCCGTCCTGGATGGACAGCACGGTCCCCACGTCGGAGAAGCCGTAGTGGTCGCGCTCGTCCGCGTTCTCGAAGTAGACGTAGGGGATGGCCCGCCAGTCGTCGTAGATCTCGTGGCTGACGATCTTCCCGTTCACCCGGACGGCGTTCGCGACCTTCGACGCGGAGACCGCGCCGTCCTGATCGAGCGTCTCGTCAAGGCACCAGTAGTCCTCCACCCACACGTACTGGCGGTCGATGTCCACCGCGGGCCCGCTCGTCGGGACGTAGTAGGAGGACCCCTCGGCCGACATGCCGTCTCGTTCGAGCTTCACGGAACCCGGGTACTGCGCGGCCACCGTTCGGGCCGAGCGACGGTAGGCGACGAGGATCGCGTCGAGCTTGCTGCTGTCCCAGGCCGACCAGACCGGATAGACGGTGCTGTTGTCGATGTCGCTCTCGATCCGGAACGTCTGCCGGGAGCGATCCGGCCAGGTCTTCACCCACGAGTGCCCGTAGATGTTCTTGCGCCGGATGGCCCGGTAGTAGTGGCGGGCCATCCGCGACATGCGGACGTGCCGCTTGACCGTCTGCTCGCGCAGCGTCGCGAGCTGGCGGGCGGCGAGCTTGCCCGCCCGGTAGGAACTCTGCGTCCGGGCGTTCTCTTCCTCGTCGAGCGTGGGGACGGGCGTCGGGACGTACTGCTCCCACCAGCGGAACGTGGGGAAGACCCCGGCCTCGAGGCTCGTCCAGATGTCCGCTACCGCCCGGGTGATGTTGTAGGAGGAGCGGGTGTGCCCGGCCTCCGCCGCCTTGATCCTCTCCGGCCACTGGTCGTGCTCGGCGAGCTTGCTCTCGAAGGGCGGGCTGTAGGCTCGCAGGTAGACGCGGTTGCGCTCCCGGAGGAGCGACCCGTAGGCGGTGTACGCGCCTCGAAGGCCCTCGATCCGCGCGTCGAGAGCCTCGCGGGAGAGGTCCACTAGCCCTCCTCGGTCTCGACGATGATCGAGACCGAGAGATCACCTGCCGTGTATGTCGGGGCACCCCGCGTCACGAGCTGGCCGTAGAGGGCCTTCCCGCCGCGGCACTGGTAGCCGAGACGGCTGTATTCCCGGACGGCGACGTTCGGGACGCCGAACGCCGTCGACGCGGAGAACACGGCCGGGCCGACGACCTTGCCGATGTCGGCGGCCGCGAGGTCGGACGCCGCGTTGTCGGCCGGGACGGTCGGGGCGGAGTCGTAGATGAGGAGGTCCGTGTTGACCCACGCGATCTTGCTCACGATCTCGACCGCGAGGATCTTCCCCCCGCCTCCCGCGACCTGCGCGGCATCCGCGAACGTGAGGAGGCCGCCGAGGACATCGTTCGCTGAGTACAGGCCCGCGATGGTCGGCGTGACGGTGAGGCGACGGACTGCCATTTCGGTCTCCTAGCGTGCGAGGTACTCGCTGATGTGGCGCGACCAGGTGAGGATCTGCTCGTCGAGCCGCCTGCGCTCGGCGTCGGTCCTGGCCTTCGCGCGCGCAGCCACGGACCTCTCGAGGTACCTCTGCGCCTTCATCACGGCGTCGGTCGGCACCCTCGACGCGGCGGGTGCCGCTGGGGTCGCGGTGGAGACCGCCGGGGCGATCGACGTGCCCCAGCCGGGGGTGGCGTCGAAGCCGAAGGACCCGCTCGGGTTCCCCATCACCACGGTCCCGTCGGGGTTCAGCCGCAGGGCCCCGGTCTCGTCGACCAGCGGGACGGCCCCCATGTCGTTGACCGGCGCGCGCGTCCACTCCGGGCTCGGGTTCCCGTTCGCCACCTGCCCCGCGTAGTCGTCCCGACGCTTGCGGTAGGTGTCGAGCTTCGACTGGATGGCCGCGGTCTTCTTGGGGTCCTTCGACTTCCGCAGCGCCCCTTCGAGGTTCGCGATGTAGCCGTCGAGGGTCTGGATCGCCGCTCCGAACTGCGACGCCTCCTCGGGCGTGAGGGGGACGGTCGATGGCGGCGGGGTGTCCCCGAGATGCCAGCCGAACCTCCCCTGGTAGGCCGGGTTCGGGATCGTGCTCCCGTCCTCGAGCTGGAGAGATTCCGGCTGCTCGACCTGCGCCTCGTACATCGCGGACCACTCGGGCGCATGTGCCACGTCCGGCACGCCGACCTGCCCCGGGACGCCCGGGCCGGTGTAGTCCGGGTTCAGCGCCCCCTCGTTCGTGTACGGCGCCCGCCCCTGCGCGTCAAGCCCGGAGGGCGATCCGTCGGCGAGATGGGTGTAGTCCACGGCGCCCGACGCGGTGCGGCCGTACTTCGCGGCCACCTTGTTGTGCTGCCCCTGTGCAGCGCGCCCGAGGAAGGCCCGTATCTCGGGCCACGCCGGGACGGCCTGCGGGTTCGTGCCGGCCCGCACGGCAGCGATGCCCGCGTCCCACCAGGTCTTGTCGCCGGCAAGGTGCTGCCAGACAGGATCCCGCTCGGTGCCCCGACCCAGCCAGTCCAGCTCGCCCGGCTGCCCCGGCGGCGTTTCCGGGGGCTGGGGCTTGGAGCCGATCTGCGACCACCAATCCACGGGGGGGACGCGGGAGTCGGCGCCCACCACGTAGGGCGAGTCCAGGAAGCCGGCTCCGTTCGCGGGAGACGGAAGCAGGCTGGCCGCCGAGAGAGTGCCCCTGCGCATGACGACTCCGGTGCGGGTACTGCCGCACCTAGGGTAGCCGTCCGCTATCGGGCAGACAAGTCCGGCGCGCCGGCGAACACCGCGAACCTCAGCGGGGTGTCCTGATGGGTCTTCGCGCGGCGGATCCGGTACAGGAAGTCGAGGCCCTGGACGAGCGCCATCGCGGCGTCCTTGCGCTGGCGCTCGTCCTCTTCGCGCAGGATCGAGAGCTGGTCGTGCACGATCGACCAGGCGGCCGGAAGCCGCAGCGCACCGAACGGCAGCGCCGGATCGAACCGGGGCACGCCGTCGTCGTCGAGCACCACCTCGCCTGTC
This sequence comes from Chloroflexota bacterium, assembly GCA_021813655.1. Taxonomy (GTDB): domain Bacteria; phylum Chloroflexota; class Limnocylindria; order Limnocylindrales; family CSP1-4; genus CAIYQJ01. The sequence continues at coordinate 5,256 of JAKAJU010000056.1, read as the reverse complement.
TTGTCGCGGAGGAACACCATGCCCTCGGTCAGGATCGCGCGCGCGTTGCGGATGCTCTCGTCCTTCCGCCGTACGTTGCGTCGGTCACGCTCGTTCGCCACCCACTCCTGGCACGGGATCCCCATGCGACGCAGGGTCCGGTGGATGTTCTTGCCGTGGGCGTCGGTCGCATCGACGACGACCCGGCCGCCGTAGACGAGGTAGTCGCTCTCGATCGCGTGGACGAGCTCGTCGTCGGTCAGCGTCCGGCTGCCCGGGATGACCCGGAGAGAGGCGCCGAGGATGGGGTCCGTGTGCGAGAAGCGCCATCCGGCGGGCACCTCGAGGACGACCCCCACGTTGTCGGCCTCGCTCATCGCGAGGTCCCACGTGTGGACGTAGGCCCGCTCGGGCGGGTCGTGGCGGTCGGGGGGCCGGAAGCGCGGGAGATCGGAGCGGAACACCGGGTCGATGACCAGCGAAGGGAAGACGCGGCCCTTCACGCCGCCGGGCACCCCCAGCACGGCGCGGGCGTAGTCCTCGGGATCGAGGTTTCGCGCGGCCCGGGCGAGTGACTTGCCCGACGTGGTGGGGTTCAGGCTCCGCGCGGCGTGGTTCGCCCACCAGTCGGGGTCGGCGCGGTCCTCGGCCTTCGCCAGGAACTCCTTGGCGATGTGCTCGGTCTCCGGGGTGATCGTCCCCGTGAGCACGATCGGCGCCTCGTAGTCCGCGGCGCGGTTCGTGAGCCGGTTGTAGAGCACGTAGCGGATGTCATCCTTGTTCTCGGTCTGCGGCCACTCGTCCCAGGTGATGTACCGCCACGCCGAGCCCTCGAGGCGCCCCGCCTTGCCCTCGGTGGACCGGAAGTCGGTCGCCGCGGAGTGCAGGACGCAGCGAAGGGTCATGTGTGTCTGCCCGGCGTCGTTCGTTTCTCGCGCGGCGACGAAGAAGGGGGCCAGGGGACACTTCCTGCGGGTGCCGTCCGGCCTCTTCTGCGCCTTGCTGGTCCCCTTGAGGATCTCCTGGAGCTCCGCGTGGGCCTTCCCGGCGAGCTCGTTGAGCGGAGCGGCGTGGAGGGTTCGGTAGTCCTCTCTCGCCCAGGCGGATTGCTCCTCGTCGGTCCGCGGCCTCGCCATCCCGCGCTTGTAGAACAGCGCGTGAAGGTGTGAGAGGACGATCAGGGTCGTCTTGCCCGCCCGATTGGCCCAGGAGAGCACGAAGTAGGCGTGCTCGCCCGCGAGGATCGCGTCCGCAGCCTCGAGCTGAGCGGAATGGAGCTCGATTCCGAACCCCTCGCGGCAGAAGAGGCCGAAATCGGTCCTCCCGGCCCGGATCCAGCCCCGAACCTCGTCAGGGAGAGTCGTCGTCGTAGCCGGACGCGAGCCGGAGGAGGTCTTCTGCCTGGTCACGCAGCAACTTCCCTCGTGTCAGGTGGTCTCCGCGCTTGTGGGCGGCCCCGAGACCGAGCCGCGCGAGCTCCATCTCCTCCTTCACCTCGAGCTCGCCCGACTGGAGGCGCCCGGCGAGCCCCCGGAGAGCCTCCAGGCCGATGTTCATGGCCTGCTGGTTCACGTCGAGCCAGTCAGCGGGGGTGTCGGAGACCGTCAACCGGGTCACTCCGCCGGCCGCCGGAGCCGCCGGGGCCCCGGCGAGGTACTGCGCGACGTGCTTCTGGTGTCCCTGGAGCTGGGACACGAGGGTCGAGTACGAACCCGAGACCCCGACCGAGCGCAGGTAGTCCGCCGCGGCCTTCCACTGGCGCTTCGGCACCCCTTCGGAGTCGAACAGGCGTGCGTTCACGTCCTCCACGTACGCCACGGAGCGGCAGATGCGGCAGCGGTCGGCCCGCACGGCCATCGTCGGGGCTACCAATCTGTCGGCCTCCGAACGCTCTCCGCCACGGCCTCGATGATCGACGCCCCGTAGGGCCCGCCGTGGGTCGTCCGGCGTGGCAGGAGGGGGAAGGACGCCTCCGGAGTGCTCCGGGGACCGGACCCGTCGACCGGAGGCGTCCTTCGCGGGGCCGAGGGGGGGTCGGGCTCCGCTTCCGTCCCGATCCCGAGCCCTGCCGCGATCGTGGCGAGCTTCGCGAGGTCAGTCGCCCTCCTCTCCGCCTCCCTCGCGCGGAGCCGGTCGAGCTCGGCGAGCGTCTCGTCCGCCGATGAGCGCAACCAGCCCGTCCCGCCGGCCATCAGACCAGCCCGCGCCGTAGAAGACGGCGAGCGCGATCGCCACGGCGACCGCTCGGACCACCGACTCGTCCCACACGATCGCCGCCAACACGAGGATCACCAGGAACGCGGTCCTCGTTGGTCGCTCGAGCACCCTCGGGAGAGAGATCCTGCGGATCCGTCCCTTCGGGGAATCGTCCTCCGGGATGCGGGCCATCCATCAGCGCCAGGCGCGGAGGCCCCTGGCCGCCGCCGTGACCATCTGACCCAGAGCCCCCGAGAAGTCACGCCCCGTCGAGGTGGCGTCGTACCGGCCGGGAGCTGTCGGCGGCGGGGTCGCCCCGATGGCCTGCTGGGCACGAGTCGCGGCAGCCGCCATCCGTGTCGACGGATCGAGCATCGCCAGGGCAGGTGCGGCGGGCCACCCCGGCCCGGGGGCCGGGGTGACCGGGGCGAGCGATCCACCCCGCCTGCCCCGGCCGGTGATCCGGCGGGGCGTGATGCGGCCGAGAGCTGTCCGCGCGCTCGTCGTGATCGGGGGCGGTGAAGCGTCGGCCGTCTGTGTTCGCGCCATGGTCGCGGCGTACGGCCACAGAAGGCCGCCAGTCTCCTCGTCAAGGCGGGCCGGCGGTCCGGTGGGCCTCGGGATCGGCATGGTCATCTCCTGTCTGCGGTCGCGCAGAACCGTCGCTCACATCGTACCGCGCGGCCGGAGCCGCGCAAGCCCTAGCGGCCGTTCTCCCACATGACGTACGGGATCCCGACGAGCGCCGCCGCGATCCCGGCGCCGGTGAGCTCGTTGCCCGCGTATCCGGCGACCGCCGCGAGCGCGATGGCGGCGAGCCAGACCGCGCGGACCCAGGCGGCCGGAGCTCGGCGGGCCGCGTAGATGAGAAGGCCGAAGACGACCGCCATGGCCGCGGAGGTCCCGCCGATGATGAGGACCCCTTCCATCTGTTCGCTCATGCTCCCCACTCTACCGCGTCACTCGCGCGGTGCGACCCTTCGCGCGACGAGCCAGCCGACCAGCACGCCGGCCGCGATGCTGATGACCATCCCGATCGCGAGGATCGTGCCGGCTTCGTCAGTGCTCACGCCAGCCCCGTCGCCCGCGACCGCTGCCAGCCCGCCAGGACTTCGGCCATCTCGGCTGCGCCCATCGGGTACGGATCGGGAGGCTGCACGCCGTCCTCGGGCTCCCGCCAGTCCGGGCGCATTGTGATCTCCCGGTGGTGGTGGCGGAAGGTCACCCACCAGAGGGCGGCGGCGGCCATGAAGGCGGCACCGAGGAAGGCGGCGAGGGCGAGGGGCTTCACGAGTCGTCCGCCCAATGCGGCCCGGCGTGGCCGACCCGGTTCGTGCAGTACGTCTTCCATCCCTCCCAGTCTTCACGCACCTCCATGCAGGCGAGGGTCTTGCCCCATGCCCTCACGCCACGATGGGGACAGGCGCCGCGAGGCCCCACTGCGCCGAGATGGCGGTCGCAGTAGTAGCGACCACAGCCGGGTACATTGGACAGTCGGCCGTGGGGCTGGTACCCGCAAAGGAAGCCGAGCCCACGGTCGATCTCCGCGTCACAGCCCCGTCGGTCGCAGGTGGCCTCGACCACGTACCCGCCGGGGCGTCCGTCGGCGAGGAAGTAGAAGCCGTAGCCCATCAGGCCCGCCTTTCCAGCCGCCGCACCCGCTTGATCTGCGCCCGTGGGATCATGAGCGTCCCGAAGACGTTGCCGCCCTGGCTCAGCGAGCCGGTGAGCAGGATCCCCGCCCTGTCATCGGCGAGGATGTAGCCGACCGACCGCTGGCGGATCTGCCGGCGCTGGCGCATCACGTCGGCGTGTCTCTCCCAGCCGCCGGTGAAGAGCAGGCAGTCGAACCAGATGACCTCCACGACCGGAAGGCGACGACCGAACCGCACGCTCATCGCGGCACCTCCACCAGCCGGTCCACGATGGCGCGGGCGAGCGTCCATGGACCCATCGCCCGCCACAATCGGTCCGTCTCCGCCACTGAGTCGATGTCGCCCAGCGCATCCGCCACCGCCTCCACCAGCGCCTCGCGGAAGGCGGGGTCGGCGAGGATGGCGTCGGCGTCCCGCTCCTCCAGCAGCGCCTCGCGGCTCTCGAAGATGACGACGCCACGGGCGCGGAGGCGAGCGATGACCCCATCGCAGTAGCCGCACTCCGCCTCCGGCGGCAGACCATGAGACAGCCACGTCTCGCGGTGGAGGGCGTCACGCAGGCTCACTTCGTCACCTCCAGCCGGACGAGGGCGGCGCGTAGGTCGATCTGTGCGCCGATGGCGCCGGTCCCGAAAGGACGCAGGCTGACTTCTCGCGCCGCCTTCGCCACCGCCCGCAGTGCGCCCAGTTCGTCGAGCAGGGCGAGGATGCGGTCGGGCGAACAGGCGGCGATGTAGGCGGCGAGGTCGGGGCGCGCCTCGTCGGGGTAGTCAGCGTCATCTGTCCATATGACCTCTGCCGCATAGCCGAGGTCTGGTTCGAGACGGACCACCGACAGTCCGTCAGCCTGCCCTTCGTCCTGCACCTCCCACGGCCCCGGCGTCGCCGCCTCTGCGAGCGAGCGCAGGCGGTCCGTGTCAGTCACGGTCGGCTCCTTCGATGGCGGCGAGCACGGCGGCGACCTCTATCCACGCCCGCTCCGGTCCGTCGTGCCGCACGAGGACTCCACCCTCGGAGGCGAAGTCGGAGTGCTGGCGTTCCTCCACCGCCACGAGGATGCTGGCGCGCTCCCGTTCCCGGCCCCGCCGGAACGCATCGGCGCGCGCCACGTCCAGCCGCGCCACCTCCGCCCGCTCGGCGTCGAGCAGGGCGAGGGCCTGTATGGCGTCGCAGGGCCAGACTTCTTCATCCCGACCGCAGAGCGTCACGCCGGACAGTGGTACCTGCCAATGCCGCTCGCGGATGGCGGCCTCCGCGGGAGTCATCCTGCGAGATAGGCCATGAGTCGGGCCGTCTGCCACTCGCGCTCGGCGTCCCCTGCGGCGGCCCCTGCGGCGTCCCCTGCGGCGGCCCCTGCGGCGTCCCCTGCGGCGGCCCGCTCGGCGGCCCATGCGGCGGCCCCTGCGGCGTCCCCTGCGGCGTCCCG
>JAKAJU010000146.1 GCA_021813655.1 Chloroflexota bacterium | reverse complement strand
GCAGCTGAAGGCGCCAGACCCCGAGCATCGCGTCTCCCCTTCCCGACGATCGCCGGGTCGTCCGAGTCTAGACCCGCGCCAACCCTGCCGACCGTTCCGGGCCGCGAACGGCGCCCTTGGGGGGGGGTGCGGCGCCCCCGATGGCCTTGACATGCGCGAGACGTGCGATAAACTAACACCAAGTTACTGCTGTTTTATTTACGGATGTCCCTCCGGCTGGAGACTGAGATGCACGTCGTACGTTCCCGGGCCCTGGCACTGTCCGCGATCGCGCTCGCACTCATCCTCGGCGGCTGCACGAGCGCCGAGGCGGGGAGGTGGACGTTCCCGCCGCCCGTCGCGTCACCGTCGGCGGCGGCAGCGCCGGCCGCGGCCGCTCCGGCCCAGGCGGCCGTTGCGGCACCGTCCACCGCGCCGGCGACGAACAGCCCGAGCAGTCCCGACATGCCGGCGATGTCCCCGGCTGGCGGCGCGACCACCGCGACCACGGCGACCGGCTCCAGCGCGGCGCCCTCGGCGACGGAGGCGCCGGACCCGAACGCGCCGGCCTACACCGTCGCGGATCCGAACGCGCCTGCCCTCCTGTCCGGCGCTGTCCACGACGTGGACTTCCCGATCATCGAGAAGGACATGACTGTCGCCACGGGCTACGTCGTGCATGTCTGGACCTTCGGCGGGACGGTGCCCGGCCCCACGCTCCGCGTCCACCTCGGCGACACGGTGCGCGTGCACCTGAAGAACGAGACGGCGATGTCGCACTCGATCGACTTCCACGCGAGCCAGACCGCCATGGACGACCAGATGGTCGAGATCGCGCCGGGTGCGACGTGGACGTACACCTTCCGCGCCGACTACGCGGGCGTCTGGATGTATCACTGCGGGACGGCACCGACCCTCTGGCATATCGCGAACGGGATGTACGGGATGGTCATCGTGGAGCCGAGGGGCGGACTCCCGACGGTGGATCGCGAGCTCGTGTTCGTCCAGTCGGAGTGGTACCTCGGCGGCCAGGGCCAGCCGACGAGCTACGCGATGGCGAACGCGGCCGCGCCGGCTCCCGACTTCGTCGTCTTCAACGGCGTCGCCACCCAGTACAAGGAGAACCCGATCTCCGTCGCGGCAGGGGACCGCATCCGCATCTTCGTGCTCAACGTGGGGCCGAACGAGTGGAGCTCGTTCCACATCGTCGGGACGATCTTCGACACCGTGACGAAGGAGGGGATCCAGCTCGTGAAGGGCAATGCCGGCGGGTGGGGCAGCCAGGCCGTCGACCTCGCCCCGGCCCAGGGCGCGATCATCGAGCTCACGATCCCCGAGAAGGGCATGTACGCGTTCGTCACGCACGCCTTCAACTTCGTCGGGAGGGGCGCGGTCGGCGTCCTCATGGCCAAGTGATCGCTCGACCGGACGCCCTCCGATCCGGCAGGCCGACGGGACGATGAAGCTCCAGCTCACGCGACGGGCCGACTACGCGATCAGGGCGATGCTCGCCCTCGCGGAGGCCGCGCCTGGTGAGCTCCTGAGCGTGCGCCGGATCGCGACGGGGCAGGCTATCCCCGAGCGGTTCCTCCCCGCGATCATGGGCGACCTCGGCCGGCACGGGCTCGTCGAGGCGACGGTCGGGCGCAACGGAGGCTACCGGCTGCGGCGCCCGGCTGCGGAGATCTCCGCCCGTGACGTCATCGAGGCGATCGAGGGCGACGGACGGCGCCAGCGATGCGTGCTGCATGACCAGGCGTGCACGACCTTGGAGGCGTGCTCGGCCCACGAAGTCTTCGTCGGGGCCCAGGACGCGATGCTCGGGGCCCTCGAGGCGGCGACACTGCGTGACATGAGCGCCCGGACATCCGGGTAGAGGAGATCCGCATGGCACCGTCGTACACCGCGTTCCCCGATCTCGCGGCAGAGGCATCCCCTCCCCCGCGTGGCATCCTGAGCCAGACGCTCTCGGACGAGGGCGGCTTCGAGCTCGTCCTCTTCGCCTTCGCCGCCGGCGAGCGACTCGCGGAGCACACGTCGGCGCGCCCGGCGATCATCCATGTCCTGGCCGGCACGGGCGATCTGACGGTCGATGGGCACGCGATGGCGGCACGTCCCGGGACCTGGGTGCGCATGCCCGCCGACATGCGGCACAGCCTCGTCGCCCGCACGGCCCTCGTCATGGCGCTCTACCTGCTCCCGCCGGCGACTGACGAGAGCGACTGATCTCGGCCCGATCTCCTGGGGCGGCGCGCGAGGGCGGATACTCCCGTCGTGCCCACCCCGTCGCTCGACGTCGGATGCCAGCGAGGGACGGCCCTCGCATGACGGCGACGGCCGTGGCGACGCTGGTCGTCGTCCTCGCCCTGCTCTGTCTGTGGCACGCGCGGGCGACCCTGGGGCTCCGCCTCGCCGCCGCCTTCCTCGCCGTCACCGCGATCACGTCGTGGGCGTTCGAGGAAGCGGGCGTCCTGTCCGGCCTCGTGTACGGCCCCTACCACTACACGGCGGCGCTCGGACCGTGGATCGGGTCGGTGCCCGTCGTCATCCCTCTCGCGTGGTTCGCGCTCGCGTATCCGACGTTCGTCGTCGTCGACCTCGTCGCGGGACGATGGTCCGGCCTGCCCGCTGGTGCCGGGCGCGACGTCGGTCTCGCGCTCGCCGGCGCCGTCGCGATGACCGGATGGGACCTTGCGCTCGACCCGATCCTCTCAGGCCCCGTCTACCGAGCCTGGAGCTGGGGAGCGGGCGGCGGCGAGGGCGTCCCGCTGCAGAACTCCGTCGGGTGGTTCGCGACGGCCTTCACGATCTACCTCCTGGTCCGGGCCGGACTCCGCGCCAGCGACGCGGCCCGGCGACGGGCCGTTCGGCCCGCGTG
>JAKAJU010000106.1 GCA_021813655.1 Chloroflexota bacterium | reverse complement strand
GTCGCCACGGGCCCGCGCGGGGCGTACCCGAACGTCCACGGGACCGGCCGGGGCCGGCGCAGGAGGATCTGCGCCCCGATCGGACCTTCGGGGGCCTCGGCGACGACCAGCCGTGAGGCCCACCCGTTCGCGGCCTTCACGCGCGCCCAGCCACGCGTCTGGAGGTAGCTGCCGTGCGGGTTCGCGGCGACGAGCGCGTCCCACGGATCCGGCTCGACCGCCGGCTCGAACGGGGGCGCGATGAGGACCCCGGCCGCCTCGCCCGTCACGCGGCCGACCTGCGCAGCGCATCCCGCATGAGTCCGAGGATAGTGGGCAGCTCCGGGATGCGCAGAGCCGCGGCGACCGCGACGAACGCGAGCGCGCCCGCGGCGCCTGCGAGGACGACCTCCATCGCGAGCGCCGGCTTGCCGAGTGCCGTTCCCATCACGGACTCGACGCCGCGTACCACGAGGAGGGACACGAGGCCTGACGCGATCGCGGCCGCGCCGGACCGGAGCCCGGCGTCGACGAGCCCGGAGATCCGGAATCCGCTCACCCTCCGCCAGAGGAGGACCGTGAGGATCGCCGTCTCGACCCACGACCCGATCGCGAGACCGAGCGCGAGGCCCGGCAACCCCATCGTCCAGACCGTGGCGAGCCCGACCAGCACGTTCACAACCACGGCGACGATCGCGGCGACGACGGGCGTCAGCGTGTCCCGGCCGGCATAGAAGGCGCGGGCGAGGATGACGATGAGCGACTCGGAGGCTAGGCCGAGGAGGAAGTAGAAGAGCGCGTCGGCCGTCAGGTCGACCGCGTAGGCGTCGAACCGTCCGTAGTCGAAGAGCAGCGTGATGATCTGGCGACGGAGCACGATCCCGAGCGCCGTCGCCGGAAGCATGACGAAGAGCATGAGACGGAGGCTGCCGACGAGCAGGTTCGTGTACTGGCGGACCGAGCCGCGGGCGAGCTCGGCACTCATCGCCGGGAGGGTGACGATGCCCAGCGGGACGCCGATCACGCCGATGGGGATCTGCAGGACCGTGAACGCGATCGTGTACGCGGTGATCGAGCCGACGGCGAGGAGTGACGCGAGCGAGGTCATGATCACGAGGCTCAGCTGGCCGACACCCAGCCCGATCGCGCGGGGCGCCATGAGCAGGAGCGTCTGCCGCGCGGCCGCGTCGCGGAGGTCGATCCGGGGCGCATAGCGGAATCCGGCGCGGAAGAGCGCCGGCACCTGGACGGTGAGGTGCAGCGCCGAACCCACCACGACGCCGATCGCGAGCCCCACGACGCCGAGCGCCGGAGCGAGCAGGACGGCCGCCGCGATGATCGCGAGGTTGTACACGATCGGCGCGAGCGCCGGCGCGAGGAAGTGGTGACGTGCGTTGAGGACGCTGTTCGCCACCGACCCGAGGGCGAGGAGGATCGGGCTCAGGAGCATGATCCGGGAGAGCTCGATCGTCAGGTCCATCTGCTCCGCGTCGAACCCCGGCGTGATCGCAGGGATGATCCACGGCGCGAGGACGAAGACGGCGGCCGCAAGACCGCCGAGCGCGAGGAGCATCAGGTTCCCGACCGTCGAGGTCACGCGCCATCCGTGCGGCTCCTCGTCGCGGGCGAAGAGCCCGGCCAAGACGGGGATGAGCGCGGTCCCGAGCGCGCCGGCGGCGACGAGCTGGAAGATGAGGTCGGGGATCCGGAAGGCCGCGAAGAACGCGTCGAGGTCGGCACCGGCCCCGAACGTCGTCGAGATGACGAGGAGCCGCACCCACCCGAGCACGCGCGCCGCGAGGAACGCGGAGGTGACGATCAGGCCGGCACGGGCGAGCGAGCGGCGCGAGGTCACCGCGGCTGCCCGGGACGAGTCGCGCGGGGGTGGGCCGCTCGGTACGACGCCCGGAGCCGCGCCGGCGAGACGTGGGTGTACACCTGCGTCGTCGCAAGGCTCTCGTGGCCGAGGAGCTCCTGCACGACGCGAAGGTCGGCGCCCCCGTCGAGCAGGTGCGTCGCGAAGCTGTGGCGGAGCGTGTGCGGCGTCACGTCGTCGGGCAGACCGGCTTCCCGCCGATGCAGGTCCAGCCGGAACCGGATGCCCCGTGCCCCGAGCGCCCCGCCCCGGTGGTTGAGGAACAGCGCGGGCTCGGGAACGTCGGCCGATGCCCAGGGCCGAAGCGCGAGGAGGACCGGGCGACCCTCGTCGAGGTAGGCGGCGATCGCCTCTCGTGCCGGTCTGCCGAGGAGCGTCACCCGCTCCTTGCGGCCCTTCCCCACGACGCGGATCTCGCCGCGACGGATGTCCGCGCTCGCCACCGTCGCCGCAGCGAGCTCGCTGATCCGGAGGCCCGCCGCATAGGCCGTCTCGACGAGTGCCCGGTCCCGAAGCGCGAGCGCCCTGCCCAGGACCGGCCCCGTGCGGTCGCTGGCGGTGCCGGCGGCGTCTATGAGGCGTTCGATCCCGGCGACGTCCACGACCGCCGGAAGCCGCCGCGGCATGCGGGGCGTCGCGATCGCAGCCCACGGGTCCCCGGGCGCGATCCCCTCGCGGGCCGCCCATCGATGGAACGAGCGGATCGCGGCGAGGCGCTGCGCGATCGTCCGCCGCGCGTGCCCCTCGGCGACGTGCGCGACGTAGGCACGGAGGTCGCGCCTCCCGGGGCGACGCCAGTCGACACGCCGCGCCTCGAGCCATGCGAGGTAGGGCCCGATCCCACCGCGGTACGCGCGGACGGTGTGGGGCGACGCGTCACGGGCGGCGAGGGATCGCAGGTACCGCGCGAGCGCCGCCGCGCCGGTCACCGCTTCGGTCCGGCCCCGTCGGGCTCCGTCCCCTCCCCGTCCGCGGCGTCGCGCGAGCGCCGCGAGCCGCCTCGCGTCCCCGACCGCGTC
>JAKAJU010000172.1 GCA_021813655.1 Chloroflexota bacterium | reverse complement strand
CAGGCGCGGCGGACCCGGGCGACCGGCGGACGCCGTCCGGGCAGGCCGCCGGCAACGACCGCGCCTCCGAGAGCCGGCCCGTCCTGCTCGTCGCGACGGGCTCGACCCACAAGCTCCGCGAGCTGACCGAGCTCCTCCACCTGGAACACGCCCGGGTCGTCTCCCTCGCCGACGTCCCGCCGGCAGCCGCCGGCGAGCCGGTCGAGGACGGCACGACCTTCGCGGCCAACGCCGCGATCAAGGCCCGCTTCTACGCCCGCGCCACCGGTCTGCCCACGCTCGCCGACGACTCCGGGATCGAGGTCGACGCGCTGGGCGGGGGACCCGGCGTCCGGACCCGCCGCTTCGCCGGCGAGGGCGCGACCGACGCACACAACAACGCCAAGCTCCTCTTCGCCCTGCGAGGCTTCCCGCCCGCCGACCGCGGCGCTCGCTACCGCTGCGTGCTCGCCTTCGCGGATCCCCGCGAGGCCGGCCCGCGCGGCGGGATCCCGGTCGTCCGCACGCGCGGCACCCTCGAGGGCCGCATCGCCGCCGGGCCGAAGGGCGAAGGCGGCTTCGGATACGACCCCATCTTCGAGCCCCAGCCCGAGCCACCCGGCGGCCGCACCCTGGGCGAGTGGTCCGCCGCGGAGAAGAACGCCGTCTCGCACCGCGCGCGCGCCGCACGCCGGATGGCACGGCTCCTGGCCGCGAAGGGGTTCTGAGAGGCCGCGGGCCGCGCGACCTGAGGCGCCGGCCCCCGTCAGCCGTCCTGGAACGCCTGGTACAGGGCGATGGCCAAGCCGGGCAGTGTCCCGTCCAGCGAGGCACCCTGCCTCGGTGCGAGCACGGCCACCGCCGTCCTCGTCTCCGGCCAGACGAGGAGGATCGACGAGTACCCCATGTAGTCGCCCACGTGGCCGACGACCGTGGACCCGTCCATCTCCGCGGTCATCGTGCCGAATCCGTAGCCGTGGTCGGCAGCCGGGTCGCCGTCCGTCATCATGCCGACGAGGCTCGGATCGATGACCCGACCCCCGTAGAGCAGGTAGCCCCACCGCGCGAGGCTCGGTGCGTCCGCGGCCATCCCGGCCCCGCCGCGGCCAGAGGAGGCGGCGGCGAGCGACGGCAGGTAGCCGCCCGCCGGATCGACCAAGCGCGTCGCGTTCCCGTCCACGGCGACGGTCAGTGGCGCCCCGGGCTCCTCCTCGGGCTGCGTCCAGATCCGGTCGAGGCCCGCCCGGGCGAGCAGGTCGCGCCTCAGCACGGTCGCGAGTGGCTCGCCGGTCACCTTCTCGATGACCTGGCCGAGCACGACGTAGTTGAGCCCGTTGTACCTCCCGGGTCCGCCGAGCGTGCCGATCCGGGCTTCGTCCTTGGAGAGCTCGACGATGTCCGCCGCGGTCATCACCCGCTGGAGGTCCTTCGCCACGAGCGGCTGGAGGATCTCGTCCGGGACGAAGAGGGGGAAGCCGCTCTGCATCGTCGCCAGCTGGTGCACCGTCGCACCGCCCGTGTCGAACGGGAGGTCGACGTAGTCCGTCACGGGCGCGTCGAGATCGATCGCTCCCCGCGCGGCGAGCAGGAGGACCTCGGCGGCGACGAAGGTCTTCGTCACGCTCGCGATCGAGAACGCCGAGTCCGCGACGATCGGCGTGCCGGCGGCATCGACGCCCGCGGCCCCGGCCCACGACCCCCCGGGCGTGACGACCGCCGCGGCCATGCCCGGGACGCCACTCGTCCCGACCCAGCCGTCGATCATCGTCTGCAGCGTCGCCGAGGTCGCCACTGGGACGGCCGCCTCGCTCGGCGGTGCCCAGCGCGCGTCCGGGGCCTCCGGCGTGGAGGGTGCCGGTGGGACGGGAGCGGACGCGGAGGCGGAAGGCACGGTCGGGGCCGAGGCCGCGGCGCCGGGCGCATCGCCCTGCGCCACGACGGTCGCCCCCGGCGAGGCCGCACCGCCAGGAGGTTCGCTCGAACTGCCCGGGCTCGGGCTCGCGGACGAGCAGCCCGCGAGCGCCACCATCGCCGTGACAACGACCGCGAGGAGCGGCCTGCCCGCGCGCTCCCGCCCCGGACGCCGACGGCCGTCCGGGTCCTGGGATCCGGGGCGAGAGCCCGATCCGGTCATGATCCGCTCCTCTCGGGACGCAGGCTTCCGCGGGTCGCTGCACGCCGACAGGCGCGGCGCGTCCGCACCATCGACCCTCATACCTGAGAGATGCACCCGCGGCCGGCTTCCGTCCCGCGCCATCGCGGGGGGCGCGGCAGAAGGGCGACGGGCGACCGCGTCCGGGCGTGATGGCCCTTGCGGCGCGGGACCTTCGGCCGCAGCGTGGGACAGTCGGCCGCCCCGCACGCATCTCTCTGGCATGACGGTGCTCGATGTGGATCGGACCAGCACCCTGGGCACCATCGTCGCGCGCGGCGGCCGGGGACGAGGAAGCGTTCGCCGCCATCGTCGGCGCGTACCAGCAGGACATGCTGCGGGTCGCGTTCGGCATCTGCGGTGAGGCGGACCTCGCCCGCGACGCAGTCCAGTCCGCGCTCGTCGTCGCCTGGCGCAAGCTCGCCACGGTCCGCGAGCCCGAACACCTGCGCTCCTGGCTCGTCGCGGTCGCCGCCAATGAGGCCCGCCAGCTCGTCCGGGGGCGTCGCCCACTCCGGCTCGACGAACTGGCCGTGGAGCCATCCGCGGACGGCGGGGCCGAACCGGCCGGGGCGATCTCCCGCGTGGACCTCGCGAACGCGCTCCGGCGGCTCTCGGCGGACGAGCGAACGGTGATCGCGCTCCGCTACGGCATCGGGCTCGATTCCGAGGAGATCGGACGGATCCTCGGGGTGTCCGCGTCCGGCGTCCGCTCGCGGCTGGCGCGCCTGATGGATCGGTTGCGCAAGGACCTTGGCGATGCGTGACGACTCCGGGTTCGAGCTCCGTTTCACGGCGGCCTATCGGCGGTACCTCGACGACGCACCGGCGCTCGACGCGGTCGCGCTCGCGCGATCGATCGCACGGGCGCATCCGCGCCGTCGACGCGACGGACTCGCCTGGCCGGCGTGGCCGGCCCTCGCTCCGCTCGGGCGTGTCGGATGGCTGGTGCTCCTCGCCGCCCTTCTCCTCGCCCTCCTGGCCGCGACCCTCAGCCTCGGCGCCTTCCGGCGTCTCCCTGCACCCGACGGGATCGTGGGCGCGGGCCTCATCGCATTCGACACCCAGGGCGGCCACGTCGTGCTCATGGGACCGGACGGTTCCGACGTCCGGGAGATCTCGCCCCCGGCCGGTGGGGATCACCTGCCGATCTGGTCGCCCGACGGCACGAAGCTCGCCTTCTGGCGCGCAACGGGTGATCGCTTCTCGATCGTCGTGACCGATCCCGACGGCACGGTGAAGTCCGCCGTCCTCACGCACGCGCCGGTGCCACCGTACCCGGGGACCGAGTACGCGGGCGGCGCCCCGGGCCCCCTCGCCTGGGCCCCCGACTCGCGCCGCATCGCGTTCTGGATGTACATCGACGAGCTACCCCGGATCCACACCATGTCGAGCGACGGATCGGACTTCCGCGCGATCGGCGATCCCCGGATCCCAGCCATCGACCCTGTCTGGTCCCCCGATGGCTCGCGGATCGCCTTCGCGGGCATGGGCGACTTCTTCGCCGACAAGGGCGCGGCCCCGGACGCCACGGGCCTGTACGTGATGGACGCGGACGGGACCGGCGTCCGGCGGATCGCCCACGTGGACCACGCACTCAAGTCGTCCGACTTCTGGGCGTTCCACGAGCCGCAGTGGCAGCCCGGCGGGGAGCTCATCGCGTTCCAGGCCGATCCCGACGGCACCTCGATGCACGTGTTCGTCGTGCGCGCCGACGGGACGGGCGAACGGGACGTCTCGCGCCAGGTGGGCGGCAACATCTCCAACGACGCCGGGCCGACCTGGTCCCCGGACGGGACCAGGCTGGCGTTCACGCGGCGGCGCACGAACATCGTCGGGTACCAGGTCGTGGTCGTTCGGGTCGACGGGACCGATGCGGTCACCCCGGTGCACCCCGACGTCCAGAGCGCACCCCTCACGTGGTCGCCCGACGGCACGCGGATCCTCGGGTATGCGGCCGAAGAGAGGAGCGTGATCGACATCGATCTCTCCGGGACGCGCCCCGCGCGGACGATCTCCGTCGCGTTCGACCAACAGGCACGCTGGCAGCGCGTGGCCCCGTGACGGACGGAGCGCGGAGGATGGCGCTCCCAGCCTCCGCTGGCACTGGGGCCCGACCGCGGAGGGCCATCTCGCGTGCCTCAAGCAGAGCGCGCTGCACCAGGGCGCGGTGCCTGTGGGCGTGTCGCAGCTGATGGCGGCCCTCGAGTTCGGCATCGGCAAGACGCCGATGCTCGCCTACCTCGTCGAGATGAGCGTCCGGCTGGTCGAGCTTCGCCGGGTTCTCAAGCGGACAGGGTCGCTCTACCTTCGGCCTGGAGAACGTGCCCGTGATCGGGAGCCCGACCGAGGTCGAGGGCGCCCGCATGCTCGCCGGCGAGGGGCTCGAGGGCCGCTACCAGTTCCAGTGGTGGGCGCTCGACGAGCTCGGAGCCACGCCGTCGTCGGGCGACCAGAAGAAGAAGGGCCCGGACACCGGCATCGACGGGCGGATCACCTTCACAGGAGCCGATGGCGGCCTCCTGCAGGGGATCGTCAGCGTGAAGAGCGGGAAGCCGAAGGCCGACGACGTGCGGGTCCTCAAGGCCGTCGCGGAGCGCGAGGGCGCCGCGATCGGGATCCTCGTGACGCTCGACGAGCCGACCGGACCCATGAAGCACGAGGCGACGATCGCCGGCACGTTCCACAGCGACGTGTCGGGGAAGGACTACCCGCGGATCCAGATCCTCTCGGCAGCGGATCTGCTCGAGCGCGGGAAGCGGGCGCAGCTTCCACCCCTGGTCGCGGCGCCGTACCAGAAGGCCGCGAAGGTCGTCCCGAAGGTCGACCAGGCGGAGCTGTTCGCGCGCGCGGCGGAGCTGCCCGGGCAGTACGGGGATGGCGGTTGACCTGCTTCGCGAGGAGCAGGCGACGTACGAGGAGCACCGCGCGGAGCTTCGTTGGTCCCGACCGGGTCGGAGGGCGCCCTACCTGCAGACCGGTGGGGTCGGACGCGGCGCCTTCGCCCGGTTCGGGTCGGGGGTGGGCGTCGGGCTCGCGGGTGGCCAGGCCACCGGCGGCGTCCCCGTCGCGCTGAAGAGCCCGTCGGCCACGCTGCGGATCGCGGCGAGGTCCGGGAAGAGGACCGAGCCGTACCCGTTCTGCCCGTAGGCCACGAGAGGCGGCTGCATGACCGCCTGGGTGACGTCGCGCGCGTCGATCTCCGAGGCCAGGGCGGCGAGAGTCGGTGCGAGCGACTGCGGCAGGTCGGTCCGGATCGTCTTCCCGAGAGCACCGAAGAGCGCAGGCACGTCGAGGAGCAGCCCCTTGCGCACGAGCTGGTCGCGGGCCGCGACGAGGACCTGCTGCTGGCGGCTCGCGCGCGTGAAGTCGTTCTGGCCGAGCGAGTAGCGGATCCGGGCGAAGGCAAGGGCGGCCTTCCCGTCGAGGTGGTGGCAGCCCGCGTCGATGAAGAACCCGTTGTACCCGAACTCGCGGTATCGGTAGTCGGCGAGCGGCTCCCTCACGTAGACGCCGATCCCTCCGATCGCGTCGATGACCGTGATGAAGCCCGGGAGGTCGACCGAGGCGTAGTAGGCGATCGGGAGCCCGACGAGACCGCCGATCGCATCCTTGAGGACCCGGATCGGCTTCCGGCCGGGGAACGCGCCCGGGTTCCGCGTGGCGAATCCCAGGAGGGAGTTGAGCTTCGGCTGGTAGACGGCGCCGTCCCCGAGCGGGACGTTCACCGTGTCGCGCGGGATCGACATCATGCTCACGGTCTTCCCGACCGGGTCGAGCGAGACGACGATCATCGTGTCAGTGAGCGCCTCGTTCCGGCCGGGCCCCGAATCGATCCCGACGAGCAGCACGTTGACGCGGCTCATGAGCGGCGTCGGCGTGGGCGACGGCGTGGGGACGGCCGGCCCGTACGACCCGACCGGCGTGGGCGTGGGCGAGCCCGGCACGGCCGTCGGAGCCCCGGCCGCGTCGCCGGGGGCGGACGAGGGTGACGCCAGGACGATCGCGTTCGCGTCTCCCGGGAGCGTGGCACCGGGCGCCATGTCGCCGCCGATGCCGGCGAGCGGGTCCGAGTCGGGCGCGGTGAAGATCTCGGCGACCGCCCCCGCGGCGGCTGACGCGTACCAGCCGGCGAGCGCGTGCGGGGCGGACACGAAGACGAGGATCGCGACGAGCGCGACGGCCCCGAAGGCGGTCCGGGTGCGATGCGGACCGGACGGGCCGGCCGTGGCGCCCTGCCGCGCGGCGCGCCACGCGTCGATGACCGCGAGGACCCGCCATGCGAGCAGCGCGACGTCGAGGACGAGGATCGATGTGAGGGCGCCTGGCGCGAGGAGCGAGCCGGCGAGCGCCGGGAGCGACGAGGCGCCGGCGGCGACTCCCGCGGCGAGGGCGAGCGCGGCGACGGGGAGGAAGAACAGCGCCGCGGCGCCGAAACGCCGCTCCCACGCCTGGCCGGCGCCGGGCACGATCGCGGAGAGGAACGCGGCGATCAGCGGCGAGCGCGGCGGCAGCGGGGTGTCAGGGGTCTCGTTCACGGCTCGCTCCGGAGTCTACCGGGAGGGGACGGGCTGGGCGGGGGCCATCGGAGCGCTCGTCCGATCCCGGCCGCGTTCCCGAGCGCAGCCCGAGCGAGGCGCGACTGCCCGGCCGCGTGCCCGACCCTGGTCCACGGCTATCCTCCGCGTTGCCGGGCCGCGGGGACCGGCAGCAGTCGGAGGGTCGATCGATGCAGGTCCTGTCGCTCAGCGGAGCCGACGTCGCCCGGCTGCTCGACCGCGATGCGCTCGTCGACGCTCTCGCGGACGCGTTCGCCGCCCTCACCCGCGCCGAGGTCTCGGCGCCGCCACGGAGCCAGGTCGCGACCGACGCAGGGATCCTCCTCTCGATGTCCGCCCACCGCCGTGGCGGGCCGATCGGCGTCAAGCTCGTGACCGTCTTCGAGGGCAATGCCGCCTACGGTCTGCCCACCCACCTGGCGATCGTGGCGCTCTTCGACGAGAAGACAGGGGCCCCCGTCGCTCTCGTCGACGGAGCATCGATCACGGCGGCGCGCACGGCGGGCGCGTCGGCGCTTTCGTGCCGGCTCGCCTCCCGGCCCGAGAGCCGCACACTCGCGATCCTCGGCGCGGGTGTGCAGGCCCGCGCGCACCTCGCGGCGATCCCCCGGGTGCGCCCGATCGAGGAGATCCGTGTCGCGTCTCTCTTCCCTGACGAGACCGCCGCACTCGCCGCGCTCGACCCGCGGACGCGGGTCGCCGGCTCGTTCGAGGAGGCGGTGCGCGGGGCGGACATCGTGGCCATGTGCACGAGCAGCCCCGAGCCTGTCATCGAGCCCGGGTGGGTGACCCCGGGGGCGCACGTGACGTCGGTCGGGTATCACCCGCCGGCGGGCGAGCTGCCGCCCGCGCTCGCGGCCGCCGCCCACCTCTTCGTCGAGACCCGACTCGCCTTCGAGCCGCCGCCGGTCGGCTGCGGGGAGCTCGCCGGCCTTGACCCTTCGCTCGGCACGGAGCTCGGCGAGGTGATCCTCGGGACGCGGCCCGGCCGCACCTCCGCGGATGAGGTGACGGTCTACAAGGCGATGGGCCACGCGGTCGAGGACCTCGCGGCAGCGTCGCTCGTGTATGGGCGGGCGCGCGAGCTCGGCGTGGGGACGCGCGTCGAGCTCTGACGCACGCGCCCCGCTCGAAGTCGCCGCGCTGGCCTACTACCCGCTCGCACGCACCAGGGTCGTGCCAACCTGACCGTTCGGCGACCGGATCCCGGGCGGGTCGCGTTTCCTTGCGTCGGGCGCGCGCCGCGCCCACGATGTCCGTATGGACGCTCCGCCGCTGCCGCCGCGTCAGCCAGCTGCTTCTCGGCCGTTGCTCACGGCCCCGCGAGTCCTTGCGCTGATCGCTGGCTGGCTCGTGGTCGCACTCTTGGCCGCTCCTTCCCTCGGGCTGTACTACGCAGCCCGGGCCTCGCTCTACCTGGTGCCACCCCTCGTCCTCGTCTACGGCTACTGCCTTTCGCACCCCCGTCGTCGAACGACCGCTCTTCTCGCTCTCATCGCGACCGTCGTCGTTGTGCTCGCGATCGGCTTGGCCTGGGTGATACCGAAGGCTTCGTCGGCTGCCACAGGTTGACCCGATCGGGGCTCGGTCTCGAACAGGCGGCCCGCGATCTCGCGTTCGCCCGAGCCATCAAAGCTGGAGGCGAGCGCCCCGGCCAGCGAAACGGTCGTCCGCGGCTGGACGGGCGACGGATGGTAGCGAAGGACACTGCCAAGTGGTAGCGTAAAGCTCTGCCGATCGGTAGCGTCGAAGACCGGCATCGAGGTCCCGTGATGTCAGCCTACTTGCGTCGCGTGGTCGACTCCGAGCTCGACGAACTCATGCCCTCCCTCCCCGCGATCGCCATCGAGGGAGCAAAGGGGGTCGGCAAGACGGCCACCGCCGTCCGCCGCGCCGCGACCATCCACCGCCTGGACGACCCCGGCCAGCTCGCCGTGGCGGAGGCCGACCCGGCCCGCCTCGTTGCCGGCGTACCACCGATCCTGATCGACGAGTGGCAGCGACTCCCAGCGGTCTGGGATTTCGTTCGTCGAGCGGTCGACGAAGATCGGGCGCCGGGCCGGTTCCTGCTGACCGGGTCAGCGACTCCGCTCGATGCGCCGACCCATTCCGGGGCCGGGCGCATCGTGACCGTTCGGATGCGCCCCCTCACTCTGGCCGAGTGCGGTGTCGGCGGGCCAACCGTCAGCCTGCGGGGTCTGCTGTCGGGTGAGCGCCCGGCGATATCGGGCACCACTGACGTGACGCTGGCGGACTACGCGGAGGAGATCGTCCGCTCTGGCTTCCCGGGTCTACGTGACCTCGGTGACCGTCCTCGTCGGGCCCAGCTCGACGGCTACCTCTCCCGGATTGTTGAGCACGATTTCGTCGAGATGGGCCGTCGTGTCCGCAATCCCGCGGCCCTGCGGCGCTGGATGACGGCCTATGCCGCCGCGACCTCGACAACGGCAAGCTACGAGACGATCCGCGACGCAGCGACGAGCGGCTACGGAGAGAAGCCGGCGAAGACTACGACGACGCCGTACAACGACATCCTCCAACGCCTCTGGATCGTCGAGCCCGTGCCCGCCTGGCTCCCGACGCCGAACCGGATCCACCGGCTCGGCAGCCCGCCGAAGCACCAGCTCGCCGACCCGGCGCTCGCCGCCCGCCTGCTGGGGATCGGGGTGGACGGCCTCCTTGCGGGCCGGAATGTGGAGCCCGCCATCCGACGGGAGGGGACGCTCCTCGGCGCCTTCTTCGAGTCGCTTGCCACCCTCGCGGTGCGCACCTACGCCCAGGCGGCAGAGGCGTCCGTGTACCACCTTCGCACGCGCGGAGGAGAACGCGAGGTCGACCTGATCGTAGAGGGGGAGAGCCTGCGGGTCCTCGGTATCGAGGTGAAACTCGCCGGAGCCATCGCGGATGCCGACGTGCGCCATCTCCGCTGGCTCAGCGAGAGGATCGGGGCTGCACTGCTCGACGCGCTCGTCATCACGACCGGCCGCGAGGCATATCGGCGCGCCGATGGGATCGCAGTCGTGCCCCTCGCGTTGCTGGGACCGTAGCCGCGGACGACCGAATGGCGGGCGTGGGTCCGGCCGGAACGGGTCGCCCTCAGGCTTCCGTCACGGTCAGGTTCGGAGGCGCCGCCCGCAGCGGTCACCCACGTGGCCGAGGGCGTCGAGGTGGCCGAGGAGGCAGGGCTCGTCATGTCCGAGAGATGCCGCTCGGACGGCCGCCGCCGAGGCCCACATGGCGCGGGCGGACGCGTCCGCCCGCGGAGCGGAGCCTACTTCGACGCGGCCGATGCGGCGATGCGTGTCACCCCGAAGGGGCCGCTCGCCCAGACTGTTCCGTCAGCCGCCACGGAGACAGCCGAGAACACGACGCCCCGGAAGAGGGTCGTCCAGGTGACCCCGTCGAAGCGGGCCAGCCCGCTGTCGGTGGCGACCCAGATCGTGCCGTCCGGTCCTGCGGCGACACTCGAATGGGGAACCGTATCCCCCCATACGTACGCGATCGTTGGCTGCTGGCCGGGCTCGGGGAAGCCGCCGTCCTGCCCGAAGACGGCCCAGCGGGTCCCGTCGAACCGGGCGATCCAGGGAGGTCCCAGCTGGCCGGGATCGGTGGGATCCGTCGCACTGACGTCGGCGCCCACCACCCACACGTCGCCGTTCGGGGCCACGATGAGGTCGAGGACGGCGAACGGCGAGCTGCCGTCCCGCGGGCGGACCGGCTCCCACCGGCCGTCGAGGTAGCGCATCAGGCCGGACTGGAGGTGCCACCCGGCAGGGGGAGCCGCGATGGGGAACCGGACGCTGCCGCCAACCCAGATCGCCCCGTCGCGCCCGATCGCCAGGTGACCGGGCACCTGGTAGACCAGGTCGGTCGATGGCGTGGGCGCCGAATCCTTCCAGGTCCGGCCGTCGAGGCCGAGGGAGCGGACGACCACGACGGTCGGGGCGGAGGAAGTGCTCTCTGCCACCCACAGTCCGCCCTTCCGGTCGACCGCGAGGAGGTCTGCCGACCCGGTCCCGGCGCGCATCCAGTCGGTTCCCCGCAGGGCGTACGGAGCGGGATCGTCCGGGTTTCGGTCCGGCGTCCCCAGGGTCGCCCACAGGGTCCCATCGGAGGTTCGCAGCAGATCCCAGATGGCCAGTGGCGCCGGGACGGGCAGGCCAGTCCACGCCCCGTCCGCGAAGTGCCACACGTTGCTGTCGTCTGCCGCCCACGCCTCGTCGCGGGACACTGGTACGAGGTGAGACACGTCTCTCGCAGGACCCGATGACGGCGTCACCGGCCAGACCCGCCCCCAGCGCTCACCGACCAGCCGATACAGGCCATCGCCCGTGCCGACGTAGACGCCGTGGGCCGTGGCGAGCACTCGCCCGCAGTTCGTGCTGCTCGGCAGCCCATCCGCTGCGGTGTACTCCACCCACGCGGTACCGTCGTAGCGCGAGATCAGGGTCTCGCCCTGGAAGTAGACGCACTCCGTCACCCAAACGGTCCCGTCGACTGCCCAGGTGACACGCCCCCAGGCCCCGAACCGATGCGGCAGGTCGCCGCCGGGCCGCGTCCACGCGTGCCCGTCGTAGCGCGCAGTGTCCTCGCGGCCGGAGACCCAGATGGAGCCGTCGGGAGCCTCGCGGATCATGATCACCACACCCACGCCCACGCCCGTGAACGTCTCCCAGCGCGTGCCGTCGTAGCGGGAGATCCCGCGTTCCGAGCACGGCCCCGAGTCGCAGTCTGCGTTGCCGACCCAGACGGCGCCGCTCCGGTCGACCGCGAGCGCCGATACGCCGGCCGTCGGGCGCCCCTCCGGGGCGGCCGACCAGGCCGTCCCGTCCCAGCGGACCAGCCCGGTGGACGCGAACGACCAGAGGGACCCGTCGGACGCCTCGACGAGACTGACCCCTCCCCACCCGTAAGGGGTGCCGCCTGGAGGCGCCGGGACGACGTCGCGGAAGCGTTCGCCGTCGAACCATCGCAGCCTTTGATCGCCGGACTCAACCGGCGGGGGCACCAGCCATACGCCTCCCCCGCGTGCGGGAACGATTCCGCCGTTCCCGAAGGCAGCATCGTCGGCGACCGTCCAGGTGCGGACGGCCCCGGAGGCCGGGTCGAGCCGGACAAGGACGCCCCCGATCGAGGCCCACACCGCTCCATTGGGGTCGACCGCGGCATCACCGAACGTCGAGCTCTCCAACGCGAGCAGGCTGACCCCCGTCGCGACGAGCGCGGCAGGGTGGCGCAGCCGGGACTCCGCGATCCGCGAACCCACGACCAGCATCCCGGCGACCATGGTGATGAGCAGGGCCAACAGCAGGAGGACCCATGCGATCCGCGGGATCGTCACCGAGCGCCACGTCAGCGCCGCCGCCAGCCCTTGTCGGCGGGGCTCCGTGGCAGCGATCCGGTGGGCGAGCTCGACCGGGTCCAGGTCGGACGAGACGCGCCCGACGTAGTCGTGGACCGCGGCCCCCAGGCGGATCTCGAAGGCGGCGCGCTCAGTCATCGCCGAGCTCCCTCCGGAGGCGATCGATCGCGCGGGACAGCCGGGTCCGCACGCCCGACGCGGTGATGCCGAGGACCGGGGCCAGCTCGGAGGAGTCGAGGTCGACGGCGTACCGCATCGCGATGAGCGCCCGGTCCTCCGGCGTCAGGCAGCCGAGCGCGTTCGCGAGGTCCAGCTGGTCGATCCCGCCCGCGGGGTCGGCACTCGGCGAGGGGTCGGCGACGACCCTGAGCTCGGTGATCCCGTGCCGATGTTCGCGCCCGACGAGCTTGCGGGCCTCGTTCGCGGCCACTGCCACGAGCCACGGCCGCAGGCGGTCGGGGT
This sequence comes from Chloroflexota bacterium, assembly GCA_021813655.1. Lineage (GTDB taxonomy): Bacteria > Chloroflexota > Limnocylindria > Limnocylindrales > CSP1-4 > CAIYQJ01. The sequence continues at coordinate 51,219 of JAKAJU010000172.1, read as the reverse complement.
CGCGGAGCGAGCCGAGCTTCCGCCAGGCGATCCACCAGGCCGCCTGGGCGGCGTCCTCGGCAAGGGCCGCGTCGCCGCAGACGACGTAGGCGACCCGCACGAGGTCGAGGTGATAGGCGCCGACGATGCGGGCGAAGGCGGCCTCGTCGCCCGCGATCGCACGCTCCACCGTGGAGGCGACCGCCGCGCTGTCGAGGACGAGGCTCGTCATGACAGAGGGATACCGGCACGGTATCGAGGTGTCCCATCGTCGGCCTATGCCGGTGCAGGAACCAGTGCCGTTGGGCCGGCTCGCTGGCGTGGGGGCGCGTAGCGCCGGTGGTGGCGCCGGCTCCCCCCGGGGCGCGCCGCCGTGTCGTCTCCCCGGGCCGTCAGGCCTCGGTGACGGTTCGCTCCGGCGCCGCCGGGATCTCCTCCCGCCTGGGTCCCTTCGGGGGCTCGACGAGCGGGGCCGGCGCGCGGCGCTTCCGCAGTCGCAGCAGGTCGGCCACCATCTCGCCCTTCATGAGCTGGATGGCCTTGGCCGGGTCCACGCCCTTGGGGCAGACCTGGGAGCACTCGCCCGCGAAGTGACAGCGCCACGGTCCCCTGCCCCCCGACAGCGCCTCGCGGCGCTGCGCGAATCCGCCGTCGCGCGAGTCGGCGTCGTACCGCTGCGCCTGACCGAGCGGCATCGGGCCGGCGTACTGCGGGTCGGTCGCGACAGTGGGGCAGGCGGCCATGCAGCAGCCGCACTTGATGCAGTAGCTGAACTGCAGGTAGTGCTCCAGCTCGTGCGGGGTCTGCCAATACTCGCGGGTCGGGTCGTCCTGCTCCTCGACGTCGTCCCGGATCAGGTACGGCATGAGCTCGCGGTGGGTCTCGAACATCGGGCGGAGGTCCGGCACGAGGTCCTTGATGATCGAGAAGTTCGGGAGCGGGGCCACGGCGACGACGTCGCTCTTCAGCTCGGCGATCTGCGTGTTGCAGGCGAGCCGCGGGCGCCCGTTGATGAGCATCCCGCACGAGCCGCAGATCCCCATCCGGCACGAGGAGCGCCAGGCGAGGCTGGGGGCGGAGAGCTCCTTCACCTTCCACAGGCCGTCGAGCACAGTCATCCCGGGCAGGACGTCGATCCGGTGGCTCTCCCAGTGCGGCTCCGCGTCCGTGCCGGGCTCGTAGCGGCGGACGTCGAAGGTGACCTGCCTCGTGGTGGTCTCGGTCACGTCAGCCCCCCATCGTCGCTGCACCGGGCGCCGCGAGCGCCGCCCACGTCCCGAAGGCGAAGAGCGCCAGGCCGACGACCGACAGCCCCACGTCGATGACCCTGCGGAGCGTCCGTCCGGGATCCAGCTCCATGAGGATGTTCCGGAAGCCGTAGAACCCGTGGTAGAGCGCCGCGCCGAGCAGCAGGACGTAGGTCAGCGTGAAGAAGAGGCTCCCGGCCCGGGCCGCCACGCTCGCCCACTCCGTCGGCTCGGCGTCGGCGACGCCGAGGAACCCGAGCGTCGCGCTGAGATGCATGATCGTCATGTGGAGGCCGAGGAGGACGAGGATCACCAGGCCCGCCCCGATGTGCCATGTCCAGAGGGTCCTGTCGCGCATCGCTCGGCCCTCCTACTTCCAGGCGAAGAAGTCGAGGCCGCCCCAGACGGCGACCACGAACGCGATCATGAGCACGGCTCTCGCCAGCCGGCGCTGCCGGCCGACGGAGGTCTCGTACGGGTAGACGGGCTCGATCGGCCGGCCCACAGCGAAGCCGAGCTCGATGGCGCCGAGACGGATCCCGTTCACGGCGTGGAACGCGAAGGCCGCGAAGACGAGGTACTCGCCGACGGCGAAGAGCGGGCCGGAGACCGCGCTCATCGCCTGGTCCCAGCTCTCGGGCCCGATCGCGCGGGTGGACGTCACGAAGATGTGCATGACGAAGTACGCGAGCAGGCCCAGGCCGCTCAGGCGATGGAGCGTGTACAGGTAGCGCTCGAAGCCCCAGCGCCCGCCGACGACCCAGCCCCGGATCCCCAGCCGGTTGGGACGTGCACGTGTCTGCATCGGTCTCCTCCGGGGTCAGTACTTGCGCTCGACGGGCTTCCACATGTCGATCGTCACCGGCTTGTGGTCGAACCGGGGACCATCGGGCGCGTGGAAGGCGAGCGTGTGACGGAGCCACCGCTCGTCGTCGCGGGTGGGGAAGTCGCGCCGGGCGTGGGCGCCACGAGACTCCTCGCGTGCCAGCGCCCCGGCGACGGTGACCTCCGCCAGGTCCACGAGGTTCGCCAGTTCGAGGGCGTGGATGAGGTTGGAGTTGTAGACGCGCGACTTGTCGGCGACCGGGGCCTGCCCCATCCGTCCGCGGATCGCGCGGATCCGCGCGAGCGCCTCGGCGAGGTCGTGGCCGCTGCGGAACACGCCCACGTCGTCGTCCATCGTCGTCCGCAGCTCGCGTCGGAGCTCGTACAGGTTCTCGCCGCCCTCGCGCGCGAGGACGTGCCGGACGCGATCCTCGGCGGCCGCGACCCCGTCGGCTGGCAGTGGCGCCGCCGCGTTCATCCCCGGGAGCTCCCGCGCGATCTCCGCACCCGCGATGCCGCCCCAGACGAGGCACTCGGCCGTCGAGTTGGACCCGAGCCGGTTCGCACCGTGGAGCGAGACGCACGCGGCCTCGCCGGCGGCCCAGATGTTCGGCACCCGCGTCCTGCCGGTGATGTCCGTCTCGATCCCGCCCATGGAGTAGTGGGCCACAGGGCGGATCGGGATGGGCGTCACGATCGGGTCGATGCCGAGGAACTTGATCGTCACCTCGCGGATGAGCGGCAGCCGCGTGTTGATCCGCTCCGCGCCGAGGTGGGTGAGGTCGAGCTGGAGGTAGTCCTGGCCGTCGGGCGTCCTGAAGCCGCGTCCGGCGAGGATCTCCTCCGTCTCGGCCCGGGAGACCATGTCCCGCGGCGCGAGCTCCATGAGCTTCGGTGCGTACTCCCCCATGAAGCGCTCGCCGCGGTTGTTCCTCAGGTAGCCGCCCTCGCCGCGGCACGCCTCGGTCATGAGGATGCCGTTCGGCACGAGGCCTGTCGGGTGGAACTGGAGGAACTCCATGTCCTCGAGCGGCAGGCCAGCCCGGTAGGCCATGGCCATGCCGTCGCCGGTGACGGTCTGCGAGTAGGTCGTGAACCCGTAGAGGCACCCGCCGCCGCCGGAGGCGATGAGCAGCGCCTTGCCGCGGATCGCGACGGTCTCGCCCGTGCCCGTGTCCAGGCCGATCAGGCCGGCGAACGCGCCGTCGTGCACGAGGATGTCGGTGACGAGGAGCTCGTCGTAGCGGGTGAACGTCCGGTACCGCTGCAACTGGTCGTACAGCGTCTGCATCTCGAAGAAGCCGGTCTTGTCGGCCGCCAGCGTCGCCCGCGGGTAGCTGTGCCCGCCGAAGGGCCGCTGCGAGATGTAGCCGTCCGCGTCGCGGGTCCACGGGATCCCCCAGTGGTCGAGCTGGCGGATCTCCTTCGGGATCGTCTCGACGAACGTGCGGACCACGTCCTGGTCGGCGAGGAAGTCGGAGCCCTTGACCGTGTCCCAGGCGTGGAGCTCCTGCGAATCACCCAGGTCCTCGCGCAGCACCGCAGCGGTGCCGCCCTCGGCGCAGACCGAGTGGGCGCGCATCAGCTGGACCTTCGACACGATGCCGATGTCGACCCGGCCGCCGAGACGCCGGGAGATCTCCACCGCGGCGCGCAACCCGGCGAGACCTGCGCCCAGGATCACGACGTCGTGCTGCAGCTCACGGTCCATGCGGGAACCTCGTGCCGGGACAAGGGGGGTCGCTCCTCCCCGGCGATGGTGCCGGAGGACGGCGTGCGGGTGATGGTGCCGAATGCCTCCCGTGGCAGCGACGGAAGTCACGTCCGCCGCGCACGGACCGGGGTCGGCGGCCGCCCGATGCGGGCGCCGGTGTAGGCTACCGACGGGCGGCGCCCGACCACCCCGCGTGCGATCGTGGGTGCCGGATCCGTCGGGGCGTGGCGCAACGGTGGCGCACGTGCTTTGGGAGCACGAGGATGTGGGTTCGAATCCCACCGCCCCGACCAGACACCGGTTGCCCTGGGCACCGGCGGCGGTCGATCAGCGCGAGTCCGCCGTCTCCCAGCGGTCCCCCGGTGCCCGGAAGGTGGCGAACGCATCCAGCAGGGCCGCGGGGTCCTCGCCCACGACGATCGCGTCGCGGTGTGCCGGCGTCACGTAGCCCTCGGCGACCGACGCGTCGAGCCACGCGAGCAGCGGCCGCCAGTAGCCGCCCACGTCGAGGAGGCCCGTCGGCTTGGCGTGAAGGCCGAGCTGGGCCCACGAGAGGACCTCGGCGAGCTCGTCGAGCGTCCCGATGCCCCCGGGCAGCGCGACGAACCCGTCCGACAGGTCGACCATCGTGGCCTTGCGCTCGGCGAGCGTGTCCACGACCACGAGCTCGGTGAGCCCGGGGTGGGCGAGCTCGCGATCGACGAGCCGGCGCGGGATGACGCCCACGACCTCCCCGCCGCCCGCGAGGACGGCGTCGGCGACCGCGCCCATGAGCCCCACGCGGCCACCGCCGGTGACCGCCCCGATCCCGCGTGCCGCGAGGACCGCCCCGAGGTGGCGTGCGGCGGCAAGGTGTCCGGGGTCCCTCCCCGTCGTGGCTCCGCAGAAGACGGCGATCCGTCGCATCGCTGCCAGTATCGGACGGGACGGACCGTGGCGCGCGGCCCGCGGGCAGCGCGACCGACTGCCCCGGCGTAGCATCGGTCGGTGGAGGCGTCCCGCTCGTGGCCGCTGGGGGCAAGCGCGTGAACCGTACGGTCGGCCGTGTCATCGTCGCGGCATCGGTCCTCGTCCTGGCGGCCGCTGCCGCGGTGCCGGCCATGGCGTCCACGCCGGTCCCCGCGTTCGCGTCGATCGGCGGGACGGTCCGACTCGTGGCGCCCGACGGTGCGCAGGCGCCCTTCCCGGCCGCCCGCATCGTTCGGTTGCTGAGGGGCGGGGGAGTGGCGATCGACGTGCCCTCGGCGCGCGCGGCGGAGGCGTACGCGGATCTCGTCCGGCGGTACGGCGCCGGCAGCACCCGGCCCGACGGGGTCGCCCGGATCGCCGCCGACCACATCCCGAGCGACCCCCTCTGGTCCGAGATGTGGGGCGCCAGGCGGATCGGGGCACCCGCGGCCTGGGGCGTCTCGCTCGGGTCGCCCGACGTCGTGATCGCCGTCCTGGACTCCGGCGTCAACGAGAAGGCGGACCTGGCCGGCGCGGTCCTCCCGGGGACCGACATCGTGAACGGCGGGTCGGACACCTCCGACTCGGTCGGCCACGGGACGTTCGTCGCCGAGGTGGCCGCCGGCCGGATCGACAACGGCTCGGGCGGGGCGGGGATCTGCCCGCGGTGCTCCGTCCTCCCCGTGAAGGTCATGCGCGGTTCCGGCCCCGGATGGACCACCGACATCGATGCCGGGATCTACTGGGCGGTGGACCACGGTGCGACCGTCATCAACCTCAGCCTCGCCGGGAAGAACGGGGCGGGCGAGGACGATGCGGCAGTCCGCTACGCGCGATCGGCCGGCGTGAGCGTGGTCGCCGGAGCCGGCAACGAAGGCGACTCCGAGCGCGAGTACCCGGCGGCCGCCCCCGGAGTCCTCTCGGTCGCGTGGACGGACCAGGTGGACGCACTCGACCCTGACTCCTCCTTCGGGTCCTGGGTCGATCTCGCGGCTCCCGGCGAGGCCGCGGTCGTCAGCGCGGACGGCAAGCAGTGGCGGGTCGGAGGCACCTCGTTCTCGGCCCCCGTGGTCGCCGGCGCGCTCGCGCTCATGGCGTCGGCGGCTCCGTCGTCCACGATGGCCGAGCGCGAGGAGGCCCTCCGCTCGACGGCCGCCGCCGTCGTCCCTGCCGACGCGATCGGCGGCGGGCGGATCGACGTCTCGCGGGCGCTCGCCGCGCTCGGCACGGAGGTCGTCCCTCCGGCGCAGCCGGTCCCCGGTGCGCCCGTCATCACGGTGACGGCGCCGACCCGGGGCGTCACGTACACGCGAGCGACGACGATCGACGTCACGTGGGACGAGACCACGGCACCCGGAGCGACGATCGCCAGCCGGACGGTGACCCGGGAGGCGACACCTGTCGCCGGGGGCGTCTGCGACGACTCGACATGGGCGCCGACGGGCGATCCGATCGTAACGGACGCGACTCACCAGACGTCGGGGACGCTGTCGGACGGCACCTGCTACCGGTGGCGCATCGACGTCGTCGACACGTCCGGGAACGCAGCCTCCGCGACGACGCACGTCGTCTTCGCGGACAGGCGGAAGCCGGTGATCCGCCCGGTCCTCCCGAAGAAGCTCACGCGCATCTCGGCGACGCGGATCGTCTTCCGGTGGGCGGTGGACGACGGGACCGGCGGGTCGGGCGTCGCGAAGCCGACGCGGGTCGTCACGCAGTCCGGGCGGGTCTCGGGCTCGACCTGCACGGGGTGGCGGACGTGGGGGACGGGGACGGTGCCGCCCGGCATCGCCGAGTACCCGTTCACGGTGGTCGGGCCGATCTGCGTCCGGCTCCGGCTGACCGTCACCGACGCGGCCGGCAACACGACGACGACGACCCTGCCGGCATACCTCCACCGCTGACGGCGCGCGGAGTCGGGGCGTCGCGGGATCCGGCTCGTCGAGGCCTCGCGGGGCCGTGGCCCCGAACCCGGTCAGTCGCGGTCGTAGAGGCCCGGGACCTTGTCGCGGTTCCCGAAGAGGCCGCCACCCCACGTCGCGACGTCGACGAGGAGTGCGACCAGGAGGATGACGATCGAGAAGCCGCCGAAGCCGGTCGGCTGGAAGAGAGCGAAGAAGAACGTGGTCCACGGGACCAGGAGGAAGCCGAGCAGGAGCCAGACGGGTGAGCCGAAGGCGGCGCTCCACCGCGCCTGATCGTTGTACCAGCCGAGGAGGACGAGCACGCGCGGGAGAACCGCGGCGAACACGGCGATCAGGCAACCCATGATCACACCTCCCGCCCGCTCGGGCGCCACGCGGCCGCGAGACGCCCGAGAGGAGTGTAGTCCCGCCCGCGGGCACCTGACGCGGCACGGGACGCTGTCACGCGCCTCCGCACGCACCCGCGGCGCCGTGCCATGGCGGGTGGCTACGATGTGCCCACCTGGACCGTCGGTGATCGTGAGGAGGATGCCGGGAGATGACCGCCGCGAGGCCCGTCACGGTCCAGCACGGTAACGCCTACAACATCTTCATCCTCGTCCTCACGCTCTACTCGCTCGCCCTGATGGTCCTGCTCGTCCTTCCGATCGACCAGGACACGCGCGATCTCGCGAACGTCTACGACAACGCGATCTGCCTCATCTTCCTCGTCGACTTCGGGTACAACCTGGCGGGCGCGCGACCCAGGCGGGCGTATCTCGTCAGCCAACGGGGCTGGCTCGACCTCCTCGGCTCGATCCCCGCGTTCGGCTTCTTCCAGCTCACCGCCCTCCTCCGCCTGGCGCGGCTCAGCCGGCTGGCACGCATCGGCAAGCTGCTCCGCGGCAACGACAAGAAGCAGCTCGTCAACGACGTGCTGCGAAACCGCGGCGAGTACGCGAGCTTCATCACGGTCCTGCTCGCCGGGCTGGTCCTGACGGTCGCGAGCATGCTCGTGCTGCAGTTCGAGAACCGGTCGCCGGACGCCAACATCACCAGCGGCGGAGACGCACTGTGGTGGGCGATCGTGACGATCACGACCGTCGGCTACGGCGACTTCTACCCGGTGACGGCTCTCGGCCGGGTCACCGGGATCCTCGTCATGTTCTCGGGCGTCGGGATCATCGGTGCGCTCGCGAGCATCCTCGCGAGCATGCTCGTGGCGCCGTCGTCGGACTCCGCGCACGCCGAGCCCGCCCCCGGGCCTGCGACAGGCGCCGCGGCGTCGGTCACCCCGACGCCGGTCCCAGCCGGCGCCTCCCCCGACGCGGTCGCGACGGAGCTTGCAAGCCTGCGCGCGGAGGTCGCCGCACTGCGCGCGTCCCTCCGTCCCGACGCGGGCTGACGGCCCGTCCGGACCGCCGGCCCGCGGTCGCCTGCTCGTCGTGCCGGCGGCACGAACGTCAGTTCGCGGGCCGGGTGGCCCGGATGATCGCGGAATGCATCCGGTCGGCCACGAGGTGGGTGGGCACGATCTCGACGTCGGCCAGGCCGGCTGCCGCCAGCCCCGAGCGGTACTCCGCGAACGACAGGGTGCCCGCGTAGCATGCGGCCCAGCTGCCGCGCTTCTCGCGGTCCGCCTCGGACAGCTCGTCCTCCGCGACGACGTCGCTCACGCCGATCCGACCGCCGGGGCGCAGGACCCGCGCGATCTCGCGGAAGACGGAGTCCTTGTCGGCCGCGAGGTTGATGACGCAGTTGCTGATGACGACGTCCACGGACGCGTCCGCCAGCGGCATCGCCTCGATCGTCCCCTTGACGAACTCGACGTTGGCCACGCCCGCCTCGCGGGCGTTGCGCCGCGCGAGCGCGATCATCTCGTCGGTCATGTCCAGGCCGATCGCCCGGCCGTCCGGCCCGACCCGTCGCGCCGACAGGAGGACGTCGATCCCGCCACCGGATCCGAGGTCGAGGACCGTCTCGCCGGGCCGCAGCTCCGCCACCGCCACCGGGTTCCCGCACCCGAGGCTCGCGAGAGCTGCAGCATCGGGGAGCTCCGCGCGCTCGAGCGCCCCGTAGAGCTCCGGTCCGAAGGACGAGCCCTGCGCCTCCGCACAGCCCGCGCCGCCGGAGGCATCCCCGCAGCACGCCAACCCGACGTCCTCGAGGACCGGCAGCGCCGTGCCCGGGTCGCCTGCGTCGCGCCGCTCGAGGGCTCCGAGCATCCGCTGGGCTTCGGCGCCGTAGTGGGCGCGCATCCGGTCGTGAAGGTCCGTGGACATCTGGTTCACCGTCCTAGCAGGTGCCGCGCGTGGACGAAGGGGTGAGTGACAGGAACCGCCGGAGCGCCGAGACGCGACCGTCGCAGCACGACGCGGCGGCCCGGGCGAGACCCGCGATCCGCGCGAGTCGCCGCCGGGCGGCGTCCCTCTCGCGGTCGGCCATGATCGCGCGGGCGTAGGTGAGATCGTCGAATGCCATCGTGAGCACCTCCATCTGCACGTGACTCTAGCACCATATTGATGATTGTCAATATAGGATTGCGTCGATATGCTGGTCGCATGAAGCGCGTAGTGGATCCCGATGTCCGGCTGCTCCAGGCGGCCGGCGACCCGACTCGACTGGCCATCCTGCGACAGCTGAGCACCGAGGGGCCGGTGTGCGCGTGCGACTTCACCGCCTGCTGTGACGTGGCGCAGCCGACCGTCTCGCACCACCTGCGGATCCTGCGCGAGGCGGGCTGGGTGACCGGCGATCGGCGCGGCAGCTGGATCTGGTACTCGCTGCGGCCCGAAGCCGTCGCGCGGTTCCGTGAGCTGGCGGGGGAGATCGTGGTGGGGGACGCCCGACCCGCGTCGATGATCGCCGGATCGGCCGCCGCGCCGAACCTCCAGGCGCGCTGAGGGCCGCCGCCGGCCGCTACTCTTGCCCGATGCGCATCCTCTGCCTCGGCTGCGAGGTCCTCGCGCGCCCGCTCTACCTCGCGGCCGCCACGTCGCCGCACGTCGTCGATGTGGATCTCCTGCGCCGGGGCCTGCACGAGGTGCCGGCGAACCTGCGGACCGTCCTGCAGGAGGCCGTGGACGCCGCCGACCCCGTCAGCTACGACGCCGTCGCGCTCGGGTACGCGCTGTGTGGCAAGGCGACCGCCGGCCTCCGCGCCGGGCGCGTCCCGATGGTCGTGCCGCGGGCGCACGACTGCATCACGCTCTTCCTCGGCGATCGCGAGCGATACCAGCGCGAGTTCACCGACCATCCCGGGACGTTCTGGTACACGCAGGACTACATCGAGCGGGAGGACGTGCCCGGCGCGGAGCTGACAGGGCTCGGGATCGCCTCGGGCACCGAGGACGAGATGAAGGCGACGTACGCGCAGTACGTCGAGACGTACGGCAAGGACAACGCCGACTACCTCATGGAGGCGCTCGGCGGATGGCGCAGCCACTACGACCGGGCCGCCTACATCGACCTCGGGGTCGCGCCCGGCGAAGCGATCGAGGCACGTGCGCGGGACGATGCCGACCGCCGGGGCTGGGCGTTCGAGCGGATCGCCGGTGACCTGGTGCTCGTCCGGCGCCTCCTGGCCGGCGACTGGGAGGACGACTTCCTCGTCGTGCAGCCGGGCGAGCGGGTCGCGATGACATACGGCGAGGACGTCATCCGGGCAGAGCCGGCCGTCTGAGCCCGCCCGACGGCCGCCCAGCGCCGTCGCCCGCGCCGCCTCGGACCGCCCAGCCGTCCGCCGGTCGACTCCCGGTGCGCCGAAGCTTCGCCCGGAGCCTGTGGCTCCGAGCGGCGCACCCTCCGTCGCCGGCGGCCGGTCGACGGGCCGCCCGGCCCTCGCCGCGCGCGGCACCCGTCGGACCGAGACCCCGTTTCATGCTCCTTTCAGGGTCGCCCGCGACGATGACGGTCGGCGCGCCGCGTCGAGATGAGTCGGTCACCCCGATCTGCCGCCGGAGTCTTGCAGAGAGGGCACCCAGGCATGAAGTGGCGAGTGGCGGCCGCGACCGCGCTCATCGTCGTCGGCATCGGAGCCGTCGGCTTCGTGGTCATCGGGCCGAGCCTCGGGAAGAGCTCGACGCAGTACATCACCTCCCAGGTCGCCGTGACGACCGTGACGGACCAGGTCGTCGGGTCCGGCTCGATCGCCCCGCACGCCTCGTACTCCCTCACGTTCGGCGCCGTCCCCACGCTCGGCACGTCGTCGAGCGCGAACAGCGGCACCGGCTCGGGATCCGCGTCGTTGACCTGGCCGGTCGAGTCGGTCAACGTCACCGTCGGGCGGGCCGTGAAGAAGGGCGACGTCCTCGCGACGGCGGACGCCACGAGCGCGAAGCTCCAGCTGTCGATCGACCAGGCGACGCTCACGGCCGCCGAGGCGAGGCTCAAGACCGACGAGGCCGGCGCCACCGCGGCGCAGATCGCATCCGCCAACAACGCGGTCCGATCCGCCCAGCTCGCGGTCGCGAACGCGAGCGCGAACGCAGCGGAGACGCGGCAGTCGAACGCGATCTCGATCACGACCGCGCAGAACCAGCTCGCCGACGCGCAGCAGGCCCTTGCCGACGCCCAGGCCGGACCCACCGCGGACCAGATCGCGACCGCGAAGGACCAGCTCGATGCGGCGCAGCGCGCGTACGACCAGGCCGTCCAGAACCAGGCGGACACGAAGACCTCCGACGACCAGGCGATCGCACAGGCGCAGAAGAGCCTCGACGACGCGAACGCCGCCTACGCTCTCGCCCGGCAGCAGTACGCGAACGACGAGGCCCGCCTGGCTTCGGCGGCGACGCTCGCGGCGGACCAGGCCGCGATCACCGCTGCCCAGAAGGCCGCCGACAACGCGCAGTCGGCGCTGGACAACGCCCAGCTCAAGGCGACGCAGGCCGAGCAGCAGGCCGCGGGCCAGGTGGCTTCGGCGAAGGCCTCCCTCGACTCCGCCCAGCGGGCCTACACGACGAACACGACCCCGTCCGCCACGGCGATCGAGGCGGCGCAGCAGAAGGTCCGTGATGCCGAGCTCAACCTCACGAGCGCGCGGCAGCGCGCGTCGGCAGCCACACAGCAGGGCGCGCAGTCCGCGAACTAGGCGGGCCTCCAGCTCGAGAGCGCGCTGACGAGCTACACGTCCACGACCACCCCTGTCGAGGCGACGATCGCGTCCGATCTCGTCGCCGTGGCCAACGCGAAGGCCACGGTCGACGAGGCGCAGAAGGCCGTGGACCTCGCCTCGATCGTCGCGCCCGAGGACGGCACGATCGTGACCGTCAACATCGTCGCCGGTCTCCCGGCTCCGTCCGGCGCCGCCATCGTCATGAACGTCGGCCCGTACGAGGTCACCGCCGACTTCTCGGAGTCCTCGCTCGCGAAGATCTCCACAGGCCAGGCGGCCGACGTGACCGTCACCGCGACGTCCTCGATCACGCCCGGCACGGTGACGATCATCGGCGCGACGCCCGCGACGGGCGGCACGAGCAGCGTCGTGACGTATCCCGTCACCGTGGCGCTCGACACAGAGCCGGCGGGCGTCCAGGTGGGGATGACCGCGAGCGTGGCGATCATCATCGCCCAGTCGGCGAACGTCACCGCGGTGCGCACCCAGGCCCTGACCGGCGACGCGACCAACGGCTACTACGTGCGCGTGATGGACGCGACCGGCAACGTCACCCTGGCGCCCGTGACCGTCGGACTCGTCACCACGTCGATGGCCGAGATCAAGAGCGGCCTCTCGGAAGGCCAGACGGTCGTCACCGGGACGGTCTCCTCCGCAAATTCGTCGTCCTCGTCGAGCGGTCGCAGCGCCGGCTCGCTCTTCGGTGGCGGCGGCCTCGATATCGGCGGACCTCCGGCCGGCGGCGGGACCTTCCAGCGCAACAGCACGACCAGCGGCGGCGGAGGCACGAACCCGTGACCGCGATCCCGCGGCCCGCGACCGTCGGTGAGGGGACGGCGTCCCCGCCCCTCATCGAGATCCGCGGCGTGACGCGCGTCTACGACACGGGCCGCGTCGAGGTCCCCGCGCTGCGCGGGGTGGACCTCGACGTGCGGCAGGGCGAGTTCGTCGCGATCGTCGGTCACTCCGGGTCCGGCAAGACCACCCTCATGAACATCATCGGCTGCCTCGACCGGCCCACGGATGGGACGTACCGGATCGCGGGCCAGGACATCGCCGACTGCGACGACGACGGCCTCGCCCGCCTCCGCAGCCGGACGATCGGCTTCGTCTTCCAGAACTGCAACCTCCTCCCCCGGACCTCGGCGCTCGAGAACGTCGCCACGCCGCTGCTCCACCAGGGCGTGGCGCGGAAGCAGCGCCTGGAGCGCGCCCGGGCGCCGCTCGAGCGCCTCGGCCTCGGCGATCGCCTCGACCACGAGCCCTCGGAGCTCTCTGGCGGCCAGCAGCAGCGCGTGGCGATTGCGCGGGCGCTCGTCACCGAGCCGTCGCTGATCCTCGCGGACGAGCCGACCGGGAACCTCGACACCGCGTCGGGCGAGGAGGTCATAGCGATCCTCCACGAGCTCAACGCGGAGGGCCGGACGATCGTCCTCATCACCCATGAGGCCGACGTGGCCGCCCACGCGGGCCGCCAGGTCCACGTCCGCGACGGGAGGATCGTGGAGTGAGCGCGCTCGAGATGATCCGGCTCGCGATGTCGCGGCTGCGGACGAGCCGGCTCCGGACGTTCCTCACGATGCTCGGCGTGATCATCGGCGTGGCGTCGGTCGTCGCCCTCGTCGGTGTCGGCCAGGGTGCGACGAGCGGGATCACGGCGCGGCTCCAGGGCCTCGGCACCAACCTCCTCACGGTGAGCCCGGGGAGCACGACATCGGGCTTCACCCGGAGCGCCGCAGGCTCGGCCACCACCCTGACGCAGGAGGACGCCGCCGCCATCGCCAAGGTCCAGGGGGTCGCCGCTGTCGAGCCGGAGGTCTCGACCCAGGCGTTCCTCGTCGCGGGCGACGGCAACACGACGACGACAATCCTCGGGACCACCTCCGCCTACCCGCTCGTTCGGGCGTACGACATCGCGGACGGGAGCTTCTTCAACCAGGCGAGCGTCGACCACGCGCTCCGCGTCGTCGTCCTCGGGGCGACCACGGCGAGCGACCTCGGGATCTCGACGAACGCGCCGGGCCGGACGATCACGATCAACGGGATCCCGTTCCAGGTCGTCGGCGTCCTCGCGACGAAGGGGACGAGCGGGCCCTTCAGCCAGGACGACCAGGCGATCATCCCGATCACCACGCATCGCGACTACTTCAGCAGCGGCGACAAGGTCCGCTCGATCGGCGTGAGCGTCGCGGACGCATCGGGGATCGAGCTCGCGAAGGCGAGCATCGCCGCGACGCTCGAGCAGCGCCACGGCGTCACGTCCACGAACCAGGACTTCACGATCGCCGACCAGGCGCAGCTGCTCTCGACCTTCTCGTCGGTCGGCGCGACGCTCGCGCTCCTGCTCGGTGGGATCGCGTCGATCTCGCTCCTCGTCGGCGGGATCGGGATCATGAACATCATGCTCGTGTCGGTCCGCGAACGGACCCGCGAGATCGGCATCCGCAAGGCCATCGGCGCGCGCGGGCGCGACATCCTCGCCCAGTTCCTCATCGAGGCCCTCGTGATCTCGCTCATCGGCGGGGCGATCGGGATCGTCGTCGGCCTCCTCGTCTCCGTCCTCATCTCATCGGTCGCGGGCTGGTCGGTCGCGTTCAGCCCGCTGACCATCCTCGCCGCCGTCGTCTTCAGCCTCGCGGTGGGCGTCGTCTTCGGCGTCCTCCCCGCACGCCAGGCGGCGCGACTCGACCCGATCGTCGCCCTCCGGTACGAATGAGCCCAGGAGAAAGGGAAACGCTCGTGACCTTCGATCCAGGGACCGGCTCGGTCCCGACCAGCACCGGCGCCGGGGTCCCGGCCGGCGACCCCGACCCGGTGGCGCCGGCCCCGCAGCCGGTCTCCGCCACCGTCCAGCCGGCGGTCGTGTCGCACCGCGCCGCGTCGGCGAAGCAGAGAGCCGGCGGCCGCGCGAGCGCCGGCACGATCGTCCTCGCGGTGGGGCTCGTCGTCGCGATCGGCGGCGTCGCGTTCGCCGTCGGGCGCGTCACCGCCCCTGCCGCGTCGGCGGCATCCGTCCGCGGCTTCGGTGCGAACGGCGGGACCGGCGTGCTCGGCGGCAACGGTGGCCTGAACGGCTCGTTCGCCCCCGGCGCCGAGAGCGCACGCGCGTTCGGCGGCCTCAGCGGCCTCACCGGGACCGTCACTGCGATCACCGCCGACGTCACCGTCGGCGCCGAGGTGACCGTGCGGACCCAGCGGAGCACGACGATCGCCGGCCAGAACGGCGGCACGACCCAGAGCGGCGGGGCGCAGGGCGGCGCGTCCGGGCAGCTCCCGCAGGCGAGCGGCGCACCGGGTGCGAACGGGGCCCCGCCGAACTTCACGATCGGGACGGCGACCGACGTCACCGTCATCCCGAAGTAAGGACAGTCGGCGGGACGTCCGCGCGTGCGGAGGCTTGCACTCCTCGTCAGGCGACGCCGCCGACGTGCCTCGCCATCTCGACCGCGCTCGCCGCGTCCGGCGCGTAGCCGTCCGCGCCGATCTGGGCGGCGAACTCGGCCGTCACCGGCGCTCCGCCCACCACGATCCTGCAGTCGGCCAGTCCGGCGGCGCGGATCCCGTCGACGACCTCCTTCATGCCGACCATCGTCGTGGTGAGCAGCGCGCTCACCCCCACGAGCCTCGCGCCGTGCTCGCGCGCCTTCGCGACGAACTCCTCGGGGGCGACGTTCGCCCCGAGGTCGATGACCTCGATGTTCGCGCCCTTCCACATCATCGCGACGAGGTTCTTCCCGATGTCGTGAAGGTCGCCCCTGACCGTGCCGATGACGGCCGTGAACTGCGGCTTGATGCCGCTGTCCACGAGGAGCGGCTCCAGGATCGCCACCGACTCCTTCATCGCCCGGGCGCTGATGAGCATCTCGGGGACGTAGATCTCGTTGCGTTGGAACTTGCCGCCCACGTTGTCCATCGCCGCCGTCATCGCGGCGAGGATCGTCTCGGGGTCCATCCGGTCGGCGATCGCCGTGCGCGTGATCTCGGTCGCCGCGGCACGATCCCCGCGCTCGATCGCGTCGGTGAGGGCCTGCAGGTCCGCCATCGGTCTCGCTCCTTCCGTGGGGGGCCCGGATCAGGCCCCGGCGGGCGACGCGCCCAGCTCGCCCGCCCGGTAGGCGGTGAGGTATGCCATGCAGAACGGGTCCTCGCCGGTGAGCGCATCCGCGGCGAGCCGGTAGCCGCGGCTCGAGCGATCCATCGCGAGGACGCGGTCGGGATCGTTCGCGATCGGGTCGATGATCGCGCTGTCCACGCCCGCGGCGAGCGCGAGGTCGAGGAAGACGTCGTTCACGAGCCTGCGCTCGGGCATGCCGAAGGAGACGTTCGACAGGCCGCCGGTCAGCCGCACCTCGGGGCCGAGCTCGGCCCGCAGGCGCGTGACCGCATCGAGGAAGTGCGCGCCCGACTTCCCGTCCATCGAGACCGCGACGGGAAGGACGATGGAGTCGATGTGTATCCGCTCGAGCGGGATCCCCCGCGCGGATGCTGCGTCGACCATCCGCATCGCGTTCGCGACGCGCTGGTCCGCGTCCGATGGGAGGTCAGCGCCCCCGGCCGCCGACAGCACGACCGAGCACCCCGCCCCCGCGGCGACGTCGAGCACGTCGAGACGATCCAGGGCGGCCGAGTTGAGGAGCGGCGGAGGAGCGCCCGGCACGAGCGCCCCGATCCCGGCGCGCAGGGTGGCCACGCTCGACGAATCGAGCGAGAGCGGCGTGTGCGTGAGCTCGCCGATGGTGCGGACGATCCACGCCATCGCTGTCTGCTGCTCCTCCTCGCGGGTGGAGAGCTCGTCCACGTTGAGGTCGAGGAAATCGGCACGCGCAGCCACCTGCCGCTCCACCATCCATGCGATGTAGCCGGCGCCGGCGCCGGCGTCGGGCCCGCCGGACATCGCCGCCCGGATCGCGGCCTGGACGTGCTTCACCTTCCCGTTCGCGAAGTCCTGCGTCTCGCGGATCGACTCCGGGATCGCGAGGAAGCGCTCGCTGCCGTCGGGTCCACCGAAGACGAGGGACTCCCGACCATCCGGGGCGGTCGCCACGCGCCTGCCCGACCGCTGCACGACGCGCGTCGCGTGGATGTTCTCCCCGATGATGGTGAAGCTGCGTCCGTCCGCCAGGATCATGCCGGTCGTCCCTCCGTCGCGTGCCCGCCGTCCGGGCCCCCCACCTCGCCCCCCACCTCGCCCACCTGGCTCTTCGCCTCGGCGATCCGTCTCCCGATGTGGTCGCGCCCTGTGAAGGCGTTCGCCCACGCGCTCGTCCGCCGCAGCGCGTTGTCCGTCAGGACGGGCGGCCGCTCGAGCATCGTGTCCGCTTCACCCCACGGCCTGAGCCGATCGTACGCGCGCACCCAGATGCAGCGCTTGCCGGGGACCTCGCACTCGCCGTCGTGCGAGCCGCCGCAGGGCCCGTTGCGCTGGTTCTTCGCGCACTGGCTCTCCGGGCAGAGGTAGGCGATGTCCGGGAGCGAGCAGCTGCCGCAGTCGCGGCAGTCATAGAGCGGGACCTTGACCGCCTGCTCGAGGACGTGGAGCGGCCTGCTGAGGTGAAGGCGCTCGGCCAGCGCGTGGCCGCGCGCCGCGCGCTCGAAGCCGGGCGATCCCGGCGCGAAGACGGCGGTATGGACCGCCCTGTTGAACGCGTACACGGGATCCGATCGGAGGATGTGCGGCGGCCGCTCCGCGCGCTTCCTCGACCGGCGGTACGCCTTCGAGACGACCGTGGACGAGAGGCCGCTCTCGGGGTCCCGCTCGAAGTAGTGGAACTCCCGCGGCTGCGCGTACTGGATCTCGCGGGCGAACCGCCGCCAGTCGGCCGGGCCGAACGACGCCTGCAGGTCGAGGATGCGGATGACGTCCTGGTGGCTCGTCACGCCGCCGATGTAGATGCCGCTGTAGCCGAGGCCCTTCGCGATCGCCGCCTGCTTCGCGGCGAGCTCGATGAAGAACCCCTTCCCCTTGTCCTCGACCACGCCCTCGCGCTCCACGATCGCGAGGAGCTCGTCCGTCACGGTGCAGCCCGGGATCCTGCCCGAATGGAACGCACGGGCGGCGCCGCGGGTGAGCAGGTACGCGTTGGCGAGCACGGGCAGGTCGATCCCTGCCGCCCGCATCCATTTGACGAGCTCGTCCTGCTTCCGCGCGTCGTAGCCGACCTGGCTGATGACGAACCCGGCTCCGGCCCGTGCCTTGAGGGCGAGCTTCTGATACTGGGTCATCACCTCCGACTCGAGCCGCTTGTGGTTGTTCACCACGGCGCCGAGGAAGAAGCCGGGACGCGCCGGCTCCTCGCCGGGGACCGCGTGGCCGCCGCCCTTCTCGCCGACGCCCGGCCAGCGCCCGGCGGTGAGGTCCGCGTACATCGCGAGGAGCGCGACGGAGTCGAGGTCGAAGACGGGTCGGGCGAGCCCTCCGTACCCCTCCACCGGGTAGTCGCCCGAGAGGCACAGGACGTTGTGGAACCCGGCGCTCGCGAGGCGCCAGCCGAGGCTCGCGATCTCGTTGCGGTTCCGGTCCCGGCACGCCACGTGGACGATGACCTCGCTCCCGGCCGCGAGCAGCTCCCGCCCGAGGATCTCCGGGCTGGCCATCGGGTGGCCGCCGGCGTTGTCCGTCACGGAGAGCGCATCGATCCGCGGATCCGTCGCGAGGGCGTCCGCCATCGCGCGCGCCCGCTTCCCGCCGGGATCGTCGAGGACGCCGCGCCAGGGGACGAGCTCCACGATCGTCACGAAGCCGTCCGGGTCGGCGAGCTTCTCGCGGAGCGGGGTGGGGGTGGGACCAGGACGCTCACCCACGGCCACGGAGGCGGCGGGTGCGATGCCGGCCGTCGGGCCGGACGTGCGTGTGGTCCTGGGCGACATGGGTGCCTCGTCAGATCTCGATCGGGACGAACCGGCATCCCTCGACGAAGAGGTCGAAGAAGTCCGGGTGGGTCTCCAACTCCACGTGCTCGATCCGCCGGACGAGCGCCCCGATGGCTCCCCGGCGACTCCCCGAGAGGAGCATGATGCGCGCTCCGCGCAGTGAGGCGTTGCCCACCTTCTCCACGCGCTCGGCGGGCACGGGCGGGATGAACCCGATGTCGATCGCGTTCGCGACGTCGATGTAGCTCGCGAATGCACCCGCCAGGTAGAGACGCCCGAGGTCGGCGGGGACGAGCCCGGCGAGGCGGAGGAGGATCCCGGTCCCGCAGTGGTTCGCCGCCTTCGCCTGGGCGAGCGCGCTCGCGTCCTGCCGGCTGAAGGTGATCCTCTCGTCCGGCGCGAGCGCGACCTCGGCCGCGCCCCCGGCGAATCGCCCCTCCGGCGTCATGCGATCGGCTCGTCGGAGCTCCGCGATCAGGTCGACGAGGCCGCTGCCGCAGATGCCAACCGGGGCGACGTCTCCGATCGTGCGGAACGTCAGCCGCCCGTCCTCGCTCCCGACCGATTCGATGGCCCCGACGGCCGCCGCCATCCCGTGGCGGACGCTCCCACCCTCGAACGCGGGACCCGCTGGGCACGAGGCGGCGAGATACCGGTCGCCGACCCGCAGGACGACCTCGGTGTTCGTGCCCACGTCGATGAGCATCGACGGGTCGGGGCCGTCCGCGAACGCCGTCGCGACGAGGTCGGCGGCGACGTCCGCACCCACATGGCTGCCGATGAGCGGACCGCCGACGATCCGGGCCGACGGATGCGCAAGGATGCCCAGCTCGTGCGCGAGCGCGACGACCTCGGTCGTCGGCCGCCGTCCCGCACGGAACTCGAGCTCGACGACCGACCGGAAGGGCCGGACCCCGATCGGGCTCACGTCGAGGCCGAAGAAGAGGTCGCGCATCGTCGCGTTGCCCACGACCACGGCCTCGTAGACCGTGCGCCGATCGATGCCGAGCGCCGCGTACGTCTCCCGGAGCTCGTGGTTGAGCGCCTTCCGGACGGCCTGCCGGAGCTCCCCGCGATGTGCGCCCTCGTCGTATGCGATCCGGCTGATGACGTCGCTCCCGCCGAAGCGCTGCGGGTTCTCGATCGCCCCGACGTGCAGCACCTCGCCGCTCTCCAGGTCGAGCAGCTCCCACGCGATCGTCGTCGTGCCGACGTCGATCGCGAGACCTCGGATCGCGCCGCGCCAGGCGTCGATCCGCCCGTCCGCGTACAGGACGTCGTCGCCGTTGCGCGTGACGATCGGATCGGGGTGGGGGACCTCGCCCGAGGCGCGCGTGACGATCCGCAGCCGTCGCCGCAGGACGGCGATCTCGATGTCTCCGCCGGGATCGACGATCGCAGCCTGGCACGCGAGGCGGTACGGGTCGTGCAGGAAGCCCTCGGGATCGGTCCGCGGCGAGAGCCGCTCGAGGCCGGTTCGCACCTCCACCACGCACTCGTGGCAGCGCCCGGTCCGCCGGCACGATGCGGGAACCACGACGGCGAGGTCGTCCGCGTAGTCGAACAGGGATCGGCCGGTGACGAGCGGCTTGCGGCGTCCCTCGTGGATCAGGTCGCCCACGGATGCACCACGGTTCGGAGCATGCCTGCGCAGGATACGTCGCACGTGAGGCCCCGCCGCGCCGACCGCGCGGCGTAGGCTGCGCGTGTGGTCGAGACGTCGCGCCTGATCTTCGACATCGGGTTCGTCCTCCTCCTCGCCGCGCTCGCGGGGTGGGTCGCCCGCCGGATCGGCCTGCCGGACGTCGTCGGCTACCTCTTCGTCGGGGTCGCGGTGAACCCGTTCACGCCGGGATTCGTGGCCGACTCGACGGAGATCGAGGTCATCGCCGACGTGGGCGTCGTCCTCCTCCTGTTCGAGGTCGGTCTCGAGCTCGACCTGCGGAGGGTCCGGGCGCACGCAGGGGCCGTCATGTGGGCCTCCCCGGTGCAGGTCCTCCTCACGACCGCCGTCAGCGGCGCTCTCGCCTGGGCGGTCATCGGCCTGTCGCCCGTCGTCTCGGCGATCGTGGGGCTCGCCGTGGCAACGTCGTCGAGCGCGGTCATCGCCAGCCTTGCTGGCGGCGAGGTCGGCTCCGACCGCGCCCTGTCGACGGCGATCGGGTGGAGCGGGGTCCAGGACATCGTCACCGTCGTCCTCGCGGCCGTCCTCTTCTCGATCGACGGGATCGCCGACCTGCCGTTCCCCCTGGCCATCGCCGGCCTCCTCGTCTACGCGATCGCCGTCGTCGTCTTCGCCCGGGTCCTGCCCGCCTTCCTCCGCGCCTTCATCGACCACGATGAGGCTTTCCTCCTGATCTCGTTCGGGACGGCGATCACCCTGGCCGGGCTCGGGGCGATGGTCTTCGCCGTCCCGGTCGCGCTCGCCGCCTTCCTCGCCGGCCTCGCGATCCGCGAGAGCGCGGAGACGGCGGAGCTCCACCGCCGGCTCGTCCCGTTCCGCTCGGTCTTCGCGGTCTTCTTCTTCGTCTCGATCGGCTTCTTCTTCGACCCCGGGCGCATCGGCGCCGCCCTGCCGTTCCTCGTCCTGTTCGTGGGCTCCGTCGTGGTCGTGAAGTGCCTCTTCATCTACGGCGTCGCGCGCGCGACGAAGCTCCCTGGCCGCGCTCTGAAGGTGACCGTCGCGCTCGGGCAGATGGGCGAGTTCGCGTTCGTCCTCGCAGCCGCGCTCGTGGCGAACAGGCAGATCACCGACGACGTCTTCGCCGCGATCATCGCGTCGGTCGCCGTCACGATCGCCGCCTCGACGATCCTCTACCAGGTCATCGAGAGGGCCTCGCGGCGGACGGCGCATCGCGGAGTGCCGGCGGCGATGCCCGCCGAGACGGCGATGCCCGCCGACCAGGCGTCCGGGATCTGAGGAGGGCGGCCGGAGCGGTCAGGAGCGCTCGGGGAGCCGGGCGCTCGCGCGGTCCGCGAGCCAGCGGAGGCTCCCGGGCGCGAGCGGGACGCCCGCGTCGAGCAGGTGCAGCGCGGCCGCGACGTCCGCCGCCTCCACGGCCACAACGAACGGCTGCTCGCCGTCCGGGCCCGCGGCCTCGGCGCGCGCCGCTTCGAGGGAGCGCGCGCCCGCAGCGGCGATCCAGCCCTCCCTGTCGCCCGCCATCGCCTCGCGCTCGCGATGCCGCGCGCCGGAGGTCCGCAGCGCGCGGAGCCGATCCATCGTCCCCGTCCCCGCGGCCGTCGTCAGCTCCGCCATCCGCACGCGGTACGCGCCCGCGGGATCGTGCTCGATCCACCGCTGACCGGCCGGTGCCGGATCGGGCGCCTGGCGCGTCGGCGGTCCGGTCACGACGATCGCGCGCGCGAGAGTCCCCGCGGGAAGGCGCGGGAGGGAGCGGAGCGCGACCGTCCGGTTGAGACAGATGACGAGCGGGCGCGCCTCGCGGGCCGGCATCGTGGCGGGTGCGGCTCCATCCGCGCCGCGCGAAGGCTGCGCGGCCGGCCCCGTCAGCTCGTCGGCCGCGGCGGCGTAGACCGCGGCGGTCGCCGTGACGACGGCGCCCTCGCCGGATCGCTCGAGCGCCCGGGACCGCAGTGCCGCGGGCTCGAAGGAGTCGAGCCGGCCGAGCGCGCGGAGGATCGCCGCCGCGAGATCCTCGGCATCGCACGAGGCGGCGATCTCGCCGCACGCTCCGTCGGTCCCCACGATCGCCTCGACGCCGGACGGGGTGGCCACGACGGGAAGGCCCACGAGGAGCGCCTCGGCCGCGACCATCCCGAACGTCTCGAACGGGCTCGGATGGACGAACAGCGCGGCGCGGCGCATGGCCGGCGCGACGGCGGCCCGGGGCACGGGTGGATCGAACGCGACAGCCGCGGCCACGCCCATCGATCCGGCGAGGGCCACGAGGCGAGCCTCCTCGTCGTCGGTGGGCGCGTGGCCCACGAGCCGGAGGCGCAGGTCCGGCCGCTCGCGGCGAGCGATCGCGAACGCGCGGATGAGCGTGTCCGTGCCCTTCGTGGCCTTTCGCGCGCCGACCCACAGGAGGACCGGGTGGTCGCCCGTCCGCGCGGTCGCCCGCTCCGCATCGGCGTTCGCCGTGCCGTCCGCGACGAAGAGGTCCTCCGGCACGAGGTTCGGGACGACGCCCACGGACCCGGTCGGGACGTCGAGTCGCTCCTCGAGCAATCGGGCGAGGTGCTCGCTGACCGCCACGAGCCGGCGGCCCGGCCGGACGAGCGTACGCACGCTCTCGACGGTGGCGGGGTCCTCGAGCTGCTCCCGGACGAGCGACGCGTGCTCGGTGACGACGAGGGGGACCCCGAGGCGGTCCGCCAGCCTGGCTGCGGCGAGGCCGTCCGGCACCGCAGTGTGCGCATGGACCAGGTCGATCCCCTCGCGTGCCGCGAGCGCCAGGCCGAACGCGACGAGCGGGTCGGCGTGCGCGTCCACCTCGACGTCGGTGGCGCGCTCCCCGGGCTCGAGCACGACCGGCAGGCGGGCCACGCGGACGCCCGGGACGCCCGGAGCCTCCGGCCCGGCGAGATTCAGCGCATCCGGGCGCGCGACGGCGGTCCGCCACCTCTCGGTCGCGACCCGTCCCACCGCCGGGCGGTCGGCCGGCTCGCCGCGGAGCATCGCAGGCTCGAACGACGCGACGGTGACCCCGAGGCCCGCCCGCACGAGCGCGCGGACGTGGTCCGCGACGAAGGAGCCACGCCCCGGGTCGTCGTGCGACGGATACCACCGCGCGACCACGAGGACGCGGCTCGGATTTACCGCGTCCCCCACTGGAAGGCCTGCTTGACCATCCGCAGGTAGACGAACGTCTCGGTATCACGGACCCCGGGGACGCGCCTGATCCTCTCCGTCAGGAACCGCAGAAGCGCCTCGTTGTCCTCGCAGACGGTCTCGACGAGCAGGTCGTACGTCCCCGCGGTGATGACGAGGTACGAGGTCTCGGGGAACGCGGCGATCTCGTCCGCGATCTCCACGAGCCTCTCGCCGTCGCACCGGACGGCCACCATCGCCATCTCGCGGAAGCCGAGCTTCAGGGGGTCCGTCACGCCGACGATCTGGAGCACGCCCTTCCGCGTCAGCCGCCCGACCCGCGCCCGGACCGCGGCCTCGGAGATGCCGAGGTCGCTCGCGATGCTCGTGTACGACCTGCGCCCGTCCTTCTGGAGCTGCTCGATGATCCGCTTGTCGACCGCCGTGACCTCGTCGGAGGCCCGTCCCGACCGCGACTCGCCGTTCCGCGCCATCCGCCCCTGAGCTCCTCCTGGATCCACGTGTCACCCCGTTGGTCGTGCGAGCCTAGCAGGGACAGGGCGCCGAGGACCACCCGGTGTAGCATCCCGCGCATGGCCGGATTCACCACGCGCGCGATCCGCGCGGCATCGCGCACGCCCGACGTCCGCGAGCGCCCCACGTCCATCCCCATCTACCAGACCGCGACCTTCTCCGCGGACTCCGTCGAGGGCCTCGCCGAGGCCGTCGCAGAGCGGCCCGGCGGCTACGCCGGCTACGGGTACTCGCGGCTCGCCAACCCCACCGTCGACGCGCTCGGCGATGCGGTCGCGGAGCTGGAGGGGGCCGAGGCGGGCTTCGCCCTGGCGTCCGGGATGGCCGCGATCCACGCCGCCCTCCTCTCGCTCGTCTCGGCGGGCGACCGGATCGTCGCGACGCGGGCCATCTACGGCTCCACCCAGAGCCTCCTCGTGAGGACCTTCGGTCGCCTCGGCGTCCGGACCGACTTCGTGGACGTCACGGACCTCGACGCGGTCGAGCGGGCCCTCGCGGCCGCGCCGACCCGCGTCCTCTACCTCGAGACGATCAGCAACCCGACGATCGTCGTCGCCGACATCGCGGCCCTCGCGGCGATCGCCCGCCGTCACGGGGCGCGCGTCGTCGTGGACTCCACGTTCGCCTCGCCGTACCTCGTCCGGCCGCTCGATCTGGGTGCCGACCTGGTCGTCCACTCCGCGACCAAGTACCTCTCCGGCCACAGCGACGTCCTCGCCGGGGTGGTCGCCGGGTCGGCCGCGCTCGTCGATCCGGTCCGCAAGGTCCAGGTGGACACGGGAGCGACGCTCGCGCCGCTCGCGGCCTTCCTCGTCATCCGGGGGCTCCCGACCCTCGCCGTGCGCATGGAGCGCCAGACCGAGACCGCGACGGCGCTCGCGACGATGCTCGAGGGGCGGCCCGGCGTCGCTCGCGTCTACTATCCGGGCCTCGCGAGCCACCCCCAGCACGACCTCGCGGCCAGGATGCTCCGCATCCCCGGCGCGATGCTCGCGGTCGAGCTCGACGGTGGCCGGCGCGCGGGCGCGGCGTTCGTGGACGCCCTCACGGTCCCGGAGCGGACGGCATCGCTCGGCAGCATCCACACGATCGTCGCCCACGCCGCCTCCACGACGCACCGCCAGCTCGACGCCGCCCAGCTCGCCGCGGCGGGGATCGGGCCGGGCCTCCTCCGCGTCTCGGTGGGGCTCGAGGACGCCGACGATCTCCGGGCGGACTTCGCGTCCGCGCTCGAGGCCGCGAGCCGCGCCGCGGGCTCCGGGGCGGGCGCCTCGTCGGACGGGCCGGAGGCTCCGCCATCGCCGGCGTGAGCGTCGGCCGCCGGATCGCCCGCGGCGCGGCTCCTGCCTGCCCATTCGCCGCGCCGTTCCGCGCTGCTCGCGGGCTCCTCACGTCGGTCCGCTTCGCGGTCGCCCAGATCGTCGTCATCGCGATCATCGCCGTCGTCGGCATGACCGTTCGCCAGCTGCCGGGGTTCGCGTTCCGCACGGACGCCGACTACGCCGCGCAGATGGGCCTCCTGCGCGAGCGGTACGAGCCCGTGCTCGGGCGGCCCCTGGTGGATCTCATGGAGCGCCTCGGCCTGTTCGCGGTCTTCACGACGTGGTGGTTCACCGCGCTCCTCGTCCTCCTCGCGGCATCGATCGTCGTGTGCACGCTCGACCGTCTCCCGCGGCTCTGGCGCCAGGCGAGCGAGATCCGCGTCGTCCAGCCCGAGCCTTTCTACGATCCGTCGCTGCCCGAGCGTGCGGCCATGACGGGCGTCTCGGCGGAGGACGCGGCCGGCGTCCTGCGCCGCCGCCGGTTCCACGTCCGTTCCGCCGTCGTCGACGGCGTCACCTACCTCTACGGTGACCGCAACCGCCTCCCGAAGCTCGCCACGCTCCTCACGCACGCCGGGCTCGTCCTCTTCCTCGTCGCCGCAGCGGTCTCGGGCCGCTTCGGGTTCGAGGAAGGGCTCCTCATCGCCCAGGGCGAGGCGGTGCCGGTCGAGCGCCTCGGCACCCCCGGCAACATCGTCCTCAAGAACGAGGGCTTCGCGGCCCCGCGTCTCCCGGACGGGCGGTTCGCCGACTTCTCCACCGACCTCGCGGTCTACCGGGACGGAGCGCTCATCGCGCGGAAGGTGATCCGCGTGAACGACCCGCTGGACGTGGCCGGCTACTCGTTCCACCAGAACTTCTTCGGGCCGGCGGTCGATCTCGCGATCCGAGCGACGGACGGGGGCGTCCTGTGGGACGGGTGGGTCCCGCTCGACGCGGTGAGCGCCGACCGACCATACGGGCGGCTCTCCGTGCCCGGGCGCGACGTGGGCCTCGAGCTGCTGCTCGATCGGAAGGCGGGCGCACCGGCGCTCGTCGCCATCGTCGGTTCGCAGAGGACGGGGACGGACCCGGACGGCTCGCCCCACTTCGACGCGCTCTTCGTCGGGGGCGTGGAGCCCGGTGGGACGCTCGCGCCCTCCGCGGCCGACTTCACGATCGAGCTACGGTCCGTCGGCGCGTACACGGGCATCGTCGCCAAGCGCGACCCGGGCCTCGGCCTCGTCTGGCTCGCGTTCGGCCTCCTCATCGTGGGCCTCGTCCTCACGTTCTACCTTCCGCGTCGCCGGGTCTGGTTGCGCGTCGACCGGGCGGGCGAGCTGCGCCTCGCGTGGGCGTCCGATCGCTACGTCCCCGTGAGGCGCGAGCTCGGCGGCCTCCTGACGGACCTCGTCGCGATCCGGGTCGACCCTGGCCCGCGACCCGCGGCCACCGCGACCGCGGCCGCCGCTGTGGCCGAGCCCGCCGCCGCCGCGGCCGCTGCCGCCGAGATGCGTGCGGCTTCCCCGGGATCGCCATCCGGGTCTGCGGCAGGATAGGGGCGTCCGATGGCCACGCTCGCCAGCCTCATCTCCGACGTCCTTCCGACCGCGACCCTCGCCGCGGGCGACGCGGCGGCGCTCGAACGCGAGGTCGGGTGGGTCCGCCTCGTCCGTGCGCGCGTCCCGGCCCTCGACGCTCTCGATCCGGGCGATCTCGTCCTGGTCCCGGAGCGCGCCCTCGACGTCGTCGCGCCCGGACCCGACCAGGTCGACGCCCTGATCGCGGCGCTCGTGGACGGCGGCGCGGCCGGCGCGCTCGTCCTTCCCGCGGACGGCGGAGGCGGCGCACCGGACCTCGTCGCTGGCCTCGGGCGGGCCGGGATCCCGGTGCTCGAGATCCCCGGCGCCGACCCGGTGGCCGTGGAGCGCACGGTCATCGCGTGGCTCGTCAATCGGCGCGCGGCGATCGAGGGACGGGCCGAGGAGCTGGAGCGGCGGCTCGAGGCGATCGCGCTCGCGAGCGGCGATCCGTCGGCGTTCCTCGCCGCGATCGGCGGGTTCCTCGGGCGCGCCGTGGCCCTCGAGGGCAGGCGCGGCCACGCGCTCTCCCTCCACGCGCCGGAGAGTCCGCCGGCGGCCGCGGACGCGGCCCGGCGGTACCTGGCCGCTCGCACCGGCGTCGCGCTCCGGGTGCCGCTCCCGGCGCCCGCGCTCCCCGAGCAGGCGGCCGCGGACGCCACGGCGATCCCCGCTCCCTCACCGGGTGCGCTCCTCCTGCTCGGCGACGAGCCCCCGACGGAGGGTGAGCGGCTCGCGTGCGAGCGCGTGGCCGCGCTCCTCGCGCTCGAGCTCGGCCGCGACGTCGCGATGGAGCGCGCGCGGGAGGAGGCACGTCGCGGCGGCGCCCTCCCCGCGGACGGGCCCCCGTGGGTCGTCCTCGTCGCGCGGCAGGTCGACGACGTCGCATCGGACCGACCCGGCGCGCCGCCCGCGACTGACGCGGCGGCGAGCCCCGGAGGCCGTCGCCGGCCGGCTCAGCCGCCGTCGCACGGATCTCGGCGCCGGAGCGAGCCAGACCGGCCGGACGCGTCGATCTCCGAACGTCGCGAGGCGCTGCGCGCCGAGATCCGTCTCCTCGCACCGCCGCGCCGTCTCGCACTCCGGGGGAGTGCCGAGAGCCTCGAGTTCCGGCTCGTGGCCGTCGCCGACGCGGCCGATCCCGGCGGTCTCGCCACGGCGGGCAGCGTTGCGCGCCTCATCCGGCGCCCCGTCGCCGTCTCGCGTCCCTTCCACGGCGCCGGTGACCGGCCGCAGGCCGAGGCTGAGGCACGGGCGACGCTCGAGGCAGCGGAGGTGACGATGGACGGGCCGAGAGTCGTGCGCGCCGATCGCCTGCCGGCATATCGGATCCTCGGCGGGCTGCACGACATCCCCGACGTGGAGCGGCTCTCCCGGGCGCTGCTGGCGCCCATCCTCGCCGGCCGGCCCGCGACGGTCGCCGGCCGCCTCGCCACCCTCCGTGCGGTCCTCGATGCCGCCGGACCGATCGAGGCCGCGCAGGCCCTCGGCGTTCACCGCAACACGGTCGCCTACCGGATCCACCGCCTCGAGCAGCTCGGGGACTGGGATCTGTCCGACCCCGACCTGCGCATCGCTCTCGCGGTCGCGGTTCGCCTTGTGCAAAGCGCACAGGACTGAGCACGACCCGCCCTGCCGGCGTTTCCTCGGGCGGCGGTATCCTTCGACCATCCCGACGACGGATCGGCCCCTTCCCGTGCGTCACGCACGACACGGGGCATGGCGCGGCGGCCACGGCGAGGCGATGGAGGAGGCGCATCGATGACGGAGACGGGCGCGCTCGAGAAGATCGAGGCGGCGAGGGCTGGCGGGATCCGCTTCATCCAGCTCCAGTTCACGGACATCCTCGGCATCGTGAAGGCCGTCACGATCCCCATCCACCGGCTCGAGGATGCCGTCACCCACGGCACCTGGTTCGACGGATCGTCGATCGAGGGCTTCACGCGCATCGCCGAGTCCGACCAGTACCTCATGCCGGACATGGGCACGTTCGCCGAGATCCCGTGGCAGACGGCCTCCGACGGCCGCGGCACTGCCCGCGTGATCTGCGATGTCTTCACGCCGAGCGGCCAGCCGTTCGTGGGCGACCCGCGCCACGTCCTCCGCCGCCAGGTCGAGCGTGCGCGGAAGCTCGGCTACATCGTGAACATGGGCCCCGAGCTCGAGTTCTTCCTCTTCCGCCGCGACGAGGAGGGTCGAGTGGCTCCGCTCCCTCACGATCTCGCCGGCTATTTCGACTTCTCGACCGATCTCGCGCAGGAGGTCCGCCAGGACATGGTGGACGCGCTCGAGGCGTTCGGGATCAAGGTCGAGGCCGCGCACCACGAGGTCGCCGCCGGCCAGCACGAGATCGACTTCGAGTACTCGGACGCGCTGACGACCGCCGACAACGCCGTGACCTTCAAGTTCGCCCTGAAGGCGATCGCCCAGCAGCACGGCCTCTACGCGACCTTCATGCCCAAGCCCATCTACGGCATCAACGGCTCCGGCATGCACACGCACCAGAGCCTCTGGTCGATGAAGGCGAAGAGGAACGCGTTCGCCGATCCCAAGGCCAAGTACGGGCTCTCCGAGGTGGCGCGCAGCTACATGGCCGGGATCCTCGCCCACGCGAAGGGGATGATCGCGGTGCTCGCGCCGACCGTGAACTCGTACAAGCGCCTCGTCCCCGGCTACGAGGCCCCGACGTACATCACGTGGGGGCGCACGAACCGCTCGGCCCTCATCCGGGTCCCGATGATCTCGCCCGGCAAGAGCATCGAAGGGACGCGCGCGGAGCTCCGGTGCCCGGACCCGTCGTCGAACACCTACCTGGCCTTCGCGGTGATGATCGCGGCCGGCCTCGACGGCGTCGAGCGGGGGCTCAAGCTCGCCGACCCGGTCGAGGAGAGCCTCTTCGAGATGGACGCGAGCCGCGTCGCCGAGAAGGGGATCAGGGAGCTCCCGGGCACGCTCGGGGAGGCGATCGACGAGCTCGAGCGCGACAAGGTCATCTCCGAAGCCCTCGGCGAGCACGTCCTGAGCCACTTCGTGGAGGCGAAGCGGGCGGAATGGGACGGCTACAGGACGCAGGTCACGCAGTGGGAGATCGACCGCTACCTGGAGGCCTACTGACCGTCGGGCGGTCCCGCCGGAGCGTGGACGCCTCCCTGGGCCGGCTGGGGAGGGGAGCCGGCCCGGCTGGCTCAGTAGGGGTAGTACGACGGCGGCGGCTCGTAGGTCGGGGGCGGCGGCGGTGCGGTCGGCATCGTCGGTTCGGGCGTCTCGGTGGCAGCGACCGTGGCGGTCGGGGTCGCGCTCGCCGAGGCGGCGCCGCTGCCCACGATGAGGGTCGCGGACATCGAGGCGTGGATCGGGCACCAGATCGTGTAGGTCCCGTCGGCCAGCGCGGGGATCGTGAAGGTCGTCCGTGAGACCCCCGTGATGACCGCGGAGGCCGCGATCGGCGCGAGCGATCGGCTCGTGCCCACGTTCATGCCGTGCGGGACCCCGGCGTCGTCGTTGCGGAACGAGATGACGATCGGCTTCCCTGCCGCCGCCGTGAGCGTCCCTGGCGAGAACGCGAAGTCCCGCGCGTCCATCACGATCCCGGCGGCCGGGGACGGCGTGGCGGAGGACGCGAGCGCCAGGGATGCGCAACGGGACAGACCGGACGCCCGGATCTGCACGATGGCGGTCCGGGCGCCCTTCAGCCGCGATGTCGCCGTGCGCGTGAGCGCGACGGATCGCGTGAGGACCCCAGCGCGCGTCGAGCGGATGGCGGCCAGCGCCGCCGCGACGCTCCCGGGCTTCGCGCAGGTGCCCGCCCGGAGCGTGACGGATGTCATGGCGCTCTTCGGCAGCGACCGAAGGCGCAGCGTGACGGTCCCGGTGCCCGACGCGAGGGCCACGACCGTGACTGAGCCGTAGGCGCCGCGTGCGCCGACCGATGCGCGCCAGGTGCGGTCCACGACGGCCGAGGACGCGGGCGCGACCGCGACGAGCACGAGCGCCGCGACGGCGAGCAATGCTGCGGCGGCCGCGGGCGCGCGGCTCGGGCGATCCCGGCCCGGGATCGGGGTGGGTCGGGGGGCTCGGCGGGTCGTGTCCATCGTCATCCCTCGCGGTCGCGGCGCCGTCTCGTCCGGCACGTGCGTACGGCGTGATACGTCGGCGCGGTGCCGGCGGTTCTCGGCCGAGCTCATCGCGCGGCTGCCGCCTGGCCACATCGGTCCGAACCGCACTGGCGGTCACCGAGTGCGCGGTCCACCCTCGCCCCGATGGATCGTCCCGCATCGTCCGCGCCGACCGTCGGCACCCCGCCGGACCTGACGCCGGAGGAGCGCACGCTCCTCCTCGACCTCGCCCGCGCGTGCGTGGCGGCGGCGGCGGCCAGGCTGCCCGCCCCCGACCTTCCCGAGGAGGCCATCACGCCGGGCCTTCGCGCGCCGCGCGCCGCATTCGTCACGCTCCGTGACAGGGAGGGCGAGCTGCGCGGCTGCATCGGGCACCTCGACGACACGCAGCCCACCTGGGAGAACGTGCGCACGGCGGCGCGCGGCGCGGCGGTGGGCGACCCGCGGTTCTACCCGGTCGCGCCCGCGGAGGTCTCTTCGCTCGTCATCGACGTGAACGTGCTCGGCGATGCGGTCGACCTCCCTGATCCCGCCGCCTTCGACCCCGTCCACCACGGCGTCATCGTCAGCCGCGACGGGCTGCGCGCGCTCCTCCTTCCCAACGTGGGCCCGCCGCTCGGCTGGGACGCACGCGAGACGCTCGACGCGGTGTGCCGGAAGGCCGGCCTCCCCGCGAGCGCCTGGCGCCACCCCGGTACGAGCATCCGGGTCTTCGCGACGACCGAGTTCGCGGAGGACCGCCCGACCTGACCTCGCCGTCGGGCCTCAGGCGTACCGTCGCTCGGCGAACGCGGCCAGGCGCTCCAGCCCCTCGGCGAAGCCATCGCGGCCGAATCCGATCCGGAAGTGGTTCCCCGGGTGGCCGAAGATCGACCCGGGCAGCAGCAGGACGCCCTCCCGGGCCACGAGGTCGGCCGCGAAGTCGTCGATCGACTCGTCCGCAACGAGGCGCGGGAACGCGATCGAGCCGCCGCGCGGTCGGACCCAGGAGAACCGGCCCGCGGATCCGGCGACGAAGGCGTCGAAGCGCGCCACGTTGGCCGCGACGATCGACCGGGACCGCTCGATGACCGCGTCCCGCGACCGCAGCCCCACGATCGCGAGGATCTCCGACGGCGCCGAGGAGCAGATCGTCGTGTAGTCCTTGAGGCGCGCACACCGCGCGAGGAGGTCGCGGTCCCGCGTCGCGATCCAGCCGATCCGCAGGCCGGCCATCGCGAACGACTTGGACATCACGCCGACCGAGACGCCCCGCTCGAGCGCGTCGCACCCCGCGACCAGGCGATCGGCCGGGTCCGTCTCGAGGTACCGGTAGACCTCGTCGGAGACCAGGTGGACGCCGGCCTCCGCGCAGAGCTCCGTGAGCGCGCGCCAGTCCGCGTGCATGGGGAGCATGCCCGTCGGGTTGTGCGGCGCGTTCACGACCACCAGTCGCGTCTCCGGTCGCATCTCCCGTCGGATCGCGTCCACGGAGATGCGCCAGCCCTCGGCCTCGCGCAGCTCATGGAGCGTGACGTCCGCGCCGGTCGACCGGGCGACCTCGTAGAGGGACTGGTAGCCGGGCCACGTGACGATCGCGTGGTCACCCGGCGCGAGCAGCGCGTGCGCGAGCACGAAGATCGCCTCCTGGGCGCCCGCGAACACGAGGACGCCGCTCGCGTCCACGGTCTCGTAGAGGCCGGCGATCTCGTCGCGAAGGAGGGGGTGGCCGAGCGATTCGGTGTACCCGAGCCGAAGGCCGTCCCACAGCGCCCGGGCCTCGGGATCGGCGGTCGCGAGAAGGTCGGCCATCGCCCACCCCTCGACGTCCGAGGCGCAGAGGAGGTGCTCGACGGCGAACTCCCATCGGGCGAAGTAGCGTTCCAGCTCGAAGTCGGCGATCTGCATCGTGCCAGCGTACGCCGCGATGCCGCCCGGGACGCACTCCGCGTCGGTCGGCTACCGTTCGCTCCGTCGCGGCCCCACGCCGCGCGTCGGGAGGGCAGCGCGATGCGGGTCGTCGTCACGGGAGGGAGCGGGAAGGCCGGCCGGTGGGTCGTCCGTGACCTGCGGGACCACGGCCATGAGGTCACGAACGTCGACGTCGTTCACGACGGCAGCGATTTCGGACTGTGCGTCCTCGCCGATCTCGCGGACGCCGGCCAGGCGCGCGAGGTCGTCGCCGGAGCCGACGCGGTCGTCCATCTCGCGGCGATCCCGGCCCCCGGGCTGCGAGGCGCGAGCGAGACGTTCCGGATCAACGCGCTCTCCACGTACAACGTCTTCGCCGCGGCCGTCGCCGAGCAGGTGGACCGGGTCGTCTGGGCGTCGAGCGAGACCGTCCTCGGCCTCCCCTTCGACGAGACGCCGCCGCCCTACGCGCCGGTCGACGAGGCCGCCCCGCCCCGGCCGGAGTCGTCGTACGCGCTCGCGAAGCTCGTCGGGGAGACGCTCGCGACGCAGCTCTCCCGACGGTCGGGGATCCCCTTCGTGGGGCTCCGGATCTCGAACATCATGGAGCCGGACGATTACGCGCGATTTGCCTCGTGGCAGGGCGATCCGCGGGTGCGCGCGTGGAACCTGTGGGGCTACGTGGACGCACGCGATGTCGCGCTCGCCGCACGCCTGGCGCTCGATGCGGACGTGAACGGCGCGGAGGTCTGCATCGTGGCGGCCGCGGACACCGTCATGACGCGACCGAGCTCGGCGCTCATGGAGGAGGTCTTCCCCGCGGTCCCGATGCGCACCGCGGTGGCCGGCCGCGAGACCCTGCTGTCCATCCGCCGCGCGCACGACCTGCTCGGCTACGTTCCGGCGCACACGTGGACGACGGAGTCGGCGGCCGGGTGAGGCCGGGACCCGCAGCGACCCGACGGCGGGCTCCGCGGACGACCGACGCGCGGACGCGCCGAACGCCGGGCCGGCGTCAGGCCGGTGCACCCTCGGGCGCCGGAGCAGTCGCGCGCTCGCGCGACCGTCGAGCGGTCGCCCTCCGCAGGCGCTCTGCCGCGTCTTCCGCCGAGATGTCGCGCTGAGCCTCCGACAGGAGCTCGTAGCCGACCATGAACTTCCGCACGGTCGAGCGGAGGAGCGGCGGGAAGAAGTGCGCGTGGAGCTGCCAGTGATCGGCCGGCCCGGGCACGTACGGCGCCTGGTGCCAGCCCATCGAGTAGGGGAACGCGATCCCGAAGAGGTCGTCGTACCGCGCGACGAGACGCGTCAGCAGTCCCGCGAGGTCGTCCCGGCGAGGTCCGTCGAGGTCCGACAGGCGCTGCGTCGGCTGCCGGGCGACGACGAGCGTCTCGAACGGCCAGGTCGCCCAGAACGGGACGACGACCAGCCACGCCTCGGTCTCCTCGATGACCCGCGGTCCGGCGCTCTCCTGCCGTGCGTAGTCGAGCAGGAGCGGGCGACCCGTCAGGGTGAGATGGCGGCGCTGGGTCTCGTCCTCGCGCGACCCCTCGCGCGGGATCGAGGTGGCCGCCCAGATCTGACCATGGGGATGCGGGTTGCTCGCACCCATGAGCTCGCCGCGGTTCTCGAACACCTGCACCCAGCGGTGGTCGCGGCCGAGCTCGTCGCTCTGCGTGGCCCACACGTCGACGACGCGCCGGGCGTCCGCCGGATCCATGTGGCCGAGATCCAGGTCGTGTCGCGGCGAGAAGCAGATGACGCGGCACGTGCCACGCTCGGACGCGGCCCGGAGAAGCCCGTCGTCGATCGACCACTGGTCCGTCGACGGGTGCAGCGCGGCGAAGTCGTTGTCGAAGACGAAGGTGGCGTCGTACGCCGGGTTGACCGCGCCGTTCGCGCGGGCGTTGCCCGGGCAGAGGTAGCAGCCAGGGTCGAACTCGGGTCGGGAGCGGCCAGCGGTGGCCTCGGCGCGCCCGAGCCACGGGCGTTGGCGCCTGCCGGCCGACACGAGGACCCACTCCCCTGTGAGCGGGTTGAACCGTCGATGCGGATCCGAGGGGATCGATCGGGACGGATCGAGCCTCACGCCACGTCCTCGACCGAGGCTCCGGTCGGGTCGACGACCACGAGCTCGCGCACATGAGAGGCGAGCTCCGACCTCGCCTCCGGTGCGAGGCCGGCGTCGGTTACGAGGACGTCGGCCTGGTCGAGCCGCGCGAACGAGCTGATGCCGACGACCCCCCACTTCGTGTGGTCGGCGACCACGATGAGCCGGCGACCCGCCTCGACGAGGGCGCGGTCGGTCTCCGCCTCGAGGATGTTCGGCGTCGTGAACCCCGTGCGCGCCTCCATCCCGTGGACGCCCATGAACACGAGGTCGAGGTGGACCGTGCGGATCGCCGCCACGGCGAACGGGCCCACCAGCGCGTCGGACGGCGTGCGGACGCCTCCGGTGAGGATGATCGTCTGGTCGTGCCTCCCCCCGCGGTACATGACGTCCGCGACCGGGACGGAGTTCGTCACGACCGTCAGGCCCGGGACCTCCGTCAGACGACGCGCGAGCACGTGCGTCGTCGTGCCGGCGGAGAGCGCGATCGCGCTCCCCGGCTCCACGAGGCGCGCCGCCGCGGTCGCGATCGCGACCTTCTCCTGCTCCTGCAGCGTCGACTTGACGGCGAAGCCCGGCTCGAAGAGGGAGCGGTCGGACGCCGTCGTCGCACCGCCGTGGACCTTCTCGAGCAGGCCGAGGTCGTCGAGCGCCTCGAGGTCGCGTCGGACCGTCATGTCGGAGACGCCCAGCTCCCGCACGAGGTCGGCGACCCTCACTGCGCCCTCCTCGGCGAGCCGGTCGAGGATGTAGGCCTGCCGTTGTCTCGCGAGCACTCCTCCGCCCCTTCTCGCGTTGCTGCGCCTGCGCCTGTTCGCGGGTCGGCCGCGTGTCCGGCCCTGCACAGGCTACACCTACAGATTGCGACAGATTACAACTCAGGTCAACGTCCATACGCGTGCGAAAGTGCGTTCGGGGCTTGACATTGCCCGAGCGAGGCCCCGACAATCGACTCCTTCATGTCGGTTTCTGTTGGAAGCCCGACTGATCAGAGGAGGGTCTCATGTCCATGTCGATCCCCGGGCCGGGAAGGCGCCTGGGAGCGCTCGTCGCGGTCGCGCTCGTGGTCGCTGCGTGCTCGAGCTCGGCGACTCCGGCGCCGTCCGTCGCGCCGGCGACCCAGGCTCCGGCAGCGACGCAGGCCCCCGCGACGCAGGCACCGGCGACCGAGGCGCCGTCCGCGTCCGCGCCCGCGCAGGGGGGCGCAACCACGATCGGCTCCGCCTTCTCCGACGCCGTCCCGAAGGCCGCGTTCCAGGCCATGATGGACTACTGCACGCAGCAGACCGGCGTGAAGACCACGATCAACACGGTCGAGCACGGCGCGTTCCAGGATGCGCTCAACTCGTACCTTCAGGGCACGCCGGACGACATCTTCACGTGGTTCGCCGGCTACCGGATGAAGTTCTTCGCGGACCAGGGCCTCGCGACGAACATGAACGACGTCTGGGCGAAGGTCGGCGACCAGTTCTCCGACGCGTACAAGACCGCATCCACGGCGTCGGACGGGAACCAGTACTTCCTCCCGATGTACAACTACCCGTGGGTCGTGATCTACCGGAAGAGCCTCTTCCAGGACAAGGGCTACGCGATCCCGAAGACCCTGGACGAGTTCATCGCCCTGGCCAAGAAGATGAAGGCGGACGGCCTCGTCCCGCTCGCGTTCGGCGACAAGGACGGGTGGCCGGCCATGGGCACGTTCGACATCCTGAACATGCGGATGAACGGCTACGACTTCCACGTCGGGCTCATGGCCGGCAAGGAGAAGTGGACCGATCCGCGGGTGAAGGCCGTCTTCCAGAAGTGGGCGGAGCTCCTGCCGTACTTCCAGGAAGGCGCCCTCGGCCGGACGTGGCAGGACGCGGCGCAGGCCATGATCACGAAGAAGGCCGGGATGTATTTCCTCGGCACCTTCGCCGGTGAGCAGGCGCCCGACCCGGCCATCCACGACGACCTCGCGTTCTTCCCCTTCCCGGTCTTCGGGAACGAGTGGGACGCCGAGATGGGGATCGACGCCCCGATCGACGGGCTCATGCTGAGCAAGACGCATGCGAACCCAGCGGCTGATACGGCGCTCCTCGTGTGCCTCGCGTCCCCGGAGGCCGAGCTCACCTTCCTCAAGAGCAACCCCAACAACGTCGCCGCGAACAAGAACGCCGACACGAGCGGCTACACGGACTTCCAGAAGCAGATGCAGACGATCCTCGCCGGGTCGAACAGGATCGCCCAGTTCCTCGACCGCGACACGCGGCCGGACTTCGCCGGCCCGAACGGGATGCAGGGCTTCCTGCAGGACTTCCTCGGGAACCCGACCCAGGACCTGGACGCCTACCTTGGCAAGATCCAGGCCTTCTGGGACTCGCTCCCGCCGCTGTGATCCCAGGCTGACAGGCGTCGGTTAGGATCCTCGGGTGACCGACCGCGTCGCCGAGATGTCCGTCAAGGTCCCCCCGCTCCCGGTGACCGGGGGGACCGCGACGGACCTCGTGACGCCAGGCAGGAAGGGCCGGGGCCCCCTCCTCCTGTCGCGGCGCGACATGGTCATCCTCGCCCTCATGGCGGGGATCCCGGCCTTCATCCACATCTTCTTCGTCTGGGTCCCCACGATCCTCTCGGTCCTCCTCTCGTTCACGTCGTGGAACGGGATCGGCGGGCTCGACAGGATCAAGGTCGTCGGGCTGAAGAACTACTCGGACCTCGTCAGCATCTACCAGCCGTTCTGGCCGGCCGTCCAGCACAACCTCATCTGGCTCGGCGTCTTCCTCCTCATCGCCACGCCTATCGGGATGCTCTTCGCGGTGCTGCTGGACAAGGACCTGCGGGGCACGCGCTTCTACCAGAGCGCGCTCTACCTCCCGGTCGTGCTCTCCCTGGCGATCGTCGGCTTCATCGCCCAGCTCTTCTACGCGCCGGAGCAGGGCTTGATCAACAACCTGCTCGGCACCACCGGCCAGAACGGCCAGCAGCTCATCGACTGGCTGGGGAACAAGAGCCTGAACCTGTGGGCCGTGCTCGTCTTCGCGAGCTGGCGCCACATCGGCTACATCATGATCCTGTACCTGGCCGGCCTGAAGGGGGTGGACCCGACCCTGCGCGAGGCGGCCAAGGTGGACGGCGCGAACGAGGTCCAGACCTTCTTCCGCGTCGTCTTCCCGGTGATGGCACCGATCAACATCGTGATCCTCGTCATCACCCTCATCGAGTCGCTCCGCGCGTTCGACCTCGTCTTCATCATCAACAAGGGGCTCAACGGCCTGGAGCTGCTCTCCGTCCTCGTGACGAACAACATCATCGGCGAGGCGAGCCGCGTCGGGTTCGGGTCCGCGATCGCGGTCGTGCTCCTCACGATCTCGGTCGGGCCGATCGTCCTCTACCTCACGCGCAGCCAGAAGGGGATCGGCGAATGAGCGCGGCGACGATGCCGGGAGGCGTCCCGCTGAACAGGAAGGGGATCCGGTGGCGCCGGGTCGCGCTGCACGCGTTCCTCCTGGCGGCGGCGCTGGTCTGGCTCCTCCCGCTCGTCTGGGCGCTCTACACGTCGCTCCGGCCCTACTCGGACACCGCGACCCATGGGTACGTCTCGTTCACGGGCGTCCTGAACTTCGACAACTACGTCAGGGCCTGGAACGACGCCGAGCTGATCCGGTACTTCGTGAACACGATCATCATCGTCGTGCCGGCGGTGATCCTCACCCTGCTGCTCGCCTCGATGGCGGCGTTCACGCTCGCCCGGTTCTCGTGGCGGTTCAACCTGGCGATGCTGATGCTCTTCACCGCCGGGAACCTGCTGCCGCCCCAGGTCATCATCACGCCGCTCTTCCGCATGTACCTGATCCTGCCGTTCCCGAAGCCCCTGAGCGACAACGGGCTCCTCTACGACCAGTACGTGGGGATCATCCTCATCCACGTCGCCTTCCAGCTCGGCTTCTGCACCTTCGTGCTCGCGAACTACATGAAGACGCTCCCGAAGGAGCTGACCGAGGCGGCGGTGGTGGACGGCGCACACACCTTCCAGATCTACTGGAAGGTGATCATGCCGCTCGTGCGGCCTCCGCTCGCCGCGCTCGCCGTGCTCGAGTTCACCTGGATCTACAACGACTTCTTCTGGGCGCTGCTGCTCATGCGCACCGGGTCCAAGCTGCCGATCACGTCCGCGCTGAACAACCTCAAGGGTCAGTTCTTCGTGGACAACAACCTCATCGCCGCCGGGTCGGTGATCGTCGCGATCCCGACGCTCATCGTCTTCTTCGCGGCGCAGCGCCAGTTCATCTCGGGCCTCTCGCTGGGCTCCACCAAGGGGTAGGGGTCCCGGCGTCCGCGGAGCGTCAGTCGTCCGCCGCCCAGCCTCGTGACCGCTCGACGGCCCGGCGCCAGCCGGCCATCCGTCGGGCCCGTTCCTCGGCCGGCATCCGCGGCTCGAACCGCTCGTCGAGGCGCCAGGTGGACGTCGCCGCGTCCGCGTCCTTCCAGACGCCCGTCGCGATCCCCGCGAGGAGCGCGGCACCGAGCGCCGTCGTCTCGGTCACGACCGGCCGCTCGACGGGGACGCCGACGAGATCGGCCTGGAGCTGGAGGAGGCGGTCGTTCACCGCGGCCCCGCCGTCGACGCGCACCACGTCCAGGCGCGTGCCGGCGTCGGCCTCCATCGCCTCGAGGACGTCGAAGACCTGGTAGGCGATCGAGTCGATCGTGGCCCGTGCGAGGTGGGCGATCGTGGTCCCGCGCGTGAGGCCGACGATGGTCCCGCGGGCCGCGGCGTCCCAGTACGGCGCACCGAGGCCGACGAACGCGGGAACGAGGTACACGCCCTGGGTGTCCTCGACCTCCTCCGCGAGCGCCTCGATGTCCCCCGCGCGGTCGATCGCGCGCAGGCCGTCGCGGAACCACTGGACAGCCGCGCCCGCGACGAAGACGGCGCCTTCGAGGGCGTACGAGACGGGCCCACCGGGGCCGAGCTGCCACGCGACGGTGGAGAGGAGGCCGTGCTCCGATGCGATGGGCGCCCCGCCCGTGTTGAGGAGGAGGAACGCCCCGGTCCCGTACGTGTTCTTGGCCCGCCCTGCGGCGAGGCAGCCCTGGCCGAAGAGCGCGCCCTGCTGGTCGCCGACGGCCGCCGCGATCGGCACGGCCGCGCCGAGGAGCGATGGCTCTGTCTCGCCGAACACGCCCGAGGTCGGCCGGACGTCGGGAAGGAGCGCACGCGGGACCCCGACGATCTTGCAGAGCTCGTCGTCCCAGTCGAGCCGATGGATGTCGAAGAGGAGAGTCCGGCTCGCGTTGCTCACGTCCGTGGCGTGGACCCGGCCGCCCGTGAGCCGCCAGATGAGGAATGAGTCGATCGTCCCTGCCGCGAGCTCGCCGCGCTCGGCGCGGGCCCGGAGCCCGGGCTCGGCGTCGAGGATGTGCGCGATCTTCGGGCCGCTGAAGTAGGCGTCGAGCGGAAGGCCGGTCCGCGCGCGGAACAGCGGTTCGTGACCCTCCGCCCGGAGCCGGTCCGTGTGCGGTGCCGTGATCCGGCTCTGCCACACGATCGCGTCGGCGACGGGGCGGCCGGTCGCGCGCTCCCAGACGACCACTGTCTCGCGCTGGTTCGTGATCCCGATCGCCGCGAGGTCGGGCGCGTGGATCCCGGAGGCGGCGATCGCCTCGCGGGCCGAGCGCAGCTGCGAGGACCAGATCGCCTCCGGGTCGTGCGTGACGTGCCCGGGGGATGGGTAGGCCTGCGGGAACTCGTGCTGCGCGGAGCCGAACGGCATCCCGTCACGGTCGAAGACGATCGCCCGCGACGACGTCGTCCCCTGGTCGAGCGCGAGGACGTGCGTCCGCGCCACCGTCAGGCCTCCGAGAAGGTCGGCGCCCCCGGGTCCGCGGCTGCCGGCGCGGCCGCCGGCTCCGCCGCCACGCTGGCCTCAACGCCGGGCACCGCGTACTCGCGTCGGGCGTTGTCGAGGTACGCGGCGATCTCGCGCGCACGGCGGGCTGCGTCCCACCCGAGCTCCGCGCCGAGCAGGTCCGCCACGCGCGGCGCGATCGACGCGCCGCGGTCCCGCAGCTCCATGGCAAGGCGGAAACGGCGGGCGAGGACGTCGTCCAGGGAGAGCGCCATCTCGCGGTGCGCGGCCCAGACCACCTCGGCCTCGAGGAAGGGCCGGCCGGGCACGAGCGGCCGCAGGAGGTCCCGCCGCCGGCCGAGCTCGACGACCGCCATCGCCTCCGTCCCGTGACGCCGCGTGAGACGCGTGGCCTGGTCCGCCGTGAGCCCGGCGTCCTGCGCGATCCGGTCCGCGAGCCCGGAGAGGACAGCCCGCGACGCTGCCCCGACGAGTGGGAGGTCCGCCGTCGCCGACGGCCGTCGCGCCGCGTCCGATCCGAGCGCGGCATCGACCGCGTCGCGGGCCATGAGCCGGTACGTCGTGTACTTGCCGCCGCCGATCCGGACGAGGCCGGTCCTGTCGATGCTCACCCGGTGCTCCCGCGAGACCTTGACCGTCCCGCCGCCCTCGGCATCGCCGACGAGCGGGCGGAGGCCGGCGTACGTCCCGACGATGTCATCCACCGTGAGGTCGACCGCGAGGGCCGCGTTGACGATCTCGACGAGCCGATCCACCTCGGCGCGGCTCGCCGACGGGTGGTCCGGCTTCCCGTCGTACGGGGCGTCGGTCGTCCCGATCACCCAGAACTCGGGCCACGGCACGAGGAACGCCACCTTGCCGGGGATCCGCAGGGTCATCCCGTGCTTGACGGGGATCCGCTCGCGCGGTACCAGGATGTGGGACCCGAGGCTCGGGATCATCCGGGCACCCCCGAACGGGCTCTCCGGGCGCGCGGCCCAGACCCCGGTGGCGTCGATCACGTGGCGAGCACGGACCCGCAGGTCGTCGCCGCCGACGAGGTCGTGCGCGACGATGCCGGTCGCGCGGCCACCTTCGAGGACGAGGCCGTCCGCGCGGACGCGCGTCACCGGAAGGCCGCCCAGGCCCGCGGCCGTGCGGGCGACGGCGAGCACATAGCGCGCGTCGTCCTCCGCGCCGTCGTGGTACACGATCGACCCGCGGAGCCCCTCGCGGCGGAGCGGCGGCGCGAGCTCGAGCGTCGCCCGCACGCCGAGGTGGCGCGACACGCCGCCCTTCCGCGCCGACCCGAGGGCGTCGTAGAAGCCGATGCCCGCGCCATAGAACGCCCGCGTGGCGAACGGCGGTCCGTAGAGGGGGAAGACGAACGGCCGGAGCGAGACGAGGTGCGGCGCGAGGTCGAGCAGGCGGGCACGCTCCGACAGGGCCTCGCGGACGAGTCCCACGTGGAACTGCTCGAGGTATCGAAGACCGCCGTGGATGAGGCGGGAGGACCGGCTGGAGGTCCCCGCCGCGATGTCGCTCTGCTCGACGAGCGCCGCGCGAAGCCCGCGCGAGACGGCGTCGAGCAGGATCCCCGCCCCGGTGACGCCGCCGCCCACGACGACGACGTCCCACGCCTCGCTCGCGAGCGCCGCGAGGTCCGCGCGACGTGCTGCGGCGGGGTCCGTGGTGGCCGCGGCGATCGCGATCTCATCGGTCATGTGGCCATCGTAGTGCAGCGGCCGCGGCGGCGGACGGGTCCGCCGGACCCGACGTGGCTCCCCGACGGGGACGTCGCTTTCCTCGACAAGCCCTTCACCGCGGAGGCGCTCGGCAACAAGGTCCGTGAGGTGCTCGACTGACCGAGCAAGGCCGCGGGCTGACGAGACGAACCTGCGGGCCGGCTGATCCGGCCCGCGCACCGCCTCCTCGGACGTCGCACCGCCGCGCGCGACCTGCGGCTCGTGGCCGTCCCGTCGGCAGGTGGTATCATCCCGTCGCCTCAGGGCACCTCGGTCGGGGCGTGGCGCAGCTTGGTAGCGCGCAT
Organism: Chloroflexota bacterium; assembly: GCA_021813655.1. Lineage (GTDB taxonomy): Bacteria > Chloroflexota > Limnocylindria > Limnocylindrales > CSP1-4 > CAIYQJ01. Next base: position 8,431 of record JAKAJU010000172.1, on the reverse strand, counting down.
CGTTCGGGACGATGAGGTCGGAGGTTCAAATCCTCTCGCCCCGACCATAGCCAACAGTGAGATCGAGCCGCTCTGGGATCACGGCCCCGAAGCCGTGGGCGATCGCGGTATCGGTGAGGCGGACTGTTGCGTCCCTGAAGCCCCTCGCATCGATGCGGGCAAACAGCGCCTCCGCGAGCATTCGCCTTCCCGGTCCGCCCCCGGTCTTCTGCCACGTCACCGCGAGTTCGCGCAGGAAGCCCACGGCCACGTCCGCCGGGACACCATCGGCCTCGTGCGGTCGACGCGCCTCTGCTTCCTCCCGGTCGAGGCGAGCCATCGTCCGGTCGAGGGCGCTGCTGTCACGGTCCCGCATGTACTGCGCCATCGCCGTGACTCGTTCACGCTCGATCCGTGCGAGACAGAGGCGGTCGGGAGACGCGGGCGGGGCCGTCACGAGCCCGACGACCCGCGTGAGCGTCTCGGCGCCAATGGACACATGCTCGAGCAGCCTGGCTACCGCGGTCTCGTAGAGCTCGCGCCGGTAGCCTTTGCCATCGCGGCGGCCGTGCCAGCCCGCTGGCCGATCCGGCGTCGCGGCCGCGAAGTCGGCGCACACGTCCCGGTGGCGGTAGTAGCCGGTGTCGCCGATGAGCCGGTGGCCGCAGGCCGCGCAGTGGAGCATCGAGAGGGCGTAGCTGCGGTGCGGTGCCGCTGGACGCCCGGCTGTGGTCGCCCGCCGCGCCCGCACCTCCTGGGCCCGATCCCACGTGTGCGGGTCGACGAGCGGCGGCCAGTTCGCCCGCGTCCCGTCGCGCAGCCGACCGATGTACAGCGGGGACGTCAGGATGCCGCGCACGACGTAGAGGCCGAGACCGGTCGTCGCGGCGATCGCCCTGTCGGTCGCGCCCGCGGCCGCGAGCCCCACGACCTCCCCGACGACCGGCACGGCAGCCGGGTCGGGCTCGAGGATCTTCGCGGCGTTGCGTCGGAAGCCGAACCCGGCGTGGCCGCCGGGATCGTGGTCACGCTCTCTCTTCGCAGCGTAGCCGGACCGGACGTTGCGTGAGTGGTCGCGCGAGTAGATCTCGGCCCCCTTCATCTTGTCGATGAAGCGCTCGAAGTCGGCATCGTTGGAGGAGAGGATCGCGTCGTCGCAGATCCAGAGCACCACCCCGCACGAGTGGAAGAAGTGGCGATAGTGGAGCGCCAGGCGGGTATCACGGATGAAGCGGCTCGAGTAGCCGACGAGCAGGACGTCGTATTCGCCGTGTTTCGCGGCCGCCAGCATCGCCCGGAACTCGGGCGTGGTCGTGGCCGGCGGCTCGCGCATCGAGTCACGGCCGGACCAGCCGGACTTCGCGACCATCCACGCGAGGCCCGTGTCGATGAGTCCGAACTCCGCGATCGAGCGGTCCTGCATGGCGCGCTGGGCCGCCGGGCCGTACTTGTCGAGCTGGCGGCCCGAGCTTTCGCGGACCCAGCGCGCAGACCGCAGGCCGACGAGGTCGTCGGGTCGCCCCGGAAGGCTCACGCTGAGGTCCGATCGACGTTCGAGCGCTGTCGGACCATGGTCACCATGTTGCTCGGAACGCGTGCCGAGGCAACCAGCTTCTCGCCGTCGCCGCGCTCGGCGGCCCACCGGTCGCGAACGAGCTGGGCGAGGGCCGTCACGAGCGGGTCCGATGTCGATTCCGCCGGCACCATCCCCGACGATACGTCCCATGCACCGCCCGCGAGTACGCGGTGCCCTTCCACTTGCGTCCTGTCGCCCACACTCACGGTCCTCAGGCGACGGACGCCGCGCGCGCTCATCCGGATCGTTCCTCGGCGACTGGCGAGCGACCGGCGCTGTCCGCGTCGGCGCATCCAAGTCCGAGCCCTGTCGGTGCCTCGGGCGCGGCGTCACCGCACCACGTCCGTTCCGTGAGCGTGACTCTCACCGCAGCGATCTCCGACTCCACGTTGCCCCCGCCGACAGGGACGCTGTTCGGAGGTATAATACACGGTAGATGTGGCATCTACCGTGTGCTTGCTCTGACAGATGGTGCGTGCTACCGTGTGGATGACGTGATCTCTCAAGCCCCTCTCTACGCGCGATACGTCCGGACGGCGACGAGGCCCTGGATCCGCGGCCCCAAGGCGCGCTACGCGAAGGGTTGGATCGAGCTCGATCCCCTCGGGATCGAGGAGTACTTCCCGATCACCGAGCGCGACCTTGTCTTCGACCTCGCCGCGGTGCGGACACCGACCGATGCCGTGGAGTTCGTCCGCCGGTACGGCCTACTCCGGCACAGCGAGCCCGGTGGCGATCTGCGCGAGCCCTGGGCCGACTGGGAACAGACCGCGACGCACCTCTCGGCGACGCTGCGGCTCGCGAGCACGCTGCAGGCTGCGGTCGCCGGCGACGCCGATGCCCTGCGCGCCCTGCGGGACGGGTTCGAACCGGCCGTTCGGCCGCTCTTCGCCGCGCGGGCCGCGAACGACGACGAGTTGCTCGCTCAGATGTCGATCCTCGTCGCGTGGATGCTCAGCAGCGGCCTCGAGGGATGCCAGGAGCGCGTCGAGGCGGAGGTCGACTGGGACGTGGGGGAGGACGGTGGCGCAGGCCCTCCGGCCCGCTATCGACTCGCGGTCGAGGCACCGGACCTCGTCGGGCATGCCTACCACGCGGCCGCTCTGCTCGTGACCACCCGCTACCCGCTCGCGGAGTGCGAGGATGACGGCCGGTTCTTCCTCGTGTCGGACCCGCGCCAGCGGTTCTGCAGCCCGCGGTGCGCGAGTCGTGCGCGACGGCGCCGGTGGGTGCATGCCCGGCGGCAGACTGACGAGGTCGGGCAGGCGTAGTCGCGGGATGCCATGAAGCCGCTGAGCGGCGACCGATCCGGATGGCCCATGTCGGTCCCTTCGTGACGTCGATGCGCGGACGGCGGTCCGGCGCGGCGCGCCCTCACAGCCCGATCGCGATCGCGACCTCGGGCCACGTCCGATCGGCCTCGCCCTCGAGCCGCCGGAGGTAGACCGAGGTAACGGCGAGGCTGGAGTGGTCGAGGAACGCGGACACGGCCTCGATCGATGCCCCGGCGTCGCGGCGGAGCTTCGCCGCCGTGTGGCGGAGGATGTGCAGCCCGGAGGGCGCGAGCCCGGCGGCTCGGAGGTACCGGCGGAACCGCGCGTAGAACGTCGAGCTCGTCACGCCCCGCGTCCCGGCCGCTGCCTGCCAGAGCGAGGCGGCGGGGTCCATGTCGGCCAGCGACAGCCCGGCGTCGGCGAGCGTGGCACACAGGGCCGCGTAGGCGGGGCGGGGGAGCTCCCGCCGCCCGATCTTGCCGCCCTTGCCGCGATACGTGTAGAACGCGGTCTCACCCTCGATGCTGATGTCCCCGGCGGTGAGGCCGATCACCTCGGCCCGCCGCCTGCCGGTGAGGACGAACGTGAGCAGGAGCGCCCGATCCCGACGGCCGGCCACCGTGTCGGGGACGACCGCGAGGAGGCGGCGGACCTCGTCGGCGGTGAGACCCCGCGCGACGGATTGCACGCTCCGGGGGCGCTCGAGGGCGTCGCACGGGTTCGCCGTCGTGACGTTCATGCGGATGAGGAACCGGTAGTAGGAGGACAGACACGCGATCCGGGCACCGACCGTCGCCGACGAGGGCTCGCGACCTGAGGCGCCGATGCCGTAGGCCCAGGCGAGGACATGGGCTGGTACCACCTGCTCGGGCGAGCCAACCCGGTCGAGGAATGGCCAGAGCATCCGGGCGTAGCTCTCGACGGTCCGCCGGGACCCCGAGCGCCGCTCCTTCTCGGCGAGGAAGGCGACGACCGTCCGCTGCCAGGCCGGGACGTCGTCGCGGGCGGGGGCAGGGAGGAGCTGGGGGTTCATCGGCTGTCTCCTGAAGGGGGTGTGGTCACCCACATACCTCACTCAGGAGCGACCGGTTAGCAACACGAACTGGAAATCGTGGCCGCCGAGACTGCAGGCTCGGATGTGGCCGATGCCAGGGGTCCAGATCTCGCCGAACGCTGGCAGGGATTGCCTCGCCGTGTTGCCATGCGTCAGGGGCGGGGCGTAGGCTCGCGGGGAGCTGGCGAGTCGGGGCAGGCGACCCCAGCCGGCGACTAGCCAGGGGGCAATCGATGTACTTCGAGATCGTCCGCAGCGCGACCGGACAGTTCATGTGGCGCATCCGCGGCGCGAACCACGAGATCATGGCGTCGTCCGAGCTCATGCGCGACAAGGCCAGCTGCTACAGCGCGATTGCCGTCGTCAAGCGCGACGCACCGACAGCGGAGGTGGTCGACAAGACCTGACGCGCGTCGCCGGCACGCGGAGGCCGCGCCCGGCCGGTAGATCGGCACACGTGTGTCGGGCGTCAGGCTAGCCGGAAGGCTCGTGGCGCCCTCCGCGCCCGGCTGGCGTCTCCCCCGTGTGCGCGCCTCACGGGTCAGGCCGCTCGGGGCGAAGCTGCAGGCGCGGACGACTCCGCGCCGGGCAGGTGCCTCGCGACGCCAGGTACAGACGTGGCCGAGCAGAAGCTGAGGCGGACCGACCGCGAGGATACCGTCAATGGAGGCTGGCCGTGTTGGTGGTTGTCTTCGGTGCCGGCGCCTCATACGACTCGGTCGACCGGGCGAATCTGCGGCCGGGCTTGAACGAGTGGCAGCTGCAGCGACAACCACCGCTCGCCGACGATCTCTTCGGCAATCGGGCCGTCTTCGGCGACACGGTCGGCCGGTACGGGGTCGCGGCCGCGCTCATGTCGGACGTCCGGCGCGCTGTGGGTCGAGGCGTGCCTGTCGAGACGGCTCTCGAGCTCCACAACGAACGGTCGATGAGTTCCCCACGCCTGCGGCAGCAACTCGCCGCGGTCAGGTTCTACCTGCAGGACATGCTGACGGAGTGCAGCCTGTGGCCACAGGCTGGCAACGGGCTCACCAACTACGCGGACCTGGTCGATGCAATCGAGGAGTGGCGCGTGACCACGGGCGAGAGTGTCACATACGTCACCTTCAACTACGACACGATCCTCGAGCAGGCCTGCACGCAACAGCTCGGTTGGGAGTTCAGGGACATCGGCAGCTACCTTGGCTGGCGAGGCACGTCCCTGATCAAGGTTCACGGCTCCGTCACGTGGGCACACCCGGTCGCGGGCCCCGGGCCTGACAGAGGGGACCGCGATTGGCGCAAGAACGAGATGATCCGGCTCGTTGACCAATTGGAGTTCTCACGCGACGACTTCGCCTTGGTGGCCAACGCCGAGCCGACGACCGGCGATGGCCGTTGGGCGTTCCCGGCGCTAGCCATTCCGCTGGCCTCTAAGTCCGCCTTCGAATGTCCGCAGGCCCACGTCGCCGAGGTCAGGCTCAGCTTGGCCAAGGCCACGCGGCTACTGCTCATCGGGTGGCGTGCCGCGGACGAGCCGTTCCTCCGTCTGATGGCCGACGCCCTCATGCCCGGCTGTCGCGTCCAGGTCGTCGCGGGGTCAGACGCCGCACCGATAGTGGACAGACTTACCAATGCTCGGATCCCGATTGGCGAGACGCACGTCGAGACAGGCGGATTCACCCGCTTCGTTGCCGGCAAGGAATGGTCGTGGCTCTTTAGTTGACAGTCCGCCGCTCGTACGCGGGCGTCCAGAGGATCTCGTTCTGGACCCTCACGGACGAAGGCACGGGCACTCACCCGGTCAGTCCTGGCGCTGTTCACCGACCCGGCGCACTCGAAACCCGCCTACTTCGCGGTCCGTGAGGTCCTGACGAAGTCGGCTCAGCTCGCGTGACCGCGGCCTCGGACCCTCATTCGGGCGGTCGCTGAACGTCGCCGCGGCGGCCACTGACGCCCATCCCTCGTCCGGACGCCGCCTTGCGGTTCGACGCGGCGGTGCCCCGGGCCGCGCGGACACCATGTTCCGATCGTGATCCGGGTGTTCGTTGCCGGCCTTCTTCGCGTGAGCCCAGCCACCTACACTCCGCTCGGGAGGTGTAGGCACCGATGAACGACGTCGCGGTGGCTCTTGCTCAGGTTCGGGAGCGGATCGCGAAGCACCAAGGGCAGGCGATCGGCGAGGAGAACACGAAGCACGCCCTGATCGAGCCGGTGCTACGTGCCCTCGGCTGGGACGTTGAAGACCTCGACGAGGTGCGTTGCGAGTACAAACTCAGGAAGGGCGACAACCCCGTCGACTACGCTCTCTTCGTGCACGGGAACCTGCGACTCTTCGTCGAGGCGAAGGCTCTCGGAGAGAACCTTGACCACTGGGCCGGTCAGGTCATGGGCTACGCGGGAGTCGCCGGCGTCGTCGAGTGGATCGTCCTGACGGACGGGAACGAGTACCGCGTCTACAACGCGCACGCTCCGGTACCGATCTCCCAGAAGCTCTTCAAGCGCGTCGTCATTGCCTCCGACCAGCCGGACAGCCAGAGCACCCTCATGCTCCTGTCCAAGGCCCAGCTTCAGGGCACGATCATCGATGACCTGTGGCGCCAGTACTTCGTTGATCGTCAGGTCAGACACGCCATCGAGAGCCTGGTGGGGATCGAACCACCGACGGACTTCCTCCACCTGATCCACAAGCGCGTTCCCGCGCTGTCCCTGACCGATGTGCGCCAAAGCCTCGGCCGCGCGACCGTCTCGCTCGTCTACCAGGGCGCTCCATCGGTCCTGGTGACGCCCGCTGCTCAGAAGGCCCCGGCGCCGCCGGCGGTCGGCGCGGCGACGGTCGTGATCGATCAACCGGCGGCCCCGGACAAGACCCCTTGGCGCCACGTGACACTCAAGGATCTGATCTCGTCAGGCATCGTCGCGCTGCCGCTCGACATCGAGACGACGTACAAGGGCCAGAAGCTCACTGCTCGCATCGAGGCGGACGGCAGGGTGGCCTGGAACGGTGTGACGTACGACTCCCTCTCGATCGCTGGCGGCATGGCCCGGAAGTCTATCGTTGGCGCACCACCCGGACGTGAGTACCCGCCGACGAACGGCTGGACGTTCTGGCGGTTCCGGGACTCGGACGGAAGCTTGGCATTCGTTGACGTGCTGCGTCAGCGGCGCTTCGCCCGGTAGCCGCCTCAGCGCCCGGCGGGCCCGCGGCAGAGCCCGGGCGCGGGCCAACACCACGCCGGATCTTGTGACAGACCACAGGAGGGCATCTCGACAGCTGAGGAAGGTGGATCGGACGTTGCTGTGGCAGGAAACGCCGCGGCGCCTCTACCTAGTGACGGGGCAGGATCTCGGTCCGGGGGAGCGCCGGCTGCCCGGCCGATGGCTGGCGCGTCTCGGCCAGGCGGAACCCGGGAACGATCAGCGCACGACTGAGGCCGTACTTGAGGCCGTGCGGTCGCGCGAGTTCGCGGACTGTCCGGCCCGGGCGCAGTGCTGTTTCGCCTGCCTCTCCGAGGAGGACGCTGTCGGCTTCGCGGTGGAATTCGGCCGCCTCGGGCACATCTACGAGGTGACCTCCGGCGCCGAACGAGTGTTTGTGGCCGACATGCGATGGTTCAGTGCGGTCCGTGCCCTTCCGGCGACCGCGGAACAGTCAGCTCGATCCTACTGGGCCGGAGTCCGGCATCCGCGGGGCGTGCTACTCGAAGTGCTAGTGCCGGGCGACCTCACCGTCTCCTCTCGAGTGCGCGACATCGGCTGACGTGGAACGGGTTTGCCGGCGTTGAGGCGCGATCCGGCGACGCGGTTGACGTCAGCAGTGCCGCGGGCTCGAGTCGGCGGGTTCGCGGGTTGCGATGGTTTCCGAAGCCCACACCATGACCCGCGTCGTGCCGACCGACCTCGCGGGCGTTGGCGGACACCTGGGCGGGCGGCGCGAGCTCCCTCGCTCGAACCTCAGACCCGTGCGGAGCGGGCCGCCTCGGCCGAGCTGCCCAAGCTCTCGGCCACCGCGGTCGCCCCTGGAGTTCCGACGCCGGATGTCGCTACGTCACCGCGGACATGACCGCCACCATCTGATCACTGTGGACACGTCGCGTAATCCGGCATCGTGAAGTCGAACGTCGCGGGTCCTGTCCCGGTCTGTGGGTTCCACTCCCGTGCTTGCATCCGGTCCCAAGGGTGGACGATCCAGCCGTTCTGACCATAGGCACCGGTCAGGTAGAGGAGAATCGCGTTGTCGTTCCAGGTCGTCACGTGCACGTGGACGGCGTCCTGGCCACCCGCGTCCTGGAAGCCCGCGCCCCAGCCCCCGGTGAGGTCGGCGATCTGCAAGTACGTTGAGACCCCGTCGTAGGGAGCATGCGTGCCGAAGCCCGCGCCGTCGACCCGGAAGCCCGCGCCTGGACCGATCGTGCCCACGCCCTGGAAGAACCAGGTGACGCACACGCTGGTGATCGCCGGGGCGGTCGCGGGTGGCGCGGGCATCGTGAACGAGAACCGCGCGGGACCCGAACCCGACTGTGGGTTCCAGATGCGTGCCTGCATCGAGTCACCGGCATGGAGGGTCCA
>JAKAJU010000163.1 GCA_021813655.1 Chloroflexota bacterium | reverse complement strand
GCTCACCGCGCCGGACACGACCGCGAGCGTCCCCCTCAAGGCCGCCCAGCGCCTGCTCGTGGCCTCGCTCCCGCCCATGATCGGTGGCGCGCTCGACCCGGCGACGGTCATCACGGGGATCACCGTCTACCCGTCGAAGGGGACCGACCCCGAAGTGCTCGCCGCGACGATCCGCTCCTCGATGAAGGACGTGGCGGTGATGACCGGGAAGGACTTCGACCGCCAGGTCGGCTCGGCCACGTCGATCCTCAACGCGATCCTCGTGGGGATCGCCCTCATCAGCCTCGTCGTCGGCGGCCTGTCGGTCATCAACACGATGGCCATGTCCGTCGCCGAACGGACGCGCGAGATAGGGATCAAGCGGGCGATCGGCGGGAGCCGTCGCCGGATCGTCGCCGAGCTCGTCACGGAGTCGGCGCTCATCGGGCTCATCGGGGGCGCGGTCGGGCTCGCGCTCGGTGCGTTCCTCGTCACGTTCGCGAACGAGGCCGGCCGCAGCTCGGGCACGATCCTCTTCCAGCTCACGACGTGGACCGCCTTCACGGCCGTCGGCTTCTCGACGGTCCTCGGCGCGCTCGCCGGCCTCGTCCCGGCCCTGCACGCGGCCCGGCTCGACCCCGTCGCCGCCCTCCGGTACGAGTGACAGCCGTGGACCCGCAGACCCGGCGACACACACCTGCCTTTCCGCCCGACCACACGACCGGAGGACACACGATGACGACGACGCCGCTCCTCGAGGGCCGCGGCCTGCGAAAGACCTACCGGATGGGACGCCGGACGCGCGTCGAAGCGCTGCGCGGCGTGGACATCCGCATCGACCGCGGCGAGATGGTCGCGATCATGGGCCCCTCGGGCTCGGGCAAGAGCACGCTCATGCATCTCCTCGGACTCCTCCACGCGCCCGACGTCGACGGCGGCTCGCGCCCCGAGCTTCGCTTCGACGGCCGCGACATGGTCACCCTGGGCGACGGTCAGCGCACCCGCATCCGGGCCCGGTCGATGGGCTTCGTCTTCCAGGACTTCAACCTGGTGCCGACGCTCACGGCCGTCGAGAACATCCTTCTCGCGTGCGACTACGCCGGCGTGAGCGGGGACGCCGCCCGCCGGGCGGCCACCGAGGCGCTCGGCCTCGTGGGGCTCGAGGGCCGCGGCGGGCATCGCCCGACGGAGCTCTCCGGGGGCGAGCAACAGCGGGTCGCGATCGCGCGGGCGCTCGTGAACCGGCCGTCCCTCGTCCTTGCGGACGAGCCGACCGGCAACCTCGACTCCGAGCGATCGGCGGAGATCCTTGCGCTCTTCCGCCGGGCGAACCGCGAGCACGGGCAGACGATCGTCCTCGTCACACACGACTCCGAGGTCGGCGAGGCGTGCGACCGCATCGTCCACATGCGCGACGGACGCGTCCGCGACGCCGTCGTCCCGACCGTCCGGGAGCCGATCGGCGTCCGTGTCGCCGCCCCCGCGGCCTCGGCGGCGTGAGTCGCATCCGTGGGCGGTCGGGGTGGTAGGGTCGATCCGATGAGCGGCACCGCCGTCGGCCCCGACACGCCCGCTACGCCGGGCTGGCCGCCGAGCTCCGGCTCGGCGGCGCCCGGCCTTCCTCCGCCCGCTCCGTCCCCGTCCGCTCCGCTCGCGGGCTGGCCGCCCGCCTCGGGCTCCGGCGGGCCGTCGGTCGCCCTCACGCCGGCCCGGGCGCGCGCTGCGGTCCGGGCGTTCCTCCGGTCGCCGATCGAGGGTGCCAGCTGGCGGGCGGCCCTGGCGATCCTCCTCGGGTTCTTCGTCGCCGTCGTCGCCATCAGCGTGCTGAGCGCGCTCTTCTCGACCGGCGGCTCGCTCCTGATCTGGCTCGTCGGCATCCCGATCGTCGCGCTCGGCATCGAGGCCTCCCGGCTGGTCGCTCGCGAGGAGCGCTGGCGAGTCGGGTGGGTCGATCGTCGTCCCCTCGTCGCCCACCCCTATCGCCCGTACGAGGGCCTTCCGCGGCGCCCGTACGGCCCGTGGATCCGGGCGTGGGCCGAGGCTCAGTTCCTCGACGCGAGCCGCTGGCGTGACGTCGTCTACGTCCTCGTGCTCTTCCCGCTCGCGGTCATCGAGCTGTGCGTGATCCTCGTGCTCTGGGCGATCTCGATCGCGCTCATGGTGACGCCGCTCATCGTCGCCGGCCTGAGCGCGTCGGGGGCCTTCGAACGGCTGTCGACGCGGGTGGACATCAGCGGCGCCGCGTTCGTCGCCACCGTGCCCGCCTTCCTCTTCGGGCTCTTCCTCGTGCCCGTGGCGGCATCGTCGGCGCGGGGGCTCATGGCGCTGCACCGCGCGGTGGTCCAGGGCCTGCTGTGCGTGGACCCGACCGTGGCACTCCGGCAGGACGTCGAGCGACTCCGCGGGAGCCGGTCGGCAGCCCTCGAGCTCGAGGCGAGCGAGCTCCGGCGGATCGAGCGCGACCTCCACGACGGTGCACAGCAACGGCTGGTCATGCTGTCGATCGACCTCGGACTGGCGGAGGACCACCTGGCGACGGATCCGGACTCGGCCCGCCAGCTGGTCGCGGACGCCCGCGAGCAGGCGCGCCTCGCGCTCGCCGAGATCCGGGATCTCGTCCGGGGGACCGCCCCGTCGATCCTCATCGACCGCGGCCTCGTCGCGGCGCTCGGCGCGGTGGCCGGCAGCTGCCCCGTGCCGACGACCGTGGACAGCACCCTGGCGCCCGGCGAGCGGCTCCCGCCGGCCGTGGAGCGCGCCGCGTACTTCGTGGTCGCGGAGTCGCTCGCGAACGTGGCGAAGCACAGCGGCGCGACCCAGGCGGCGGTGACGGTGCGCAAGGAGGTGGGGGCGCGGGCCGGGAGTCCTGCGGCAGCCGGCGCGAGGGCCGTTCGCGCCACGGATCCCGGGCGGTCAGGCGGGCCCGGCGGCCTTGCGGCCCACGGCGCGCC
>JAKAJU010000154.1 GCA_021813655.1 Chloroflexota bacterium | reverse complement strand
ATGTGCGCGCGGAACGCGGCGCGGGCGGCGTCGGCGGCAGGGCCCGCGCTCGGCATCGTCAGGCCCGCGTCCCGGCCGTGCCCCCGGCCGCGAGCGCGCCCCGGCTCTCCGCTCCGCGGGCCGTGCCGTCCGCCACCATGCCCTCGGCGGACCCGATCTCGAGGCGGCGCGCTCGCTGTCCCGTCCGCCATTCGTCGGCGAGGATCCCCATCTGGTTCTCGTCCCAGAAGCGCCCGTCACGCCAGATCGCCTGCCGAGCCGTCCCCTCCAGGACGAACCCGGACTTCCGGTACGAGGCGATCGCGCGCTCATTGAACGAGAAGACCGTGAGCGAGATCCGATGGAGCCCGAGACGCTCGAACGCGAGCTCGAGCATCAGGTCGGTCGCCTCGGTCCCGTAGCCCCGACCCCACGCGTCGCGCTCGCCGATCGTGATGTGGTAGAGCGCCGAGCCGTTGTCCCCGTCGATCTGGCTGAACGCGCAGGAGCCGATGAGGCGGCCGCTCTCGCGGATGTGGATCGCCAGGGCGACCGAGTCGGGTCCGAGGATGCGGGACGTGAAGAACCGCTCGATCTCTTCGCGCCGCATCGGCCCCGGCTGGTGCCGGTTCAGGCGCGCGATCTCCGCGTCCGCGTACCAGCGGTAGAACGCGGAGAGGTTCGCGGGGGCATGGCGCAGGAGGACGACGCGCGTGCCCTCGAGGCGCTCGGGAAGCCACGGACGAGGCTGCACGAGGGCACGGTATACCATCGCCACCGTGCCGATCGACGGGATGCGGGAATGGTGCGCGATCGCCGGGCGCATCGGTGCGACGACGCGGACCTCCGAGAAGCGATCGATCCTCGCGGCGTACCTGCGGACGCTCGATCCCGACGTTCTGGCGACCGCCGCCACCTTCATGGCGGGCCAGCCGCTCCCCGGCGTGGGGCGCGAGCCCCTCGGGCTTGGCTGGCGCGGGATGCAGATGGCGATCGAGTCGGCGACGGGCGCTGACGAGGACGCGCTCCGCCGCGCGTACGACCGGACGTCCGACCCGGGGGACGCCCTCGCACTCGTGATCGACGAATCCGGGACGGGCGTGGCGCCAGACACTCCGGGGCCCACGCTGCGGGAGGTCGCCGCCGCCTTCGCGGCGATCGCGGCGACGGGCGTGGCGCGCGAGAAGGCGGATCTCCTCGCGACGCTCCTCCGAGCCTGCGACGCCGCGACCGCCCGCTTCGTCGCGCGGATCGCGACCGGTGAGCTGCGCATCGGCCTCCGCGACGGCCTTCTCGAGGCGGCGATCGCCGAGGCGTTCGGCCGCCCCGCGGCAGCCGTGACGCGCGCCCGGATGCTCACGGGCGACGTCGGTCGCACCGCCGTCCTCGCCAGGACCGACGCGCTCGACGCCGCGACGCTCGACCCGCTCCGGCCGGTCGGGTCGATGCTCGCCTCGCCGGCGGAGGACGCCGCCGAGATCCTTTCGCGGCTCGGGCCGGTCGTGTGGGTCGAGGACAAGTACGACGGCGTGCGCGTCCAGCTCCATCGCATCGGCGACGAGGTCCGGCTCTTCAGCCGCGACCTCAACGACGTCACTGGCCAGTTCCCCGAGGTCGCGGCCGCCGCAGCCTCCCTCGGCTGGGACGGGATCCTCGACGGCGAGGTGGTCGCGTTCGCCGACGGCACGGTCCTCCCATTCCTTCGGCTGCAGGCGCGTCTCGGCCGGAAGGCCCCGACGCGCGCCGTCCTCGCGGCCGTCCCGGTCGTCTACGTCGCGTTCGACGTCCTCGCCGCAGGTCCGCGCGGCGAACGCGTGGAGCCCCTGCTCGACCGTCCCCTGTCGGAGCGCCGGCAGCGGCTGGTGGCGCTCGCCCTCCCGGACGTCCGGGAGGGCGGGACGTTCGCCCTGTCGCATCTCGTCACCGCCGATTCGGTGGACGCGCTCGAGCGGGAGTTCGCCGCCGCGCGCGCCCGCCGCAACGAGGGCCTCATGGTCAAGGACCCGTCGAGCCCGTACACGCCTGGCCGGCGGGGACTGGGCTGGCTGAAGATGAAGAAGGCGCTCGCGACGATCGACTGCGTCGTCGTCGGCGTGGAGGTCGGCCATGGCAAGCGCCACGGCGTCCTCTCCGACTGGACCTTCGCCGTCCGCGACGAGGCCGGGGATCGGCTCGTGACGATCGGCAAGGCGTACACGGGCCTGACCGACGCCGAGCTCGCCGAGATGACCGCATGGTTCGAGGGGCACACGATCTCGGTCCACGGTCGGTACCGCGTCGTGGAGCCGACCGTCGTGATCGAGGTCGCGTTCGACGTCATCCAGCGCTCGGCGCGCCATCGCTCGGGCTTCGCGCTCCGCTTCCCGCGGATCGCGCGCCTCCGGCGCGACAAGGACGCCGCCGAGGCCGACACGCTCGCGACGGTCGAGGCGCTGTTCACCGGGCTCCAGGCCGGGGCCGGGCACCTCGTGGCGGGGATGGGCGTCGGGGCACCGGCCACGCCAGGCCCCGCATCGGCCGAAGGCCCTGCACCGGCCGCAGGGCTCGCATCGGCCGCGCCGGATCCCCGGGCCCTCACTCCACCGGCAGCTCCGTCCGCTCCGACCACTCCACCCAGCCGCCGTCGAGGACGGTGACGTCGGGGCGGCCGAGGAGCGCAAGGACCCACGCCAGACGCGCCGCCCCGATCCCGGCTTCGTCGTAGCAGATGATGCGGTCGCCCGGCGGCAGCGATCCGGCCATCTCCGCGAGCACTGCCGGGTCCCGCAGGCGCTGCACCGGCGGCGCGATCGTCCCCGCGACGGGGAGGCTGATCGCGCCCGGGATCCGGCCGAGGCGACGCGCCTGCCCGCCCTGGCCCGCGTGCTCGGACGCAGACCGCGCATCCACGATCGTCTGGCGCGGGGCCCCGAGGATGTCGCGCAGCTCGCTCGCCGTGAGGCGCAGCCGAAGTGAGGCCCGGGGCGTGAAGACCGCCGGCTCGTGGAGCGACGGTCGCGAAGACACGCGCCTGTCCTCGGCGACCCATGCCCGCCATCCTCCGTCGAGGATCCGGACGGAGTCGAACCCGTAGGCCGCGAGCGTCCACCACGCCCTGCCGGCGTACAGGCCGGCCATGTCGTCGAGGAGGACGACGGTCGCCCCGTCGCCGACCCCGGCAGCCCCGAAGGCCGCTGCCACCCGATCGGGGCCCGCGATGTGGAACGCGCCCGTCGCCTCGTCGTGATCCACCAGCTGCGTGGACCAGTCGATCCACGTGGAGCCCGGGATGTGCGATTCCGCGTGCAGGCGTGCGGCCGACCCGTCCGGGCGCCACCGGACGTCCACGACGCGGACGTCGGGTCGACCCAGGTTCTCCTCGAGCCACGTCGTCGTCGCGACGAGCTCGGGTCGGGGGAACGACGCCATGGCCGGTATGATACGGACCCGTGGTCACCCCCCTCCCGGCCGATCCCGAGAAGGTCCTCGCGCTGCGTGCCGAGCTCCCGGCGACGGCGGCCGGCATCTTCATGAACGCGGGCACGTGCGGCCCCATCCCGGCCCCGTCGGCGCGCGCCGCCGCGGAGGTCGCGGAGCGGGAGCTGACGATCGGCCGGGGGCATCGCGACGCGTTCGACGAGCTCCTCGTCCGGATGGACGAGGCCCGCGCGGTCGTCGCCGCCGTCCTCGGGACGACGCTCGATCGCATCGCGATCACGCACTCGACGACCGAGGGGATGAACGTCGCCATCGCCGCGGTGCAGTGGCGCGCCGGCGACCGCGTCGTCACCACCAACAACGAGCACCCCGGCGTGACGGCACCGCTCGCGATGATCCGCGACCGGGCCGGCGTCGCGATCGACGTGGTGGACGTCGGCGAGGGCGGCGACGACGAGCGCACGGTCGCCGCGATCGTCGCGGCCCTCCGGAACGAGACGCGCCTCGTGGCGCTCTCGCACGTCCTCTGGACGACGGGCGCCACCCTCCCGGTCGCACGGATCGTGGAGGAGGCGCACGCGCAGGGGATCCCGGTCGCGGTCGACGGGGCGCAGGCCGCGGGCGCGATCCCGGTGGACGTGGACGCGATCGGGGCCGACTTCTACGCCGTCCCCGGACAGAAGTGGCTCCTCGGGCCCGAGGGGACGGGCGCCCTCGCCGTCTCGCGAGACGCGCTCACGTGGGCCGAGCCGTCGTTCGCCGGCTACTTCAGCGCTGCGACGCCGTACGGGACCGGCCGCGAGCACCTCCGGGCGGACGCGCGTCGCTTCGAGTCGGCCGGCTACCACAAGCCCTCGATCGTCGCGCTCGCCCGGAGCGCGGGATGGCTCTCCATGACCGTCGGGCTCCCATGGGCGCACGCGCGGTCGGCCGCACTCGCGCGCGACGCAGCCGGCCGACTTCGAAGGATCCCCGGCGTGACCGTCGCGACGCCGAGCGCGAACGCCGGGACGCTCGTCACGTTCGCGATCCGGGGTTGGGACGCGCAGTCGATCGTGGACCAGCTCGGTCGCCGGATCTTCCTCATCGCGCGCCCCCTCCCCGGCACCGACCGGGTCCGTCTCTCGGTCGGCTGGTGGAACACCGAGGACGAGGTGGGACGGGTGCTCGACGCCGTCGGCGAGCTCGCGCGGCACACGCCCGACACGCTCCCGCGCCGGCCGACGATCGCGATCGTCGACACCGTCGCCGGGCTGGGCGACCACTGACCGCGCAGCAGCCTCCGCAGGAGGTCCCCGCCGGTCCGTCCGCCGGCGGGCGGGCGCCGGACCCGGTCCGCCACCGCTCGGAGCTCGAGATCCGCTGGCGCGAGTTCCGGCACGCTCCGCGCCCGGTCGTCCGCGCCGTCGTGTCCTCGACCGTCGTCGCGATCGTCCTGGGGATCCTCCTTCTCGCCCACGACGTCGCCGTGACGCGCGGCGCGGACCTCCCAGGCGGCGATCTGACGACCCTCGCCGCCACGCTCTATGTCGCCGGCGTGCTCGTCGCGGGAACCGTCATCACGTACGTCGTCGTCCCACAGCCGACCGGGGCCGGCGGTCGCCCGCGGCGGAGCGTGTGGAGCGGCGCGCTCGGCTTCTTCGCGGCGCTCCCCATCGCGTACATCGGCCTTGTCGTCGAGTCACAGGTCCTCAAGCCGCTCATCCTCGGCGGCTGACGGCAGACGGACGCGAGGGTCCGCGGAGCAGTCGCTCGTGCGGATCAGGCCCGACCGGTGCGGGAGGGCCCGGCCGGCCCGTCCTCCTCGAGCGCGTCGAGGAACCGGATCGCCGCGTCGACGTTCAGCGAGCGCCAGGTCGCGACGACCCGCTCCGGCCCCGTCGCGCCGGCGGCCTGGCCCGCGAGAGTCGCGGCGATGGGTGCGAGACGCTCCCGCTGGCGCTCGACGAGGAGGTCACGGTCCCCGCCGCTCCGCTCGAGCAGGAGCAGCTTCACGAGGAAGGTCGTGCGCAGGTCGCGCACGTGGTCGACGGGCGTCCGGAGCCACTCCTCGACGTCTTCCGCCCCGGCCGGCGTGATCTCGAAGGTCTCGCGGTTGGGCCCCTGCCCCTCGCTCGACCCGGCCGACCGCAGCAGCCCGTCCGCGAGCAGCCGCGCGATCGCCCGGTAGACGAGCGGACGCGAGCTCGACCACGCTTCGCCGAGCGGGCCACCCTTGCCCAGCAGGCGCGCGACGGCCCACCCGTGGGTCGGGCCCTCCGCGGCGAGTGCGAGGACGACCCATTCCGTGAGGTTCAGCCCCGACCTGGCGGTGCGCATCCTCGCCTCTCGTCGTCCTCGCCATCGCGCCCGCGACACCGCGGGGCTAGCTCGGATCACTCTGGTAGTCAATGATGGACTACTATGCTCACGCCGGCAGGCACCACAGATCGCCGGCGGCGCGCCGTCCCCGACATCTTCGCCGAGATCCCGAAGCCCAAGGAGCCGTACGCGTGAGAGCCCGCTTCCTGGCCCCGGTCCTCGTCGTCGCCCTCGCGCTCGCCGCGTGCTCGATCGCCGGCCCGTCCCCGAGCCCGGTGGGCAGCGCGCCCCCCGCCCCGGCGGCCCCCGGCATCACCGCACCGTCCGGCCCTGGCGCGGCGGCCGGCGACCTCACCGTCTACGGCGCGGCGTCGCTCAAGAAGGTGCTGACCGCGGTCACGTCGGCGTACGAGATGGCGAACCCCGGGACGACGCTCACGATCTCGACGGACTCGTCCGTGGCGCTCGCGACGAAGATCGAGCAGGGGGCACCGGCGGACGTCTTCCTCTCGGCTGACATGAAGAACCCGCAGTCGCTCGTCGACGAGGGCCTGGCCGACGGCCCGGTGACGAGGTTCGCCGGGAACCTCCTCACGGTCATCGTCCCCACGGGGAACCCGGCCGGGATCCGGTCGCCCGCCGACCTTGCGAAGAGCGGCGTGAAGATCATCGCCTGCGCGGACAACGTGCCGATCGCGAAGTACGCTGCACAGCTCGTGGCGAACCTCGCGAAGCAGCCCGGCTATCCGACGGACTTCGCGGCCGCCTACGCCGCGAACGTCGCATCGAAGGAGGACAACGTCTCCGCCGTGGTCTCGAAGATCGAGCTCGGCGAGGGCGATGCGGGGATCGTGTACGTGACCGACGCGAAGGGCTCCGACAAGGTCGCGCCGATCCCGGTTCCCGACGGCGCGAACGTCCCCGCGACCTATGGCGGCGTCGTGGTGAAGGCATCCCCGAACGCCGCCGCGGCGGCCGCGTTCGTCGCGTGGCTCGCCGGCCCGGACGGCCAGGCCATCCTCGCGTCCTTCGGCTTCGCGCCTCCGGCGGCGTAGGGTCCCGCACGCATGGCGAGCGACGCGATCTCGGCGGGGACGCTGCGGGTCATCCGGGTGCGGCGGGCCGCGCCGCCGTGGGGCCGGCTCGCCGTGGACGGGCTCGCCGTCGTCGCGGCGATCTTCCTCGGGCTCCCCGTCGCCGCCCTCGTCATCCGGACGATCGTCGACGGCTCGCTCGCACACGCGCTGACGGCCGTCGTCGTCCTCCAGGCCCTCGCGCTCAGTCTCGTGACCACCTCGCTGAGCCTGGTCGTGACCATCGCGTTCGGGCTCCCGCTCGCGTACGTCCTCGCCCGACGCCGGTTCCGAGGCTCCTGGTTCGTCGAGGTCCTCGTGGACCTGCCGATCGTCCTGCCGCCCGCGGTCGCGGGCCTCGCGCTGCTCATCGCGCTCGGGCGTCGCGGCCTCCTGGGAGGGACGTTCCAGCTCCTCGGGATCGAGATCCCGTTCACCCCCTTCGCCGTCGTCCTCGCGCAGACCTTCGTCTCCGCCCCGTTCTTCATCCTCGCCGCCCGCACAGGGATCGCCGGCGTGAGCCGCGATCTGGAGGACGCGGCGCGGGTGGACGGCGCGACGGAGGGCCAGGTCTTCCGGTCGATCACGTTCCCGCTCGCCGGCACGGCGATCGCCGCCGGACTCGTCATGACCTGGGCACGCGCCCTCGGCGAGTTCGGCGCGACGATCATGTTCGCCGGCAACATCGAGGGCCGGACGCAGACGCTGCCGCTCGTCGTCTACTCGGAGTTCCAGGGGGGCGAGCTCGACGCGTCGCTCGCGGCGGCGGCGATCCTCGTGGTCGCGGCCTTCGGCGTGCTCCTCGCGGTGCGTCTCCTGCACTGGAAGCGCGTGTTCGAGCTCCGGAGCCTCGGCTGACGCGGCCGGCCGGCGCCGCGCGCCGGTCCGCGGGTGCGCGGGCCGCGGACTCAGCGGGTCGCCAGCGCGTCCAGGCCGTCGAGGTACGCGTGCAGGTCGCGCGCGACCGGCCCCTCCGTCCGCCAGGCGCCGCGCACGACCCCATCGGCATCGACGAGGAACGACCCGCGGGCGGCGTACCCGTTCCCCTCGTCCCACGTCCCATAGAGCTTCGCGACCGCGCCGGTGGGCCAGCGGTCGGAGAGGAAGCCGTGGGTGAAGCCCTGCTCGCGTCGCCACGCCCTCAGGGCGTGGGTCGAGTCCACGCTGATGCCGAGGACGCGGACCCCGCGCCGCTCGAACTCGCCCCAGTCGTCGCGGATCGCGCACATCTCCCCGGTGCACACGGAGCTGAACGCGAGCGGGTAGAAGACGAGGAGGACGGGACGTCCCCGTAGGGCCGAGAGCGTGACCGGGGCCTTGTCCTGGTCGGGAAGAGTGAAGTCGGGGGCGATCTCGCCGATCTCGGGCACACTGGCCTCCTTCGAGCTGCCGTCCTCAGCCGACCTCGTGGTGGATGCGGCAGCGGGCCTCGTACCGCTCGTCGGACATCCCGCCGATGACGATGAGCGGGTCACTCGGGGTCGCCGGGCGGCCGTCCACGAGGCGCTGCGTCTTCGTCGCCTCGTCGCCGCAGACCGTGCAGATCGCGGTCAGGACCGTGACCCGATCGGCGATCGCCATGAGCCGGGGCATCGGCCCGAACGGCCGCCCGAGGAAGTCCTGGTTCAGGCCGTTGACGATCACGGCGACGTGGCGGCGCGCAAGCGTCTCCGCCGCCTCGACGACGCCCTCGTCGAGGAACTGGGCCTCCTCGATCGCGACGACATCAGCCCGCTCGGCGACGGCCACGCGGACGATGTCCGCGCTGTTCCGGACCGCCTGCGCCCGGTACGCCGCGCCCGACCTGCTCCGGACGACCGCGAGCTCGGTCCGGTCGTCGAGCGCCGGCCGAAGGAGGAGGATCCGGCGACGGGCGATCTCCATCCGCCGCAGCTCCCGGAGCGTGATCTCGCTCTTGCCCGAGAACATGCAGCCGGTGATGACGGTGATCGAGCCCTTCGGAGTGAACACGCGGACATCTTGCCGTGTCCGCGGAGCCCTCGCCACGTCGCCGGGGCTGCGTACGATGGGCGGGTCGCAGCGTCCGATCGGCAGATCGAGTGGAGTGCACGGCGATGGGTCTGACACCTTCGCGGATCGCGATCGCGTACATCGTCGTCGCCGCTGCGTGGATCCTCCTCTCCGACGCGGTCGTCGCCGCGCTCCCGGCGTCCGCGACCACGTGGGCGGGGCTCAGCGTCGTGAAGGGCTGGGGCTTCGTGGCCGTGACGGGCTCGATCCTGTACCTGCTCGTCCGGCGGCTCGCGCGCGACGTCGCGCGCGAGCGCGACTCGGTCGCGATGGCAGAAGCCAGCCTTGCTGGCGTCGCCGCCTCGCTCCGTCTCGTCGTGTCGGCCCAGGACGCCGTCATGGGGGCGACGACGGAGGCCGACGTGCTTCGCATGGTCTGTGAGGCGCTGGTCGCGGATGGCCGCCTGCGCTTCGCCTGGGCCGGCGTCGCCCGGCCCGACCGGACGGTCGCGGCGGTCGCACGGGCAGGCGAGGATGCGGGGTACCTCGATGGCCTCGACGTCCGGTGGGACGACAGCCCGCTGGGACGCGATCCGACCGGGATCGCGGTCCTCGAACGACGGTCGGTCGTCATGGAGGACATCGCCACCGATGAGCGTGCGGAGCCGTGGCGTGCGCGTGCGCTCGCGGCCGGGTTCCGCGCGTCCGCTGCGGTGCCCATCGCGGACGCCGACGCCCTCCACGGCGTCCTCAACGTCTACGCGGCGCAGGCGGGGAGCATCGATCCCGGCCACATCGCGGAGATCGAGCGCGTGGCCCGGGAGACCGGCTACGCGATCCGCGCGATCCGCGCCCGCACCGACCGCGACGACGCGATCGTCGCCGAGATCGATGCCGGACGGGAGCTCGCCGCGGCGAACGAGCGGTACGCCCGCCTCGTCGCCGAAGCCCCGCTCTCGATCGTCGTCACCGACCTCGACGGGACGGTCCTCGAGTGGAACGCGGCGTCCGAGCGCCTGTGGAGACTCCCCGCCGAGCGAGCCGTTGGGACGTTCGCCCCGTGGATCCTGCCGGACGAGCGAGCCGCGTTCCTCACCTTCGTCGCGGATGTCGCGGCGGGTGCGCGGACGGCCGGTGTGGTCCGCGCCCGCCATCGGGGCGACGGCACGCAGGTGATCGTCCGCACGGCCAACGCCCCGATCGTCGACGCGGACGGCACGGCGCGGATCCTCTGGATCTCCGAAGAGGTGGCCGAGGCCGGCCCCTCTCGCGCGCCCGTGGCACGATAGGCGCGACCGGCGGGGGAGTAGCTCAGTTGGTGAGAGCAGGCGTCTTATACACGCCCGGTCGGTGGTTCGAGTCCACCCTCCCCTACCAGGACCCACCGACCCCGGTGACGCCGGCGGTGTGGCGACGGCCGCGACCCGCGGCCCGGGAGGGATCGAGCGGATGACGGCATGGGTCGTGTGCATCCCGGTGACAGCGGACGGCCGCGTAGGCCACGGCTGGGGTCGCGCCGAGCGCGTCGCCGTCGCGCGGGTGGAGGCCGGCGCGATCGTCGGATGGACCGAGCACGACGTCCGCTGGGACCTGCTCCACGATCAGGGGACCGAGGGAGGTCACCACGCGCGGGTCGCCCGCTTCCTCCAGGACAACGGGGTCCAGGTGGTCGCCGCGGAGCACATGGGTCCGCCGATGGTGAGGATGCTCGACGGGATGGGGCTCCGCGTCCGGCTCGGGATGGCCGGTGACGCGCGCACGGCGGCGGTCGTGGCGGCCCGGCTCGACTGACCCGCCGTCCCGACCGCGCCGCTACCAGGAGCCGGCTGACTCGAAGGGCGGCGGCTCGTCCAGGGACGCGGTGTCCGGCTCGGTCGCGCCGAGCAGCTCGAGGATCTCGCCGATCGGCCGATGGACGCCCGCGAGGAGCGGCGTGTCGCGGACGGTGGACCGGCGGCCCTCCGTCGCCCGCAGCTCGCGCACGAGCGCGCTGAACCCCGGCAGGTCGTCCGTCTCGTAGGCGACGAGGAAGTCCATGTCGTCGAGGCCGAAGGAGTTGGCGAGCAGCTGCCGCACCTGTGGATACCCGCGCCCGACGCGCATGTGCTCGTTCATCGATCCCTGGCGGACTTCCTTCGACGTGAGGTACCAGTCGGCCGTCTTCGTGAACGGGTAGACGACGATGTAGCGGGAGCGATCGCCCGCGAACATCGACTGCTCCTGGGATGTGGGCTTCGCGACGTACTGCGACTCCCGGATGAGGCCGACGAAGCTCTGTCGCACGGTCATCCACCGACCCGTCCCCGTGCGCAGCGCCCGCGCCGCCGCGATCTCGAGGTCCTCGAGCGACGGCGCGAGCCGCCAGACGAGGAGATCCACCCCGGCCTTGATCCCGATCAGCGAATAGGTCTCGGTGAGGAGCGGGGGCTCGGTCGCGACCGCCTCGGCGAACGCGGCTGCCGTCTCCCGGCGAGCGGCGGCCGGGAGACGGCGCCAGGCCGGGTCGAGCCCGAGCGCGAGGGCGTGAACGTAGGCGTCGGCCATCGAGGGTCTCCCGTGCGCGCACCCGCGCGGCAGGCGGGCGCACGAACCTGCGCGAAGCTACCCAGAACTGCGCAAGGATACCGCCGGTCGGGGAGGGCGGCCGCGACAGGCCGGCCGGGGCAGGCGCTCTGGCCCGGAGGCGGCGACTGTCACGGGCGACCCAATCCACTACGATCGACGCTCGCCCGCGCCCACCGACGGGCGACCGTTCGGGAGTCGTCGCACGTCCGCACCGCCGAATCTCGACACGCCCCACGGCGCGATCGCCGTGCACGGCAGGTCGGTCGCCTACGTCCTCCTCGCGGGAGTGGCGGTCGTCTGGGGCGTCCATTGGGTCGTCGCCAAGGTCGGCCTCGAGACGATCCCGCCGTTCACCTACGCCGTCCTCCGGGTCGCGACGGGCCTGGCCGTCCTCCTCGGGATCCTCGCGGCGCGCAGGGACATCCGGCTCCCGGCGCGGGCCGACCTCCCGATCGTGCTGTCGGTGGGCCTCGGGCCGATCGCGATGAACATCGCGCTCATGAACCTCGCGCTCCAGGTCGTGCCCGCCGGTCGGTCCTCGATCCTCAACTACACCATGCCCCTGTGGGTCGCGGTCTTCGGCGTCCTCTTCTTCCGCATGCGCCTCGCTCGTGCTGAGGTGGTGGGGCTCGTCCTCGGTCTCGTCGGCATCGCCGTGCTCCTCAACCCGGCGGTGATCGACTGGGGGGTCAAGGGCGAGCTCGCGGGGAGCGCCATGCTCGTCGCGAGCGCGATCATCTGGGCGCTCGCGACGATCCACATCCGGCGCCACACGTGGCACGCGACCCCGCTCGAGCTCCAGCCGTGGGAGCTCCTCGTGGCGATCGTGCCGCTCGCGGTCCTCGCGCTGCTGTTCGAGGGCGGACTGTCGATCGCGTGGACCCCCACGACGGTCCTCGCGGTCCTCTACAGCGGCCCGCTGGCGACGGCCTTCGCCTACTGGGCGAGCCAGAGCGTCACCCGGTCCCTCGGACCGCTCGCGGCGACGACGGGATTCCTCGCCGTCCCCGTCGTCGGCTACCTCGCCGGCTGGCTCTTCCTCGGCGAGGCGCTGACAGGAGCGGATGTCGCGGGGTTCGCCTTCATCCTCGTCGGCGTCACCGCCACGTCGCTCGCGGGGCGCGCTCGGTCGCCAGCGGAGGCGACCATCGCGGCCGCGGCGGATGCGGAGAGCCCGGCGGGCGCCTGAGACTCAGCGCCGCGAGAGGCTCCTGACGTTCTCCGGCAGGGCGATCCCGGCCGCCAGGTCCGGCGCCGGCACGGGCTCGCCGATCGTCAGGCGCACGGGAAGCGTCCCGGCCCAGACCGGCCACGTCTCGTCGCCCGGATCGTCGCCGAGGCCCGCGTCGCGGACCTTCGCCGACGCCTCGTCGAGCGAGAGGCGGACGACGGCAGTCTGTTTGAGCTCCTTCTCGGTCATCGGTCGCACGTCCGCAGACCGCCCCGGCGCGAGGTAGTCGAGGAACCCGTCGAGCGCCGCTGCCTTGCCGTCGTCCGGCACGACCTCCGCGACGCCGATGACGACGACCGACCGGTAGTCGGCCGAGCTGTTGAAGCCGGAGCGCGCGAGGATGATCGAGTCGAGGTGGGAGACCGTGAGGCAGACGGGGGCACCCGACGCGATCGTCCGGATCATCCGGCTCGCGGCGGAGCCGTGCCAGTAGACGTGGTCGCCGTCGCGCCAGTAGAGGGTGGGGATGACGTACGGCTGGCCGTCGACGACGTAGCCCACGTGGGCGACGAGCCCCGCGTCGAGGATCGCGTCGATGACTTCGCGCTCGTAGCGGCCCCGGTCCGGCTTGCGGCGCACGCGGACGCGGACGGAGGGGGCGGCGGTCCGGGGGGCGCCGGTCGGGTTGTCGGGGTTCTCGGGGCCGTCGGCCATGGCGGGGTCCTCGGTGGTCGGCTGCCGTGATGCTCGGTGCGGGCCGTCATGGTCTCATGCCGCCTGGTGTTGCGTGGGCCGCGGGCGGCCGAGGGCGATGGTCCTCCGCCGACCGGGCGCCGGCGCCAGTCTCAGAGGACCGGGACGAGCCTCCGGACGAGGGCCGCCGCGGTGTGTGCCGCGTCCTCGAGGAAGACGCCGAAGTCCACCAGGCCCTCGCGCCCGGCGAGATCGCTCACCGCGCGCACCACCAGCCAGGCGACCCCGTAGCGCTCCGCGACCTGGGCCATCGCGCCGCTCTCCATGTCCACGGCAAGCGCGCCGAACCGCGCGCGGATCCGCTCGCGGACGGCGTCGGACGCCACGAACACGTCACCCGTCGCGATCGTGCCGAAGTGGACCGCCGGGACGTGGGGCACGTCTCCCGACCGGGCACGGATCCCGGGCAGCGGCTCTTCCGCGAGCGCGGCGTGGACGTGCGCGAGCAGGTCCGCGCGCAGCGGCCAGCCCACGCGATCGCCCGCGCCCGGAACGGGCGCCCCGCCGGGCTGGTACGCGACGATCCCATCGTCATCGGCGCGGCCGTAGTCGTGCTGCACGACGCGCGTCCCGACGACGACATCGCCGATCGAGAGCGCCGGGTCGAGCGCGCCGGCCACGCCCGAGAGCAGGAGCCGATCGCAGGCGTACCTCTCGACGAGCACGGTCGCCGCCGACGCGGCGTTCACCTTGCCGATCCCCGATTCGACCAGGACGACCCGGCAGCCGGCCAGGGTCCCGCGGACGACCTCGATCCCGCCGTGCGTGGCGGCCGTCGCGCGCTCCACTTCCTCGCGGTAGAGGCGCAGCTCCTCGGGGAGCGCGCACAGGATGCCGATGGGGGCGGTCGTCGGGTGGCTCTGGCTCATGCACGCATGCTATCGGCACGATCGCCCGCGGGCGCGAGCGTCGACGCGGGGTGGGGTCTGGCGTGCCGTGTCCGAGGAGGCGTCGCGCCCGGTCAGCCGCTAGCCCGCGACCACCTCGACGTGCTGCCATCCTGTCGCGCCCGCCGGGAGCGGCGGCGTGGGCTCCTCGACCTGGAGCGTGCCCTGACCGTCGGTCGCACGGACGACGAGCGCGGACCGCCCCGCGGCCGGCGCCGTGGTCTGCGCGCGGAAGCGGACCCACGTCAACGGCCCCAGGGGCGCGGCCGACGCGTCCTCCAGGCGTGCGTCCGTCCAGGTCGCGCCGCCGTCCGCGCTCACCTCCACCCGTGCGATACCGCGGGCGCCGGCGAACGCGATCCCGGTGACGGGGAAGGGCGCGGCGACCGGCACGGTGTCACCCGCGTGCGGGCTGTCGATGCGCGACACGATCCGCTCGCGCGCGGTCTCGTCCCAGCCGTTCTGCTCCCAGTAGCCCGGTGCGTCGGTCGCGCTCAGGGTGATTCGCCTGAGCCACTTGGGTCCCTTCATCCCGAAGCGATCGGCGATCAGGACCCGCGCCGGGAATCCGTGGTCCGCCTCGAGGGGCTTGCCGCCCATCTCGTGCACGATCCACGTCCCCGGGTCGCGCGCCACCTCGATGGGCAGCGACTCCGTGTAGCCGTCCTCCGCATCCCAGAGGACGAAGCGCGCCGCCTGCGAGACGCCCGCGCGGTCCAGGAGGTCCGCGACGGGGAACCCGCGCCATCGCTGGTTCCCGATGTAGTGGTCGCCCGCGAGGATGTCGTCGCTGATGCACATGAGCGTCCGGTACGCCTCCTGCGAGGGGAGCGCGCGGAGGTCGTCGAGCGAGAGCGAGAACGGGTGGTCGACGAGGCCCCCCACCGACAGGCGCCATGCGGAGCCATCGACGTGCGGCGATCCGAGATTCTTGCTCACCGTGTAGAAGGCCGGCACGGGGGTGAGGGCGGGCGTGGGCCCGAACGGGTCGCCGGGGGAGGCCTCGGGCGCCGTCGTCGCCGCCGAGCGGGCGGCCGAGGAGGCGCGGGCGATGACGACACCGAACGACCCGACCAGGGACAGGCCCCCGAGCGCGAGGAGGCCGCGACGCAGGAGCCTCCGGCGGGCGGGATCGGGCACGCCGGCGTCCGGCGCGTCGGCGCTCGGTGCGCCACGAGCGCCGGCGTCCGCCG
>JAKAJU010000198.1 GCA_021813655.1 Chloroflexota bacterium | reverse complement strand
GAGCGTCGAGCTCATCACGCCGATCGCCCTCGAGGTCGGCCAGCGCTTCGCGATCCGCGAGGGGGGCCGCACCGTCGGCGCCGGCGCGATCACGAGCATCATCGCGTAGGCGGGCGAGATGGCGAAGGTCGAGAACCGTCCCGTGATCCAGCTCGCCTGCACCGAGTGCAAGCAGCGGACCTACACGACGCGGAAGAACAAGAAGAACGATCCGGCGCGGATCGAGCTGAAGAAGTACTGTCCGCGCGAGCGTCGTCACACCCTGCATCGCGAGGCCAAGTAGCGACGGACCACAGGCGCCTAGCTCAATTGGCAGAGCACTGGTCTCCAAAACCAGCGGTTGTGGGTTCGAGTCCCGCGGCGCCTGCCACCTTCGTTTCCCGGTCCGAGTAGCACGAGAGAGAGCCGAGTCCCGTGATCGATCGCATCCGCCGCTTCTTCGAAGAGGCGTGGTCGGAGCTGAAGAAGGTCGCCTGGCCCACGCGCACGCAGGTGCGCAACCTGACGATCCTCGTGTTCGTCATCAGCGGCGTCACCGGCCTCTACATCAGTGCCCTCGACTGGGTCTTCAGCGAGGCGGTCCGCATCGTCTCGACGAACCTGGGCTGAGACCGTGTCCGAGACCGCCGAGGCGACGAAGCTCCCCGAGAAGCACTGGTACGTGATCCACACGTACAGCGGCTACGAGAACAAGGTCAAGACCAACCTCGAGCACCGCATCGAGTCGATGGGCATGGAGGACAAGATCTTCCAGGTCCTCGTCCCGATGGAGGACGAGATCGAGATCCGCCAGGGTCAGCGCCACACCGTCCAGAAGAAGGTGTACCCGGGCTACGTGCTCGTCGAGATGATCCTCGAGCCGGATTCGTGGTACGTCGTCCGGAACACGCCGGGCGTGACGAGCTTCGTCGGCGGCGGGAACATCCCGGGCTCGCGCTCCGAGCCGATCCCGCTCGACGAGAACGAGGTCAAGCAGATCCTCCGCACGATGGGCGTGGAGACGCCCAAGTACCGGGTCGCATTCGCGAAGGGCCAGAGCGTCCGCGTGACGGACGGCCCGTTCGCCGAGTTCGTCGGCACCGTCGACGAGGTCAACCCGGAGCGGAACAAGGTGAAGGTCCTCGTGAGCATCTTCGGCCGCGAGACGCCGGTCGAGCTCGACTTCCTCCAGGTCGAGAAGCTCTAAGGGAAAGGAAGTCGATCACTGGTGGCCAAGAAGGTCCGCATCGTCCTCACGCTCCAGCTGCCGGCCGGGAAGGCCACGCCCGCGCCGCCCGTCGGCACCGCGCTCGGGCCCCACGGCATCAACATCGTCGAGTTCACGAAGTCCTACAACGAGAAGACGGCGGACAAGGCCGGGCAGATCATCCCGGCCCAGATCACCATCTTCGAGGACCGTTCCTTCACGTTCGTCCTCAAGACCCCGCCGGCCGCGGACCTCATCCGCAAGGCCGCCGGGATCGACAAGGGCTCCGCCACCGCGCGGCGCGCGATGGTCGGACGGATCACGAAGGACCAGGTCCGCGAGATCGCCCAGATCAAGCTCGCCGATCTCAACGCGAACGACATCGAGGCCGCGATGCTCCAGGTCGAAGGGACCGCGCGGAGCATGGGCGTCGAGGTGGTCGGCTAGTCCTCCGACCCGCCCGCCCGGGCGGGCCACGCGCATCCGGCGGCGCGCATCCCGGCGCCGGACGCCACCCCGCGGCGGGGGAGGCCGGCGAGCCGGCCGAAGGAAAGAAGGATCCAGGTGGCACAGCACGGCAAGAAGTACCGCGAGGTCGCGGCCCTCGTCGATCGGACGCGGCTCTACACCCCCGCCGAGGCGGCCGAGCTCCTCCGCAAGACGAGCGTCGTGAAGTTCGACGCCACCACCGAGGCCCATCTCCGCCTCGGTGTCGACCCCCGCCACGCCGACCAGATGGTCCGCGGCACCGTCGTCCTCCCGCACGGGACGGGCAAGGTCGTCCGCGTCCTCGTCTTCGCCCAGGCCGAGAAGGCCCAGGAGGCGCTCCGCGCAGGCGCGGACGAGGTCGGAGGCGAGGACCTCGTGAAGAGGATCGAGGCCGGCTGGCTCGAGTTCGACGTCGCGCTCGCGACGCCGGACATGATGGGCCAGGTGGGGCGCCTCGGGCGGATCCTCGGCCGGCGCGGGCTCATGCCCAACCCCAAGTCGGGGACGATCACGTTCGACATCGAGCGCGCCGTCAACGAGGTGAAGGGCGGTCGCGTCGAGTTCAAGGTCGACAAGACCGCGATCATCCACGTCCCGTTCGGGAAGACGAGCTTCTCCGACGAGGCGCTCGTGGAGAACCTCGCGGCCCTCGTCGACGCGGTGAACCGGGCCCGCCCGTCGGGCGCGAAGGGCCAGTACCTGCGCGGCCTCACGGTCGCGAGCACGATGGGCCCCGGCATTCGCGTGGACATCCCGGCCATCCTCGCCGCCGCGGCGGCGTAGGGAGGCCGCACCAGACGCGCCGGCGGCGGCGCGCGGGCCCCCGGCCCGCGGACCGCGCGTCCGGCACAACCGAAGATCGACGGACCGCCGCAGACAGCCTGCGCCCGCGGACCGCGCCCGATCCGACCGGCTCGACCGGGGAGGAGAGGGGACGGTCGGGGCTTGAACCGTCGGACCGGATCGGGCAGCCGCCCGGGGACGCCGACGAGCACGCCGAGGCAGGACGCGCGACGCTCTTGCGAGCTCACACGCCCCTGCGGCAGCGAAGCCGTCGCAGGGGCTTCCTCTTCTCGAGGCCCCCCGCCGCACGCCGGCCGCGTGCACGACACGGGAGGTATCCATGCCGACCGAAGCGAAGCGAGAGACCGTCCGGGCGATGCGCGACCAGCTCGCGCAGAGCCAGACGCGGATCGTCTCGAGCTATCGCGGGCTCAAAGTCAGCGAGATCGGCGAGATCCGGCGGGCGCTCCGCAAGTCGGATGTCACGCTCGCGGTGACGAAGAACCGCCTCATGCGCATCGCGGCGCACGAGGAGGGCGTGGACGCGCTCGTCCCGTTCCTCCAGGGCTCCACGGCCATCGCCTTCGGCGACGACCCGGGCCGCACCGCGAAGGCGCTCCTCGAGGCGACCCGGCCGTACGCGAAGATCGTCGCCATCCGCGGCGGCGTCGTCGGCGACCGGGCGTTCGACGCCGACGGCGTCCTGCGCCTGTCCACGCTCCCGAGCCGCGAGGTCCTCCTCGCCCAGCTCGCCGGTGGGATGCAGGCGCCGGTCGCGACCCTCGCCGGGCTCTTCGCGGCCAACCTGCGCAACCTCGGGTACGCCCTCGCGCAGGTCCGGGACGCCAAGGCGGCCCAGGCCTGATCCCGGACCCACGCCTCGGGCACGTCGCCCGATCCACCCTCCGCGGTCCGCGCGCCGCGGGAACGGGACGCGACGCGTCCCCGATGAAGGAGAACAACGGATGGCAGCCATCACCCAGGAGCAGCTCCTCGAGACGATCGACAAGATGACGGTCCTCGAGCTCTCCGAGTTCATCAGGAAGTTCGAGGAGCGCTACGGCGTCACCGCCGCCGCACCGGTCGCGGTCGCCGCGGCCCCGGCCGCCGGCGCCGCCCCGGTCGCGGCCGAGGCCGTCGAGGAGCAGACCGAGTTCACGGCGACCCTGACCGAGATCGGCGCCAACAAGATCCCGGTCATCAAGGTCGTCCGCGAGCTCACCGGCCTCGGCCTCAAGGAGGCCAAGGACCTCGTCGACGCGGCCCCGAAGCCCGTCAAGGAGGGCGTGACCAAGGAGGAGGCCGAGAAGATCAAGGCCGCCCTCGAGGAGCAGGGCGCCAAGGTCGAGATCAAGTAACGCGTGGTCGCGGGGCCGCCCGGAGCGACCCCGCGCGATCCGCCCATACGGGCCGTCGCGATCGATGCCAGGACCGGGCGACGCCTGCGTCGCCCGGTCTTGACATTCGCGGAAGGAGCGGTATCCTTCTCTTTCCGTGTGCGCGGCCTTCCTTCCCCCTGTCCTCCGCCAAGGAGCGGTTCATGCTGTCTGCTGATCCGTCCGTCGCCCTGCTTCCGAGCTCCGACCGGATCTCCTACTCCCGGATCCCCGAGGTCCTCCCGATCCCGAACCTGATCGAGCTCCAGCTCGAGTCGTTCGACTGGTTCGTGCAGAAGGGCCTCCGCGAGCTCTTCGACGAGATCAGCCCGATCAAGGACTTCACCGGCAAGGTGATGGAGCTCCGGTTCCTCGACTACGAGTTCGGGGACCCGAAGTTCACCGAGGACGAGTGCCGCACGAGCGACCGCACGTTCGTCCGCCCGCTCCACGTGTACGTCGAGCTGACGATCAAGGAGACGGGCGAGATCCAGCGGCAGCGCGTCTACATGGGCGACTACCCGTGGATGACCGACCAGGGCACGTTCATCATCAACGGCGCCGAGCGCGTCGTCGTGAGCCAGCTGGTCCGGTCGCCGGGCGTCTACTACAGCGGCGTCGAGGATCCGGCGTCCGGTCGCACCCTCTACTGGGCGAAGGTCATCCCGAACCGCGGGGCATGGCTCGAGTTCGAGACGAGCAACAAGGACCTGCTGTCGGTCAAGGTCGACCGGAAGCGCAAGATCGCCGCCACCACGCTGCTGCGCGCGATCGGCTTCGAGACGAACGACCAGATCGCCGGGCTGTTCACGACGGTCGACACGAACCCCGAGCACCAGTACGTCGCGGCGACACTCGACAAGGACCCGACGAAGACGGTCTCCGAGGCCCTCATCGAGGTCTACAAGAAGCTGCGCCCGGGCGACCCGCCCACCGGGGACAACGCCCGCCAGCTCGTCGACCAGCTCTTCTTCAACTTCCGCCGGTACGACCTCGGCCGCGTCGGCCGCTACAAGTTCGACAAGAAGCTCGACGCGACGGCCGAGCGGATGGGCATCGAGCTCCCGCGCGAGGAGGAGGCGACCGCCCAGTACGGGCGCACGATCACCCGCGAGGACATCGCGGCGATCGTCGGGCGCCTGATCGAGCTCAACAACGGCCTGGGCACCGAGGACGACATCGACCACCTCGGGAACCGCCGCATCCGCGCGAACGGCGAGCTGATCCAGAACGCCTTCCGCATCGGCCTCCTCCGCATGGAGCGCGTCGTCCGCGAGCGGATGACGATCCAGGAGGTGGACAAGGCCACCCCGAACCTGCTCATCAACATCCGTCCCGTCGTGGCGGCGATGAAGGAGTTCTTCGGCGGCAGCCAGCTCTCGCAGTTCATGGACCAGACGAACCCGCTCGCCGAGCTCACGAGCAAGCGCCGCCTCTCGGCCCTCGGGCCGGGCGGGCTCTCGCGCGAGCGCGCCGGGTTCGACGTCCGCGACGTCCACCACAGCCACTACGGCCGGATCTGCCCGATCGAGACCCCCGAAGGCCCCAACATCGGGCTCATCGGCTCGCTCGCGACATACGGGCGGATCAACCAGTACGGCTTCATCGAGACGCCCTACCGCCGCGTCAAGCGGACGGTGGCGTGGGACGATCCCGACCTCGAGCGCTACGAGGCCGGTTCCGACGTCGTCGCGAAGGGTGGTGTGGTCGTCCTCGCGAAGGGCTCGCCGTTCACGAAGGAGGCGGCCGCGGAGCTCAAGCGCCAGAAGGCGCTCGCGTTCCCGATCCGCCCCGTCGTCACCTCGGAGATCGTCTACCTCCCGGCGGACGAGGAGGAAGAGCACTACGTCGCGCAGGCGAACGCCCCGCTCGACGAGACCGGCCACTTCCTCGGCGACCGCGTCCCGTGCCGCTACCGCGACACGTTCCCGGAGGCTCGGCCGTCCCAGATCGAGTTCATGGACGTGAGCCCCAAGCAGGTCGTCTCGGTCGCGACGGCGCTCATCCCGTTCCTCGAGCACGACGACGCGAACCGCGCCCTCATGGGCTCCAACATGCAGCGCCAGGCCGTCCCGCTCCTCGTCCCCGAAGCGCCGATCGTCGGCACCGGGATGGAGGGTCGCGCCGCGCTCGACTCCGGCCAGGTCGTGGTCGCGAAGCGGGCGGGCGTCGTCTCGAGCGTCACCGCCGAGCGGATCCGCGTCGAGACAGACGAGGGCGAGCTCGACGAGTACCCGCTCCGCAAGTTCTTCCGCTCCAACCAGGGCACGTGCATCAACCAGCGTCCCATCGTGGACGTCGGGCGACGCGTGGCCGCCGGCGAGCCGATCGCGGACTCGTCCTCCACGGACCGCGGCGAGCTCGCGCTCGGCCGGAACGTCCTCGTGGCGTTCATGAGCTGGGAGGGCGGCAACTACGAGGACGCGATCGTCATCAGCGATCGCATGGTGCGCGAGGATCTCTTCACGTCGATCCACATCGAGAAGCACGAGATCGAGGCTCGCGAGACCAAGCTCGGCCCCGAGGAGATCACCCGCGACATCCCGAACGTCGGCGAGGACGCTCTCAAGGATCTCGACGAGGACGGGATCGTCTACGTCGGCGCCGAGGTGAAGCCCGGCGACATCCTCGTCGGCAAGATCACCCCGAAGGGCGAGACCGAGCTCACCGCGGAGGAGCGCCTGCTGCGCGCGATCTTCGGCGAGAAGGCTCGCGAGGTGAAGGACAGCTCCCTCCGCCTGCCGCACGGCGAGCGCGGCCGCGTCGTCGAGGTCAAGGTCTTCGACCGCGAGAGCTACCCGGACCTCATGCCCGGCGTCCAGCGCCTCGTCCGCGTCTCCGTGGCGCAGAAGCGCAAGGTCAGCGTCGGCGACAAGATGGCCGGGCGCCACGGGAACAAGGGCGTCATCAGCAAGATCCTTCCCGCCGAGGACATGCCGTTCCTCCCGGACGGCACGCCCGTCGACGTCATCCTCAATCCGCTCGGCGTGCCGAGCCGGATGAACATCGGCCAGATCCTGGAGACCCACCTCGGGTGGGCGCTCTCCGAGAAGGAGAAGCGCGGGATCGACACCGCCGGCCGCGAGGCCGGGCGCGTCCTCGCCGCGACGCCCGTCTTCGACGGCGCCACGGAGTCGCAGATCCGCGACGAGCTCAGGGAGGCCGGGCTCCCGGTCACCGGGAAGATCGATCTCCGCGACGGCCGGACCGGCGACGGCTTCGACCGCGCGATCACCGTCGGCCAGATCTACATGCTCAAGCTCCACCACCTCGTCGAGGACAAGATCCACGCGCGGTCCACCGGCCCGTACAGCCTGATCACCCAGCAGCCGCTCGGCGGCAAGGCGCAGTTCGGCGGCCAGCGCTTCGGCGAGATGGAGGTCTGGGCGCTCGAGGCGTACGGCGCCGCGACGATCCTCCAGGAGCTCCTCACGGTGAAGTCCGACGACGTCATGGGCCGCGTCCAGACGTACGAGGCGATCGTGAAGGGCGAGGAGATCCAGCCGCCGCGCGTCCCCGAATCCTTCAAGGTGCTCATCAAGGAGCTCCGCAGCCTCGGCCTCAACGCCGAGATCCTCGACAGCAACGACGAGGAGATCCCCCTCGGCGAGGAGGATGCCTCCGCGTATCCGCTCCCCGACCTCGGCGGGATCAACCTCGCCGGCTTCGAGGACTGAACCAGCTACTCGAGCGATGACGGTGCCGGGGGCCCGCCCGGCGCCGTCCGCGACCAGCGACCTGCCGGACGGGCCCGCCGGCGCCAAGGAGAACGATGGTCGAGGTCAACAACTTCAGCGCGATCCGAATCTCGCTCGCCAGCCCGGATCAGATCCGGGAGTGGTCGAAGGGTGAGGTGACGAAGCCGGAGACGATCAACTACCGCACGCTCAAGCCGGAGAAGGACGGCCTCTTCGACGAGCGCATCTTCGGTCCCACGAAGGACTGGGAGTGCTACTGCGGCAAGTACAAGCGGATCCGGTACAAGGGGATCATCTGCGACAAGTGCGGCGTCGAGGTGACCCGCGCGAAGGTCCGCCGCGAGCGGATGGGACACATCCAGCTCGCGAGCCCCGTCAGCCACATCTGGTACTTCAAGGGGACCCCGAGCCGCCTCGGCATCCTCCTCGACATCAGCCCGCGCAACCTCGAGCGCATCCTCTACTTCGCCCTCTACATCGTCACGCACATCGACGAGGACGCGCGGCGCCGCGCCCTCGCGGCGATCGACGAGGAGATGGAGGGCCGCGGCGGCCGCGCCGGCAAGGAGCTCCAGGAGCTCGAGGACCGGCTGCGCGCCGACATCCTCCGCCACTCCGACGAGCTCAACGTCGCGCTCGCCGCGACCAGGGCCCAGCTCGAGGAGCTCCGCTCGTCGCGCATCGCGGACATCGCCGAGAAGGCGCAGGCCGTCGAGGCGCAGCTGACCGAGCTCGGCGGCGGCGTGGCCGCGGCGACGATCGCGTTCGAGCCCACCGGTGAGGTCATCGTCGCGGCGGGCGAGAAGGGCGGCAAGGCCGCCACCGCGAAGCTCCGCAAGGTCGTCAAGGATGAGACCGAGCGGATCGACGCGGAGATCACGGACCGCGAGGCGGCCGAGCAGCGCGCGACGATCCAGAAGATCGGCGATCTCGAGGCCTCCGCCGAGGAGACGCTCGCCGCCGAGCGCGAGAAGAACGCGCACGAGGCCGAAGGCCAGAAGGACGAGCTCCGCCGCGTCCGCGACCAGCTCGAGAAGCTCCAGCCGATGCAGACGCTCCTCGAGAGCGAGATGCGCGACCTCGACGCCCGATTCGGCGCCGGGACGCGCGGCGGCCGGGTCTTCTTCGCGGGGATGGGCGCGGAGGCCATCCGCGACATCATCGTCCGGATGGACCTCGACGGACTCGCCCGGACCCTCCACGTGGAGGTCCGCCAGACGTCCGGCCAGCGCCGGAAGAAGGCCATCAAGCGGCTGCGCCTCATCGAGGCGTTCCGCCGCTCGGGCACGCGGCCGGAGTGGATGATCCTGACGGTCCTCCCGGTCATCCCGCCCGACCTGCGGCCGATGGTCCAGCTCGACGGGGGCCGGTTCGCGACCTCCGACCTGAACGACCTCTATCGACGCGTCATCAACCGGAACAACCGCCTCAAGAGGCTCCAGGAGCTCGGCGCGCCGGAGATCATCATCCGGAACGAGAAGCGGATGCTCCAGGAGGCGTGCGACGCCCTCATCGACAACGGGCGCCGTGGACGGGCGATCGCCGGTACCGGCAATCACCGCCTCAAGAGCCTCTCGGACATGCTCAAGGGCAAGCAGGGCCGATTCCGCCAGAACCTGCTCGGCAAGCGCGTCGACTACTCCGGGCGGTCGGTCATCGTCGTGGGGCCGGAGCTCAAGCTCCACCAGTGCGGCCTGCCGAAGAAGATGGCGCTCGAGCTGTTCAAGCCGTTCGTGATGCGCCAGCTCGTCGAGAAGGGCTTCGCGCACAACATCAAGAGCGCCAAGCGCATCGTCGAGCGCGTCCGGCCCGAGGTCTGGGACGTCCTCGAGGAGGTCATCAAGGACCACCCAGTCCTGCTCAACCGCGCGCCCACGCTCCACAGGCTGGGGATCCAGGCGTTCATGCCCGTCCTCGTCGAGGGCTCGGCCATCCAGATCCACCCGCTCGTCTGCTCCGCGTTCAACGCGGACTTCGACGGCGACCAGATGGCCGTCCACGTGCCTCTCTCCTCGATGGCGCAGGAGGAGGCGCGGACGATGATGCTCTCGACCGCGAACCTGCTCTCGCCCGCCGACGGGAGCCCGGTCGTCGCACCCACGCAGGACATGGTCCTCGGGTGCTACTACCTGACGCTCGAGCGCGAGACGACCCCGGGCGTGGTGCTCCGGACCTTCGCGGACGAGGACGAGGCGATCCTCGCCTACCAGCTCGGCCAGGTCCACCTCCACGACCCCGTCCGGGCCTTCGTGGCGCAGTGGGACGAGGCCGCGGGCGCCGTCGAGACCGTCCTCCTCGCGACGACGGTCGGGCGCATCATCTTCAACCAGGTCCTGCACCCGCAGCTCCGGTACAAGAACCGGATCATGGACCGCAAGCAGCTGCGTGCCCTCGTGGACGACTGCTACCGTCTCCTCGGACCCGAGGAGACGGCGCATCTCGTCGACGGGATCAAGGCGGTCGGGTTCGACTACGCCACCCGAGGCGGCATGACGATCGCCATCGGCGACATCGTGACCCCGCCCGACAAGAGCGAGCTCCTCGGCAAGGCCGACGTGGCCGTCTCGGAGATCGAGGCGCAGTACCAGCACGGCCTCATCACCGAGGAGGAGCGCTACGAGCAGACCGTCGAGGTCTGGCAGGGCGCGACGCGCGACCTCTCCGACCTGATGATGAAGGAGCTCGACCCCTTCGGCGCCGTCTCGATGATGGCCACGTCGGGCGCCCGCGGAAACAAGGGCCAGATCAGCCAGCTCGGCGCCATGCGCGGTCTCATGGCCGACCCGTCGGGTCGGATCATCGAGGTCCCCGTCCGGAGCAACTTCCGCGAGGGCATGACGGTCCTCGAGTACTTCATCAGCACCCACGGCGCCCGCAAGGGCCTCGCGGACACCGCGCTCCGGACCGCGGACTCCGGCTACCTCACCCGCCGTCTCGTCGACGTCGCGCAGGACGTGATCACGCGCGACCTCGATTGTGGGACGGAGGAGGGCAGCTGGATCACCCGCTCCGAGTCGGGCGAGATCAGCAGCGAGCCGGGAGCGTTCGCGCGTCGGCTCGTCGGCAGGCTCGCCGCGGCGCCCGTCCTCGACCCGGTGACGGGTGAGGTCATCGTCGAGCGCAACGTCGAGATCGACGAAGAGATCGCTCGCCGCCTCGACGAGCTCGGCGTGGACGGCCAGCCGGCGTTCGACGCCGTCCTGGTCCGCTCACCGCTGACGTGCGAGGCGCGCTACGGCGTCTGCCGGTACTGCTACGGCCGCAACCTCGCGACCGGCCGGCTGGTCGAGTCGGGCGAGGCCGTCGGGATCATCGCCGCGCAGTCGATCGGCGAGCCCGGCACGCAGCTCACGATGCGGACGTTCCACACGGGCGGTGTCGCCGGCATCGACATCACAGCCGGCCTGCCGCGCGTCGAGGAGCTCTTCGAGGCGCGCATCCCCAAGGGCAAGGCCGAGATCAGCCATATCGACGGGATCGTCGAGATCCTCCGGGGCGACACCGGCACGAAGGTGAAGGTCACGAGCCGCGAGGCGTACGACACTCCCCTCGCGCTGCCGGCGGGCGCGGAGCTTCTCGCGGCGTCGGGTGACCTCGTCGAGGTCAACCAGGCGGTCGCGCGATACGCGGCGGCGGACGGCGCCACGAAGGACGTCGCCGCTCCCGCGAAGGGCGTGCTCGTCCGCGACGGCGATCGCCTCGCCGTCCGGGCGGAGGACGTCGTCGAGCGCGAGTACGGGATCCCGCACAACGCGAAGCTCCTCGTCGACAACGGCCAGGAGATCCGCGCCGGCGACGCGATCACCGACGGCCCGATCAACCCGCAGGAGTACCTCGACACCCGGGGCAAGGACGCGGTCCAGCGCTACCTGGTGAAGGAGGTCCAGAAGGTCTATCGGAGCCAGGGCGTCACGATCAACGACAAGCACATCGAGATCATCGTCCGCCAGATGCTCCGCAAGGTCCGCATCGACCAGCCGGGAGACGTCGACCTCCTGCCCACCGAGCTGATCGACCGGCTCGACCTCGAGCAGGAGAACAACAAGGTGCTCGCCGAGGGCGGCGAGCCGGCCACTGCCCAGACGGTCCTTCTCGGGGTGACGAAGGCCTCCCTCAACACGTCGAGCTTCCTCGCGGCCGCGTCCTTCCAGGAGACGACGCGCGTCCTCACCGAGGCGGCGATCAACGGGATGAAGGACAACCTCATCGGCCTCAAGGAGAACGTGATCATCGGCAAGCTCATCCCCGCGGGCTCCGGCGCGCCGGAGAACGTGGCCGCACGCGCGGAGCGGCGGCGCCGCGAGGCGCGCGAGGCCCTCGCGGGCGGGGAGCTGCCGGAGGGCTACGGCGAGGAGTTCAACCCGTTCATCGACGAGGCCGAGATGCCTGTCGTGGACGAGGAGACAGGCGAGCTCCTCGCGGCGCTCGCGGCCCCGCCGGACGCGCCCACGACGGTGGCGACCGACGGCGTCGTCGACCTGCTCTCGTCGCTCGGCGTGCTCGAGCAGACGACAGGTCCGGACGACGAGCCGAACCCGTTCCTCGTGGCCGACCCGCAGCGGGAGGACGACAACGCCGACCTCCTGCGAGCTCGGCTCGCCGAGGACCTCGCGACGGAGGAGTTCGCTGCGGCCGTCGCCGCGGAGATCACCGACGAGGAGGGTGGGGACGCCGCGACGAACCCGCTGCTCGCCGAGCCGTCCCCCGCGGACGCCGCCCCGGCGCCCAGGCCGAAGCGGACCAGGAAGCCCGCAGCGGGCTGACGAAGCGCCCCGCAGGGCGGGGCAGGGCTCCGGAGCTTTGACACCCCCGGGGCCCGCTGATACACTCCGCCTTCGCGGCCTCGGCCGGGTGCCCACGCGCGCCCGAAGGGGCCTGCCGCCCGATCGGGCGGCGACGGCGCCGGACCTTCGCGAGAAGGCGCCGAGGAGATCATGGGGACCGGACCCGCACCCGCGGTGCCGACCCGCTGCCCACCGGGGCCGCAGGAAACGACGAAAGGAACAGCGTCTCCGTGCCGACCATCAGCCAGCTCGTGCGCCATGGGCGCAAGCCGAGGATCAGCAAGGTCAAGGCTCCCGCCATGCGCAAGAACTGGAACAGCCTCCGCCAGCGGCAGGTGCCCATCCCGGGCGCGCCGCAGAAGCGTGGCGTCTGCCTCCAGGTCCGCACGATGACGCCGAAGAAGCCGAACTCGGCGCTCCGCAAGATCGCCCGCGTGCGGCTCACGAACCAGATGGAGGTCACGGCCTACATCCCGGGGATCGGCCACAACCTCCAGGAGCACTCGGTCGTGCTCGTCCGTGGCGGTCGTGTGAAGGACCTCCCGTCGGTCAAGTACCACATCATCCGCGGGACCCTCGACGCTGCCGGCGTCAAGGACCGGAAGCAGGGTCGGAGCAAGTACGGCGCCAAGGCGACCGCTGTCCCGACCGGACAGAAGAAGTAGCCAGATGCCGCGTCGTCAGTCGATCCCGCGCAAGGTCAAGTACGAGACCGTCCCCGCCAACCGCACCACCGAGCGCATCGTCGCGAAGCTCATGGTGGACGGGAAGCGGCACCTGGCCGAGCGCCTGCTGCGGCAGGCCCTCGCGCGCGCCGAGGCCCAGGCGAAGCGCCCCGGCCTCGAGGTGCTCGAGGCGGCCCTGCGCAACGCGACCCCGATCATCGAGGTGAAGCCCCGCCGCGTCGGTGGCGCCACATACCAGGTCCCCGTCGAGATCCGTGGCGACCGCCGCATGTCGCTCGGTGTCCGCTGGCTCGTCCAGTCGGCCCGCAAGCGCAACGGCAAGAGCATGAGCGAGAAGCTCGCGGCCGAGTTCGTCGACGCCATGAACGGCCTCGGCGCGGCGGTGAAGCGTCGCGAGGACACGCACAAGATGGCCGAGGCGAACCGGGCCTTCAGCCACTTCAAGTGGTAGGCCGAGCGCCAGGAGCTATCGAGAAGTGACACGCCAGGTCCCGCTCGCGCGGACCCGCAACATCGGGATCATCGCGCACATCGACGCGGGCAAGACCACCGTGACCGAGAGGATCCTCTTCTACACGAAGAAGATCTACAAGATCGGCGAGGTCCACGAGGGCGCGGCGACGATGGACTGGATGCCCCAGGAGCAAGAGCGGGGCATCACCATCACCGCCGCGGCGACGACCTGCTTCTGGGACGACCATCGTATCAACATCATCGATACGCCCGGTCACGTGGACTTCACCGTGGAGGTCGAGCGGAGCCTCCGGGTCCTCGACGGCGCGGTCGTCGTCTTCGACGGCGTGGCGGGTGTCGAGCCGCAGTCCGAGACGGTCTGGCGCCAGGCCGACCGCTACGGAGTGCCGCGCTTCTGCTTCGTGAACAAGCTCGACCGGACCGGTGCCGACTTCTGGATGGTCGTCGACATGATCCGCGACCGGCTGGGCGCGAACGCGATCCCCATCCAGATCCCGATCGGGATCGAGGACCGGTTCCAGGGCGTCATCGACCTCGTCGCGATGAAGGCGATCTACTACCGCGACGACCTCGGCGCGCAGATCGACGTCGTCGACATCCCGGCCGAGATGCTTCCGGAGGCCCGCAAGCACCGCGAGGCCCTCGTTGAGGCGGTCGCCGAGGTGGACGACGCGCTGACCCACAAGTTCCTCGAGGGCGAGGAGCTGACCGAGGCGGAGATCCGTCACGGCCTCCGCACGGGGACCCTCGCGTACAAGATCGTCCCGGTGCTCACCGGATCCGCCCTGAAGAACAAGGGCGTCCAGCCGATGCTCGACGCCGTCGTCGCGTACCTCCCGAGCCCGCTCGACGTCCCGCCGATCGAGGGGATCAACCCCAAGACGCACCGCGAGGAGTCGCGGCCGGTCACCGACGAGGCGCCGTTCGCCGCCCTGGCGTTCAAGATCGCGGCGGACCCGTTCGTCGGCAAGCTCGCGTTCTTCCGGGTCTACTCCGGCAGGCTCAAGTCCGGCTCGTACGTCCTCAACAGCACCAAGGGGACGAAGGAGCGGATCGGCCGCATCCTCCAGATGCACGCGAACCACCGCGAGGAGATCGACGAGGTGTACGCGGGCGACATCGCCGCGGCGGTCGGCCTCAAGGCGACCTTCACCGGCGACTCGCTCACCGACCCGGACCACGCGATCGTCCTCGAGTCGATGACCTTCCCCGAGCCGGTCATCGAGGTGGCGATCGAGCCGAAGACGAAGGCCGACCAGGACAAGCTCGCGATCGCGCTCCAGCGGCTCGCCGAGGAGGATCCCACCTTCCGCGTTCACACGGACGAGGAGTCCGGGCAGACGCGGATCGCCGGGATGGGCGAGCTCCACCTCGACGTCCTCGTGGACCGGATGACCCGCGAGTTCAAG
Organism: Chloroflexota bacterium; assembly: GCA_021813655.1. Lineage (GTDB taxonomy): Bacteria > Chloroflexota > Limnocylindria > Limnocylindrales > CSP1-4 > CAIYQJ01. Next base: position 843 of record JAKAJU010000198.1, on the reverse strand, counting down.
GTCGCCGCGAACGTCGGGCGGCCCTCGGTCTCGTACCGCGAGACGATCCGCCGCGCGGCGGAGGGCAACGGCCGCTTCGTCCGCCAGACCGGTGGCAAGGGCCAGTACGGCCACGCGGTCATCAAGCTCGAGCCTGCCGCCAAGGGCACCGGCTACGAGTTCGTCGACAAGATCGTCGGCGGCACGATCCCGCGCGAGTACATCAAGAGCGTGGACGCCGGGATCCGCGAGACGCTCGACACGGGCGTCTACGCCGGGTATCCGATGGTCGACGTGCGCGCGACCCTGTTCGACGGGTCCTATCACGAGGTGGACTCCTCCGAGATGGCGTTCAAGATCGCGGGCTCGCTCGCGGTGAAGGACGCCGTCGCGAAGGCCGACCCCACCGTCCTCGAGCCGGTCATGCGGGTCGAGGTCACGATGCCCGAGGAGTTCATGGGCGACGTGATCGGCGACCTCAACAGCCGCCGGGGGCACATCGAGGGGATGGACTCCCGCGGGTCCACGCAGGTGGTCCGTTCGTTCGTCCCGCTCGCCCAGATGTTCGGCTACGCGACGGACCTGCGGTCGATGACCCAGGGCCGTGCGAGCTACTCCATGGAGCTTTCCCACTACGCCGAGGTCCCCGCGAGCGTCGCGGCGGAGCTCGTCGCCAAGTCGAAGGTCTGACGGGCGCAGGCCCTACAGAGGCAGATCAGGCAGGGAGCGGTCGAAGATGGCGAAGCAGAAGTTCGAGCGGACGAAGCCGCACGTCAACGTCGGGACGATCGGGCACATCGACCACGGCAAGACGAGCCTCACCGCGGCGATCACGAAGTACCTCGCCCTCAAGGGCAAGGCGGC
>JAKAJU010000187.1 GCA_021813655.1 Chloroflexota bacterium | reverse complement strand
CGGCGAGTCGTGGCCGTCGACCTCGACGGGGCTATGCTCGAGCGGGCGCGCGACGCGGCGCGCGCCGCCGGCGGCTCTGCGGCCCGGCGCCTCGAGCTGGTCCGCGCGGACGTCGAGGGGTATCGCCACCCGCGGGCCGGTGGGTTCGGCCTGGCGTTCATCGCTCTCGGCTCACTGCTGCTCCTTCCCGACCGGGCCGCCCAGAGGCGGACGGTGCGATCCCTCGCCGAGCACCTCGCACCGGGTGGCGTCGCGGCGATCGACGTCCCACTCCTCGACGCGGAGGACCTGTCCCGCTATGACGGCCGGCTCGTGCTCGACTGGGTCCGGCCGCAGCCCGACGGGACGGTCGTGACGAAGACGTCGAGCGCTCGCCACGACGCCGCCGCGCGGTCCATCACGCTCGTCTCGATCTTCGAGGAGGGCCAGCCCGGTCTCGCGGCCACGCGCCAGGTTCGCGTCGACCGCCTGCTCATCGTCGACGCAGTCGACCTTGCGGAGATGGCCGAGGATGCGGGCCTGATCGTGGAGGTCCTCGGAAGCGACGCGGGCCTGGCACCTCTCGCGGCGGGCGCCGACCGGGCGATCCTCGTCGCCGTGCGGCCGGGAGGCGCCGGACGCTCTTCTCGCGGCGCCCATGCAGGCGCTTGGTAGACTCGGCGCACGATGGCGACCCAGATCCGACTCCTGCTCGTCGAGGACGTCCCGCAGGTCGCCCAGTACGTCCGGCAGCTGCTGGACACGCAGTCGCAGATCAAGCTGGTGGACGCGATCTCGGACGGCGTGAAGGTCCTCGCCGAGGCCGAGCGCCTCCGGCCGGACGTGATCATGGTCGACATGCTCCTCCAGGGGAAGGTGAAGGCCGCCCAGCTCATCGACCAGGTCCGCGGGTCGTCGCTCGGCATCCCGGTCGTTGTCCTGACCGTCCCCCAGCAGGTCGTCGCGCGCGATCCCGAGCACGGCATCCACCAGGTCCTCTCGATGCCGTTCAGCGGCTTCGAGCTGGTGAACGTCGTCCAGGCGGCGTACGCGGCCCGTGCCGAGGCGACCGGCGAGGCGCGGACGCGGATGATCGCCGTGTACGCGCCGAAGGGCGGGGTGGGGAAGACGACGCTCGCGTTCAACCTCGCCGTCTCGATCGCCCGGCTCGGACCGCGGACGGCCCTCGTTGACGGGTGCCTCCAGTTCGGCGACCTCCGGTCCCTCCTCAAGGTCCCGCTCGACGCGCCGTCGATCGTCGACCTCCCGACAGACCGGATCGGCTCGGACGATCTCGAGGACGTCCTGTGGCGCGACCCGTCGGGGATCGACATCCTCCTCGCCCCCGCGCGGATCGAGATGGCCGAGATGGTCATGGTCCGCGACGTGGACAAGGCGATGTCGATGCTCCGCCGGACGTACCGGGTCGTCGTGGTGGACCTGCCGACGTCGATCTCCGACGTCTCGCTCGCGTTCCTCGACGCGTCGGACACGATCCTCTCGGTCGTCACGTACGACTCCACGACGCTGCGCAACACGGCGGCGGTGGCCGACGCCTTCCGGGCGATCGGCTATCCGCCGACGAAGATCCGCTACGTCGTGAACCGCGCCGACTCGTCCGGCGGCCTGCCGGCGGAGCAGCTCGAGTCCGCGATCGGGCGCCGGCCCGAGTTCGGCGTCGTGTCCGACGGGCGCCTCGTCGTCCAGTGCAACAACGACGGCGTGCCGTTCGTCCTCACCAACCCCGACGCCCAGGTGAGCAAGGACGTGGACACCATCGCCGAGGCCCTCCTCGTCGACGAGCGCCTCCTGTCGGCGTCCGGGCGACGGTGATCATGGCGGACGCGCGGCCCATCGGAGTCTTCGATTCGGGAGTCGGCGGCCTGACCGTCCTCCGCGAGATCCTCCGCCGGCTCCCGCACGAGTCGACGATCTACCTCGGCGACAACGCCCGCACGCCGTACGGCCCGCGCCCGGACGACGAGGTCCGCCGGTTCTCGTTCGAGTGCCTCGACGTCCTCGCCGCACGCGACGTCAAGGCCATCGTCGTCGCCTGCAACACGGCGTCGTCCGTCGCGCTCCCGGAGATCCGCCGCCGGTACGACCTCCCGATCCTCGGCGTCGTCCGGCCCGGCGCGCATTCGGCGGCCCTCGCATCGCGGAACCGGCGCGTCGGCGTCATCGCCACTCCGGCGACCGTCCGCTCCCACGCCTACTTCAACGCGATCAAGGAGGAGAACGCCGCGGTCGAGGTCTACGAGCACGCGACCCCGGCGCTCGTTCCGCTCGTCGAGGCCGGCCATCTCGGCGACGCCGAGGCGCGGGCGGCCGTCGAGGAGGCCGTTGCGCCGTTCGTCGGACGGCGTTCTGCCGATGGCGAGTTCATCCATCCGCTGCCACCCGAGGCGCGGATCGACACGCTCCTCCTCGGATGCACGCACTACCCGCTGCTGCGGCCGCTCATCCAGTCCACCGTCGGCGACTCCATCGCGATCGTCGACTCGGCGACCTCGACGGCGTGGGCGCTCGAGGAGATGCTGACGGTGAACGGGCTCGAGGCGCCCGGGACCACGCGAGGCACCGCCGCGGACGCCGGTCGGGCAGGCCACGACGCCCCGGGCGAGCGCGTCCGCCCCGCCACGCACGTCCAGCTCACGACCGGCGACGTGGCGGCATTCCACGACCTCGCGGCGCGCCTCTTCGGCGACGACTTCCCCGACGTCGAGGGCGTCTCGGTGGGGGACGGGGCATGATGGCGCGCAGAGGCGGCGGCGGTCGGATGCTCCGCGCCGGGATCCTCCTCGGGGTGGCGGCGGGAGTGGCCATCTCGGTCGCCGGCCGGCGCGCGCAGAGGTCGCCGGATCGCGGTCTCGTGGATTGGCCCACCGTGCTCCGGATCGCGGAGTCGCACCTTCGCCGCGCCCCGGGCACCCTGTCGGCGGCCGAGCTGCGCGCCGCCGACGCGTCGTACGCGGCGGCGATGCGGCGGGTCGCGCCGGCCCTCGAAGCGCACCTCGGGTCGCCGCTGCCGGGCCTGGTGGAGCGCG
>JAKAJU010000199.1 GCA_021813655.1 Chloroflexota bacterium | reverse complement strand
CGGCACATCGTCGGGATGGACGAGCTGGATGTGGGCGATGTGGTGCCGGTTCCCCATCCGGCCGTTAGCGGCGAGCGCGTCCTCGAACGCGTCGAGGGCGTCGCGGACGGCCGCGTCGCCGATCGCGTGGACGTGCACCTGGAACCCGAGGGCGTCGAGCGCGCGGACCGCGTCGCGGAGGCGGTCGGGCCCCAGGAACGCGATCCCCCGGCCGCCGGTGGGACGCCCGTCGGCGTCGAGGTACGGATCGCGCAGTGAGCCGGTGAAGTTCTCGAGGACCCCGTCGGCCATGATCTTCACGGTCCCGGCCGTGAACCGGCCCCCGGGGGCGGCCGCCCGTCGCGCGACGAGGCCGTCGATCTGCTCGAGCCCGGCCTCCCGGTCCCACCACAGGGCGCCACGGACACGCCCGGTGAGCAGCCCCTCGGCGACAGCGCGTTCGTATGCCGCGAAGTCCTGCGCGGCGACCCACGCGTCCTGCCACGCGGTGATCCCACACGAGTGGAGGTACGCCTGGCCGGCGAGGAGCGCCCGCAGCATCTCGTCGGGGCCCGGAGCGGGGATCCGCGTCCGCGCGTCCTGGAACGCGCCCTCGTGAAGCGTCCCCTGGGGTGAGCCGTCGGCGGTGCGCTCGATCCGGCCGTTCGCCGGATCCGGCATGGCGGGCCCGATCCCGAGCAGCTCGAGTCCCCGGCTGTTGACCCACGCGCTGTGGACATCGCGGCTCGCGAGGAACGCCGGCCTGTCGGCGACCGCGGCGTCGAGCGACTCCCGCGACGGGACGCCGCCGGGGAAGTCGCCCATATACCAGCCGCCCCCGAGGATCCACGGCACGTCGGGGTGGGCCTCGACGTACGCTCGGATGGCGGCGACGACGGCGTCGGCTCCGCGCACGTCATGGAGGTCACACCGGATCCGGTCCAGCCCACCGTGGGTGGGGTGGCAGTGAGCGTCCTGGAAGCCGGGGAGGATCATCGCCCCAGGGACCTCGACGACGCGGGTTCCCGGTCCCGCGAGCGCGCGGACGTCGCGCCGGCGGCCGACGGCCAGAATCCGGCCCTGCGCCACCGCCACGGCGTCCGGCGGATCGGAGCCTGGCACGCCAGTCCAGGCGGCGGATGCGAGCAGGACGAGGTCCGGCGCGGCCTTCACCCGGTGGCCGCCGTCATGTCGCTCACCGTCCACCTCCCGGGCGACCGGTCTGCGGCCGGTCCGAACGTCGAGGGTACCGCGGGCCGCCCGGCTGTGCCTCGCGCTCCGGTCCCGCACCCGGACCCCGCCGCCGGCCTGCATGACCGGCCCCCGCGCGCGAAGGCCGGGCGACTCCGTCGATCCGGGCGACCTCCTCGGGGGAGAGCGACCGGCACTCCCCCGGTCCGAGGTCGCCGAGTCGGACGGTCCCGAACCTGACGCGCACGAGCCGACGGACCGGCGCGCCGACGAGGCCGAACATCCGGCGCACCTGGCGCTTCCACCCCTGGGCGAGCGTGACCCGGTACCAGGCGAGCTCGCGGTAGGCCCGCGTCGTGCCGTCGAGTGTCTCGAGGAGGCGACGGGTCTCGGTGGCGGTCGCCGCCCTGATCGCGACGGCGCGGGCGCTCCCTTCCTCGAGCTCCACGCCCGCCAGCAGCGCCTCGATCGCCTGGGAGGACAGGGCGCGGTCGACTCCGACGGCGTACTCGCGCTCCACGCCGAAGCGCGGATGGAGGATGCGCTGCGCCCAGTCGCCATCGTTCGTCAGGAGGACGAGCCCCTCGGAGTCCGCGTCGAGACGGCCCACCGGGTAGAGGCGCGCGCCGCGGGCGAGCGCCGGCGGCACCAGATCGACGACGGTCCGGGCGGCGTGCCGGTCGCGGACGGTGGACGTCACGCCGGCCGGCTTGTTCATGACGAGGTGGCGGGGGGTCTCGGCGTGGCCGACGCGACGGCCGTCCACTGCGATGGCGGCCGTCGCGGGGTCGGCGCGGTCGCCGAGCTGCGCGACGCGGCCGTCGACGGTCACGCGGCCTGCCTCGATGAGCGCCTCCGCCGCGCGACGGGACGCCACGCCGGCCGCGGCGAGGACCTTCTGGATGCGCTCGTCGGGCATGAGGCTACCCGCCGTCGGCATCGGGATCGAGGTCCGGCGCACCGACGATCCCGTCGGCGCCATCGATGTCCACGAGTCGTCCGGCGACGGTGGCCTCGAGGGGTGGCAGGTCGTCGAGTGATGCCAGGCCGAATCGCTCGAGGAAGTCGATCCCCGTCCCGTAGAGGATCGGGCGGCCAGGCGCGTCGGCGCGGCCGACCTCGACGAGGAGCCGGCGGTGCAGCAGCGACCGCAGCGTGTAGTCCGAGTCCACGCCGCGGATGCGCTCCACGAGCGCCTTCGTGACCGGCTGACGGTACGCGACGATCGCGAGGACCTCGAGCGAGGCCGGCGACAGCCGGCCGGGCTCCACCCCCACGTAGCGGGCGATGACCTCGCCGGCCGCGGGCGACGTCGCGAGCGCGATGTGCTCGCCGGCGGTCACGACGCGGATCCCGCGGACCGCCAGCGACGTCTCGAGGTCGCCGACGAGCGCGTCGACGGTCTCGCGGTCGCTTCCGAGAGCGCGTGCGACCTCGGCGCGAGACAGCGGGCGCTCGGCGACGAACAGGAGCGCCTCGAGCGCCTCCTCGGTCGCGAAGGACCGCGCTTCTTCCGGAGCCCCCGGAGCGGCGTCCTCCTCCGACTCCGTGCGGGTCGGGCCTGCGGCCGGCACGGGCATCGGTGCGAGGCGGGTTACGTCATCGCTCATCCGTCCTCCCTGGCCCGTCGCCGCACGACGATCGGCCCCCACGGCTCGGCCTGCTCCGCGGAGACCTCCCGCCGCTTCACGAGCTCGAGCAGGGCCAGGAACGTGACAGCGACGACCACCTTGTCCCGTGCTCCCGCGAGCAGGTCCTGGAGCACGACGACCGGTGCCGAGCGGAGCGCCGCGCGGATCACCGCCGCGCGATCGGCGAGGGTGATGGCGCGCGCCATCATCGCCGGTGGCTCCGGGAGGAGCGGCGCGATCCGCAGCAGGCCGTCGAGCGCGC
>JAKAJU010000098.1 GCA_021813655.1 Chloroflexota bacterium | reverse complement strand
ACGCGGACGACGGTCGCGCCCTCCGGCCGGCGCGACGTCGCGAACGCGACGCTCGGCGCCTCGCCCGGCAGCGGCGGGACGCCGTCGCGCGCGGGCGCAGTCCGGGTCGGCGCGGGACGCTGGGCGGTCATCGGTCACGCGGCCTCGTCCGCGGCGCGCAGCAGCTCGCCGAGGATCGGGTCCACCGGATCAGCCTGGTGCCGCGCGAGCTCCGCCGCCCGGGGCGACACGCCGGCCGCGACGAGCATCTCCGCCGAAAGGTCGGCGTGACGGCGGATCCGGTCGATGCCCGCCCGGAAGCCCGGGACGATGCGGCCGAATGCCAGGACCCAGTCGCCGTAGCGCTCCGCGAGGGACCACGCGACGCGGTGCCAGAGGCGCACGTGGATCCCCTTGCCGCAATCGTGGAGAAGGCCGGCGACGAGGAGGTCGCGATCATGCGCGCCGAGGGCGTGCAGCCGAGCGACGACATCGAGCCCGTGGCGCCGGTCGGCGACGGGCATCGCGTCGAAGATCGCGAGCTCGGCGGAGGTCGACCACGTGGCGAGTTCCGCCCTCTCCGCGTCCGTCACGCGCGCGGCGACGTGTGCGCGCGCCTGTCGGACCCTATTGCCCCACCAGGAGCCTGACGATCGCAACCGCGAACCTCCCGACGGTCATGCTCAGGATCGACTCGCCGTTGAAGAGCGGCAGGATCAGCACGATGAAGATGAAGATGCCGTACTGCTCGAGCACCGGTCGCAGGCGGTAGGCCGTCTGCGGGTCGAGGACTCCGAAGAGGAGCTTCGACCCGTCGAGGGGTGGGATCGGGACGAGGTTGAAGATCGCGAGGATGACGTTCACGTAGACGAAGAGGTAGAGCGACTGCAGGATCACGAAGGGAACGTCGAGCGTCGAGCCGAGCATGAACCGGAGCGGGATCGCGGCCGCCACGGCCATCACCGCGTTGGACGCGGGCCCCGCGAGCGCCACGAGCGCCTCGCCACGGTGGCCGCCCTGGAGATTCATCGGATTCACGGGCGTCGGCTTCGCCCACCCGAAGATGAAGCCGCCGAAGAGGGCCGTGAGCGCGAGGAGGCCGCCGCCGATCGGGTCGAAGTGGACGATCGGATTGAGCGTGAGCCGGCCGTAGTACTTCGCCGTCGAGTCGCCGAGCCGGTACGCCGCGAGCGCGTGGCAGAACTCGTGGATGGGGAAGGCGAAGAGCAGGAAGGCGGCGATGATGATGATCGTCGCCGGATCCAGGTTCAGTCCGAGCACGCGAGCACGCTCCGGGCGGGGGTGGGGACCGGCGTATGGTACCGCGCGACACGCACGGGGGCGGCGAGCGATCCCCCGGACGTCGGCGACGGACGCGCGATCAGATCCTGCTGAGCAGCTCCGTCTTCTTCGCCTCGTAGTCCGCGGCCGTGATCACGCCCTTGTCCCGGAGCTCGGCGAGCTTCGCGAGGGTCGCCGTGACATCCTCCGCGGGCGGTGCGACAGCCACGGCGGGCGCCGGCGGGGTGGGCGTGGATGCGTACGTCGCGGCAGGCTGCATCTCGGGGCTGCGCGAGCCCATGGGCGAGCTCGTGACGATCGGCTCCGCCCGGAGGGGCGCGTCAACGAAGCGACCGCTCGCGACCCCCATCTCGAGGGCGTGCTTCGCCTCCATCATGTCCTTCTTGAACTCGACCGGCGTCGTGAGGAACCGCATCTTGTTGATGCCGCTGACGTTCGCGGTCATGACGTCGAGTGACCCGAACCCGACGATGCGACCGATCACGCCCTGCTCCAGGATCGCGTCGTTGATCTTCTCGAGCGACGAGTCGGCGGCCCTGCGGTTGATGAACCCGCTCGTCTGGATGATCCGGCGGGTAGTGAGGACGTCGCGGTCGTTCTCCCACTCGAAGTACGCGAAGACCATCTGCGCGAGCCCCGCGACGAAGACGACGAGGGTGGCGATCCCCGCGACGCTGCGGATCGTGCCGAGGAACCCGTCACCGGGCAGCCACCCGCCGACGATGAAGAGGCCTACCCCGACGAGGATGAGGACGATGCCCAGGCCCCACCGGAAGACGAGCCCGAACCAGTGCTGCCGCTGGTTGCGGATGATCCGTTCCCCGTCCGCGAGGAGCGACGCTGCATAGGTCTCCGCGAAGTTCAGGTCCACCTCGGTCTCCCTCCGGTGACGCCGCCGTCCCCTCACCGTGCACGCGGGTGCGCCCGCGCGTAGATCTCCCGGACTCGCTCGCCCGTGACGTGCGTGTACAGCTGCGTCGTGCTGATGCTCGCATGCCCGAGCAACTCCTGTACGACCCGCAGGTCAGCACCGCCCTCGAGCAGGTGCGTCGCGAACGAATGCCGCAGCGTGTGGGGCGAGACGCGCTCGGCCAGGCCCGCCCGCGCCGCCGCGGCCCGGATCGCCTCCCACGCTCGCTGACGCCCCAGCCGCCGACCTCGGTCGCCGATGAAGACCGGTCCGCCGCGGACGGTCCCCGCCCTCCCCATCTCCAGCAGCGCCGGCCGGACCTCGGCGAGGTAGCGCCCGAGCCACGCGATCGCCTCGTCGCCGATCGGGACGAGCCGCTCGCGATCACCCTTTCCGACGACCCGGACGAAGCCGCCGTCGAGGGAGAGGTCCTCGAGGTCGAGGCCGAGCGGCTCGCTCACGCGCAGGCCGGCCGCGTAGAGCAGCTCGAGGAGCGCTCGGTCGCGCACCCCGTCCGGCCCCGACGTGTCGACGGCCTCGAGCAGGCGGACCACCTCGTCCACCGTGAGAGTGTCGGGCAGCAGCCGCGAACCCCGTGGCAGGTCGAGGCGCGTGGCCACGTCCACGCGCGTGAGGCCCTCGGCGTACGCGAACCTGTAGAAGGAGCGGAGCGTGGCCGCGCGCCGCCGCAGGCTCGTGGGACGCAGCGCCCGCCCGTCACCGCCCGCTGCGCAGGCCGCGAGGTGCTCGAGGGCGGCCTCGGGGCCGGCCGCCCAGCGGGCGATCGACCGGGAGCGATCGAACGCGCGCAGGTCGGCGCCGTACGCGCGGACGGTCGCCGCGGAGAGGCCGCGCTCGACCCGGACGTGGTCGAGGAACGCGCCGGCCGCCTCCTCGAACGACCGTGATGTCACGTCGGGTCGGCCCGCCACGCGGCCGCGCGGTCGAGCATCTCCCGTGCGCCGGCCTGCGCGGCCGGCCCCCCGCCCGGACCGCCGAGCATGAGCGCGATCTCGGCGACGCGGGCGTCCTCGGCGACCTCCGCGACGTCCGTCACGGTCCGTCCGTCCCGCGTGGTCTTCGCGATCCGGACGTGCACGTCGGCGTACGCCGCGATGACGGGCAGGTGCGTGACGCAGAGGACGGCGCGGCCCCGCCCGAGGCGCCAGAGCGCCCGTGCCACCGGCTCCGCGCTGCGCCCGCCGATCCCCGTGTCGATCTCGTCGAAGACGAGCGTCGGCGTCGCGTCGGCGCTCGCGAGCACCTGCTCGATCGCGAGCGCGACCCGTGACAGCTCGCCGCCGGACGCGATCCGCGCGAGCGGCATCGGGGGCTCGCCCGGGTTCGGCGCGATGACGAAGACCACCTCGTCGATGCCACTGCCGTCGAACGCGCAGGCCTGACCGTCGACCTCGACGACCGGCGCACCGTCAACGGCCGGTCGCCGGCGCACGTCCACTGCGAACCGGGCCCGGCTCATCCCGACCTCGCGGACCATCGTCTCGATGGCCGGCGCCAGGCGAGCGGCGGCGACTGTGCGGGCGCTCGAGAGACGACCCGCCGCCTCTCCGACGGCCACGACCTCGCGATCGAGCCGGGCCGCGAGGGCGGCGGCGCGGGCATCGGCATCACGGAGCTCGGCGGCCTCACCGGCGGCCCGGTCCCGATACGCGAGCACGGCCGCCTCGTCGTCGCCGTAGCGGCGCTCCAGCAGGTAGATCGCGGACAAGCGCTCCTCGAGGAGCCGCAGCTCGTCGGGATCGTGGTCGAGCGACCCGGCCAGATCCCGGGCTTCCGCAGCCGCGTCGACCACCTCCGCCTCGAGGCCCGCCAGGCGCGACGCTGGACCGCCCCAGCGGGGGTCGAGTCGCGCGAGCTCGCCCGCGAGGCGTGCCGCGCCCGCGAGGGCGTCGCGCGCCCCGGGACGCTCGTCCGTCTCCGAGCCGAGCAGCGCCTCCTCGATCCCGGCCGCGCCACGGACGATCGCCTCGCCGTGGCGGGCTCCCCGGAGCCGATCCTCGAGAGACGCCGCCTCGCCGACCCTGATGCGCGCGGCGTCGATCTCCCCGATCTCATGCTCGAGGACGGCGAGCCGCCGGGCCGCCGCGCGCGGGTCCACCTCTGCACGGCCGAGCGCCTCCCGCGTCGCGCGCCACGCATCGACCGCGACGGCGACCTCCCGCGCGAGGTCGGAGGCGCCGGCGAACGCGTCGAGCAGGTCGCGCTGCCGTCGCGTGTCGAGGAGGCGCTGCTGGTCGTGCTGCCCGTGGATCTCCACGAGCTCGGCGGCTACCTCCGCGAGCCGTCCCGCGGTGACGGGCTCGTCGTCCATCCGCGCCGTGGAGCGACCCGCCGCCGTGACCTCGCGCGCGACGATGAGAGGCTCGGGGATCCGCTCGAAGAGCGCCTCGACACGCGCCGACCCTGCCCCGTGCCGGACGAGGCTCGCGTCCGCCCGCGCCCCCAGCGTCAGGCCGAGCGCGTCGATGAGCAGGCTCTTGCCGGCGCCCGTCTCTCCCGTGATCACCGTGAAGCCCTCGCCGACGGGCAGACGCACGCGCTCGAGAAGGGCGAGCCCCGTCACCCCGAGCTCGATGAGCCGGCCGGGCGCGTCGGTCACGACGGGAGCAGCTCGACCTTCCGGCGGAAGAGATCCCAGAACGGGACCGCGCCGTCGGGGACGATGAAGCGCACGGGGCGGTCGAGGGCCGCGACCGTCACGGCGTCACCCGCGACGACCGGACGGTCCTCCCGCCCGTCGATGCTCACGAGCGCCTCGTGCGCCTCCGCGACGACGATGCGGATCGTGCGGCGCGGGCTCACGACGACCGAGCGGATCGCCGACAGGTACCCGGCGATCGGCGTGACGATGAGGTTGCGGCTCGACGGGTCCACGACCGGCCCGCCCGCGGAGAACGAGTAGCCCGTGGATCCCGTGGGACTCGAGACCACGAGACCGTCGGCGATGAACGTCGCGAGATGGGATCGGCCGATGTCCACCTCCAGCCGCACGACGCGGGCGAGCGCACCGCGCGCGACGACGACGTCGTTGAGGGCGACGAACCGGCCCGTGTCGGCCTGCCTGCCACCGGGATGGATCGCCCCCTGGAGCGCCATCCGCTCCTCGATCCGGTACCCGCCAGCCGCGAGGAGCTCGAGCACGGCCTCCACCTCGTGCGCCTCGACCTGCGAGAGGAACCCCACCTTCCCGAGGTTGACGCCGAGGAGCGGCGTGTCGGCGTGGACAACGGCCTGCATGGCCCGCAGGAGCGTTCCGTCGCCGCCGAGGACCACGAGGGCATCAGCCTGCGGCAGGCGCGCGACGAGGTCGTCGGTGGCGCCCGCCGGGGCCGCCCAATGGGGCACGCCGCGAGCCGCGCACCACCCGGCCGCACGCTCGCGGAGCTCGATCGCCGCGTCGTTCGTGGGGTTGTACGCGAACCCGAACCGCCGGATCGCAGGCGCGTCGCTCATCCCGCCGTGACCTCCGCGATGCGCGCGGCGAGCGCGGCATCCATCCGCGCGGCCGCGACGCGCTCGTTGGATCCGCCGCCCGCCGGCGGTGCCGCCCGGGATGCGACCCAGCCCGCCGGGACGTCCACCCGGAGGAAGAACTCCCGGTTCCCGGCCGGTCCCCGGAGCGGCGATGCGGCGATGTCGCACGGCGTGAGCCCGATCGCTGCAGCGTGGGCCGCGATCGCTTCGACCACGTCGCGGTGCACCGCCGGATCCCGAACGACTCCGTCGCGCACGCGCGACCTCCCGGCCTCGAACTGCGGCTTCACGAGCGCGACGATCGTGCCGCCCGAGGCGGCGAGGCATGCGGCGACCGGTCCGAGGACGAGTCGCAGCGAGATGAACGAGACGTCGATCGCGGCGAGGGAAGCCGGCTCGCCGACGATCTCCGGCGTGAGGGAGCGCGCGTTCGTCCGGTCGTGGACCACGACGCGCGGGTCGCGCGCGAGACGGTCCGCGAGCTGCCCCCGCCCGACGTCGATGGCATGGACCCGCGCCGCACCGCGCCGGAGGAGGACGTCCGTGAAGCCACCCGTGGAGGCGCCGACGTCGAGGCACGTGCGGCCAGCCGGGTCCACCCCGAGTGGCTCCAGCACTCCCGCGAGCTTGTCCCCGCCGCGGGAGACGTGATCGGGACCGACATCGAGCGAGATCCCGACCTCGTCCGCCACGAGGTCCCCGGGCTTGAGGTCGCGCCGGGCGCCATCGCCGGCCCCGACCCTCACGCGTCCCGCGAGCACGAGCGCCTGGGCGCGGGTCCGCGAGTCCGCGAGACCGCGGTCGACGAGCAGCTGATCGAGGCGTCTCCGGCGCGTCCGCTCCACCGCCCTATCGTCCCACAGCGCCGCGACCCCGGGATCACCGGACAGCCCAGGCTCTCTCCCGCGTCCCGCTGGTCAGGCGGACGCCCGGGCGGTGCGGCGCGCGGCGCGCGTGTGGTCGAGCGCCGCGAGCGACTCGCGAACCTGGCCGACGAGGCCGTCCGTGTCCAGCCGCAGGACCCGCCGCAGGTCGGCCACGGAGCCGTGGTCGATGAAGCTGTCCGCGGGCAGACCCACGATCCTGACGGCGACATCGCGGAAGGCCGGGTCGGTCAGCCGCGCCTGCTCGATCGCCTCCAGGACCGCTGCGCCGAACCCGCCGGTCACGACGCTCTCCTCGAACGTCACGACGAGACGCTTCCCGCGTGCTCGGTCGAGGATGAGCTCGCGATCGAGCGGCTTGGCGAACCGGGCGTTGATGACCTCGGCCGAGACCCCCGCCTCCGCGAGCGCCTCGGCAGCCTCCTGTGCCCGATGGACGATCGGCCCGAAGCCGACGAGAAGCACGTCGCTCCCCTCGCGGACCACCTCGCCGCGCCCGACGGGGATCGGAGCCGGCTCGCGTTCGGGCACGCCGAAGCCGGGGTCGCGCGGGTAGTGGAGCGCGAACGGGTGGTCCTGGGCGAGGGCCGTCCGCAGCAGGGCGCGGAGCTCCTGCTCGTCCTTGGGGCTCGCCACGACGAGGTTGGGGAGCTGCAGCTGCGCCGGCAGGGTGAACATGCCCTGGTGGCTCGTGCCGTCCTCGCCCACGAGGCCGGCCCTGTCGACCGCGAGCACGACGGGCTGGTCGTTCTGGCAGACGTCATGGACCGTCTGATCGAATGCGCGCTGCAGGAACGTCGAGTAGATCGCGACGACCGGGCGCATCCCCCCGAGCGCGAGTCCCGTGGCGAGCGTCACGGCGTGCTGCTCGGCGATCCCCACATCGATGAACCGGTCGGGATGGGCGGCCTGGAGCCGGTTCAGCCCTGTCCCCGTGGGCATGCCCGCCGTGATCCCGACGACGCGCCGGTCCTCCGCCGCGAGCGCCACGAGCTCCGTCGCGAAGAAGTGCGTGTAGTTGGGCGTCTTCTCGGGCCGCGGACGCGCGACGGTGCCGTCGTCACCCTCCGTCATCGTCGGTTCGGTCTTCGCGGCGGGCGTGGCGGCCGTGCGTCCCGCCTGGCGCGCCTCGTGCGTGTCGGCCATCGGCGGGAGCGCCGCCCCGTGGAACGCGACCTGGTCACGCTCGGCCGGGTGGTAGCCGCGCCCCTTCTGGGTCCGGACGTGGACGAGGACCGGTCCGCCGAGCGCCAGCGCGGAACGGAGGGTCTGCTCGAGGGTCCTGATGTCGTGGCCGGGCACGACGCCGATGTAGGTAATCCCCAGGTCCTCGAAGAGCTGTCCCGCGACCGCGAAGCTGACGACCGACTTGCGGAGCCGCTGGGTCAGCTCGAGCGCGAGCTCGCCCATGACGGGGATCATCTCCACGCTGCGGTCCCACAGGCCCCGGCTCCGCTGCCACGTGTTCGACAGCTTCACCTGCGAGAGGTACTTCGAGAGGGCGCCGACCGTCGGGCTGATCGACATCTCGTTGTCGTTGAGCACGATGAGCATGTCGGTCTGGCGATGCCCGATGTCGTTGAGCGCCTCGAACGAGAGCCCGCTCATCAGCGCCGCATCGCCGACGACGACGGCGATCCGCTCGAGCGAGTGGCGCATGTCGCGGGCTGCGGCGAGCCCCTCGGCGATCGAGAGGCCGGTCCCGGCGTGGCCGCCGTCCATGACGTCGTGCGGCGACTCCGACCGGCGGGGGAAGCCGCCGACGCCTCCGAGCTGGCGGAGCGTCCCGAAACCCTCGAACCGGCCCGTGAGCAGCTTGTGCGGATAGGCCTGGTGTCCGGTGTCCCAGATGATCCGGTCGCGCGGCGACTCGAGGAGGCGATGGAGCGCGATCGTCAGCTCGACGACGCCGAGCGACGACCCGAGGTGGCCGCCGGTCCGCGCGACCGTGTGCACGATCGTCTCGCGGATCTCGTCCGCGAGCTGGACGAGCTGGCGGTCGGTGAGACCGCGCAGATCGGCCGGCCCCGTGAGCGTCGGCAGGATCGCCGCCGGGTCGGCGTCCGGGGTCGGGATCGTGCCGGTCATCGTGCCGCCTCCTCCGCGGTCGCGTCCTGCCATCCGGCCCGCTCCGCGTCGTCGCCGGCATCGTCCGTGAGGACCGGCCCTCCGCTCGGGCCGTCGACCAGGCGGCGGATCCGCATCTCGGCGTCGTCGAGGAGCGTCGCACAGCGCGCGTGCAGCGCCGCTCCCCGTTCGTAGAGCTCGAGCGTGCGCTCGAGGGGCAGCCCGCCCTCCTCGAGGGCCGCCACGGTCCGCTGCAGCTCGGCGAGGGCGTCGTCGAACGTCAGCGCATCGACCGCCGGCTCTCCGCGCGCGGAGAGGCCGGGGTCGACCGGCGTCGTCCCCGTCGGCACCGCCGCCGTCGGCGTCGCCTCAGGCTCGGTCGTCGTCACGGGAAGGCGCCTCCTGTCGCTGGTCCGCCGACGTCCTGTCCGCCGCCCGCGTCAGGATGGGCGCGACGATCATACCGGCGGCGATCCCGACCGCCCCGACGACCAGCGCCGCGACGACGAACGCGAGGGCGGTCACGCGGGCTCCTCCCGGACGGCCACGGCGCGGATGCCCCCGCGCGCGACTTCGATCGCGAGAAGATCGCCGGCCGCGACCTCCGTCGGATCGCGCACGATGAGCCCGTCCGCGGCCCGGCGGACGATGGCGTACCCCCGGGCGAGGGTGGCGCCGGGGTCGAGCGTCGCGAGAGCGGCCGCGACCGCCTCCACCGACGCGCGCGCGCCGGCGACCCGCCGGATCGCCTCCGAGGCCAGCGGACGGCCGGCTCGTTCCACGGCGAGCCCCCGCCCGGCCACCGTGGCGCGGACGGCGTCCGTGGCGGCATCGAGGAGCATCGCGGCGCGTTCGCGCGCGAAGCCGATCGCCGCGGCGGGCCCGAGCCTGTCGAGCGCCCGCCTCTCGGCGGCCAGTGCCGCCCACGCGTCCTCCGTCCGCCGGCCCACCCCGCGCGCCATCCGGCGGCCGGCCGCGTCGATCTCGGCGCGCAGCATCGCCCGGTCCGGCACGACGAGCTCGGCAGCCGCGGACGGTGTGGCTGCCCGGACGTCCGCGGCGAAGTCCGCGAGCGTCACGTCGATCTCGTGTCCGACGCCGACCACGACAGGGACCGGTGAGGCGACGACGGCCCGGACGACCGCCTCGGCGTTGAAGGCCCACAGGTCCTCGAGGGTCCCACCGCCGCGGGCGAGGATGATGACGTCGGGTCGATCCGCCGGCGGGAGTGCGGCGACCCGCGCGAACGCGGCGACGATCGTCGCCGGCGCGGCATCTCCCTGGACGAGGCACGGCACGAGCCAGACCTCGGCGAGGGGCCAGCGCCGAGCGATGACCGTGCGCACGTCGTGCCAGACCGCGCCGGTCGGGCTCGTGACGACGGCGATCCTGCGGGGGCGCTCCGGCAGTCGCCGGCGCCGCGCGACGTCGAAGAGGCCTTCCGCCGCGAGCCGGGCCTTGAGCGCCTCGAAGCGGAGCGCGAGGTCGCCGAGCCCGGCCGGGCGCAGCACGTCGACGTAGAGCTGCACCCTCCCCTGCTGCTCGTAGAGGTCCACGCGCCCGTGCGCGAGCACGCGGAGCCCGGTGCGCGGTTCGAACGTCGTCGCGCCGAGCTCGCGCGCGAAGACGACGCAGTCGAGGACGCCGCGGTCGTCCTTCAGCGTGAAGTACGCGTGACCGGCCGCCGAGACCGAGACGCGGCCCACCTCGCCCTCCACCCAGACGTCGCGGAGGACGGGGTCGTCGCGCAGCGCGTCGCGGATCCTCCGCGCGACCTCCGCGACGGTAAGGACGCCGGCGACCGGCTGGTCGGTCATGCGCGTCCCCGCGCAGGGATCCGGGTCATCCGCCGGCCGCTCGGGCGTCGGGTCTCGGACGCGTCAGACGCGGGTGACGTACTCGCCGGTCCGCGTGTCGATCCGGAGGACGTCGCCGACGCTGATGAAGAGCGGCACCTGGACGACGAGGCCGGTCTCCAGGGTCGCGCCCTTCCGCGCCCCCGACGCCGTGTCACCCGCGAAGCCGGGCTCGGTCTCGGTCACGGCGAGCTCGACGCTCACCGGGAGCTCGACGCCGATCGTCTCCCCCTGGTAGCTCACGCGGTCGATCACGAGCGCGTCCTTGAGGTAGTTCACTGCGTCGTCGAGCTGCTCGGCGGAGAGGACGAACTGATCGTACGTGTCCGAATCCATGAAGTGGAACTCGTCGCCGTCCCGGTAGAGGAACTGCGCCGGGCGACGCTCCATCGGCGCGCGGGGCCACCGATCGCCGGCCTGGAAGCTGCGCTCGACGGTGGAGCCCTTGCGGACGTTGCGGAGCTTGATCCGCACCTGCGCGGAGCCACGGCCCATCTTGATGTGGTGGTAGTCGAGGATCTGCCAGAGGTCGCCATCGAGCTCGATGACGACGCCCTTGCGCAGCTCGCCGGTGGAGATCATCGGAGGGGTGCTCCCGCTGCAGGGGGGCCGGCGCGGCGGAGGGGTCGGGCGGCGGCGCGGCCTGGTGACTGTCGGGTGGGATTGTAGCCGAGCGCGGGCCGCGACCCGCCGGACCGCCTCGCCCGCTCGAGCTCGTCAGGACTGGCGGTCGATCTCGTCCATCCGGACGCGGAACTCGATCGGGTCGATCTCACCACGGGCGAGACGCGCCTTCAGCTCCGCGACCGCCGGATCCTCCCGTGGCGGCGAGCTCCTGCGCACCGCCCATACGATCACGGCGAGGATGAGGACGACGACGAGGACGGTGGCGACGAGGCTGCCGATGACCGACCACATCGTGACGCCCACGATCTGGTCGACCATCCCCTGCGGATCCATCGCCCGAGGGTAGCGTCAGGCGCGGGTGCCCGCTCGCCGATCGAGCCACGCCCCGGTGACGGTCAGCCGAGGACCGTGACCTCGCGGGGGAACGACGTCAGCCTGTCCAGCCGACGCGCGGAAGGATCGAAGAGGATGAGGTCCTCGATGCGCACGCCCGTCTCGCCCTCGAGGTAGACGCCCGGCTCCACGCTGAACACGGTCGGGGACGGCAGGGGCGCCTCGGGCGCGACGCGGCTGAGGCTCGGGCTCTCGTGGGTCGCGAGGCCGATGCCGTGCCCGGTTCCGTGGCCGAAGTGATCCTCATGTCCCGCCGCCTCGATCACGCCACGCGCGGCGGCGTCCATCGCCCGGCCGTCCGGGGAGATGCCGGCGACGGCGGCGGCCTCGAGCGCCTCGATCGTCGCAGCCTGCGCGCGCGCGACCACCTCGTAGATCGCGAGGTCGCGGGTCGCGGGCTCGCCCACGAACAGCGTTCGTGTCATGTCGCTCCGGTACCCGTCCACGCGGGCCCCGAAGTCGAAGAGGAGGACGGCCCCGTCGACCACCGGCCGTTCGCCGGGCGACCCGTGCGGGAGCGCGGCCTCGGGCCCGGCGAGGCAGGCGACGTCGAAGGCCAGGCCGTCCGCACCTCCCGTGCGCATGAGCACCTCGAGACGCCACGCGAGGGCCGCCTCCGTGACTCCCGGCCGGATCTCCGGCAGGAGCGTCGCGAGGGCGCGGTCGGCGACCGCGCACGCGGCCCGGATCCGCTCCACCTCGGCAGGCTCCTTGACGGCCCGGTCCGTCTCGGCCCACGCCTCGACGGGGACCAGCTCGACGTCCGGCGCGGCGGACTCCAGGCCGCGCCACAGCGCGTGACTGACGAAGCCGGCCTCGACGGCGACGCGACGAGCACCGACGGATGCGGTCAGCTCCGCCCAGCGGGCCGGCAGGTCGTACGTGACCGGCTCCACGCGGGCACCGACCGCTTCGCGCACGGCCTGGATCGCGTACCGCGAGTCGGCGAGGACGACGACCTCGTCCATCGAGACGAGAAAGCGCCCGGAGTTGCCGGCGACACGCTCCTCGCCGTCGCCGAAGCGGAACCCGGTGAGGTACCGGGCATTCTCCGGACGCACGCCGAAGTACGCGTCGACACCTTCGCCCGCGAGCCTCGCGCGGAGACGCGCCAGCCGAGCCGGTCGGGCGGACTCGTCGGCGGCAGCCCAGCGGGCGAGATCGAGCGCGGTCGGCGGCAGCGCGAAGTCGTCGGGCCCGGGGAGCCGCCGCGTCACTGGATGTAGCCGTACTTCTTCAGGTTCGCGAGGTGCTGCTCGTACGTCTTCGCGAAGGCGTGCTTGCCCCCACCGTTCGGGATCGCGACGAAGTAGAGGTAGCCGCCCTTCGTGTCGGGTTCGAGCGCGGCCTTCATCGCCTTCACGCTCGGCGTGACGATCGGCCCGTCCGGCAGTCCGACGTTCACGTACGTCTGGTAGCTCGCGAGCGACTTCGGGAGCTTCACGTCCGCGAGGGGCCCGTCCACGGGATTCCAGAACGCGTACGTGGGCCACTCCGCGAACGGGAGCTTCGCGACGTTCACGGAGTCCACGCCGTAGATGACGGTCGGGTCGGCGTTGAGGAGCATCCCCTGGTCGATCCGGTTCTGGTAGACGCCGGCGATCTTCGCGTACTCGCTGTCCACCACGGCCTCGCGGTCGACGATCGACGCGAGCGTGAGCACCTGCCGGAGCGTCATCCCGCGCGAGGCCGGGACCGTCAGCAGGTCGCCCATCTGCGCGTGGAAGCCGTCGAGGAGCCGTCGCAGAAGCGACTCGGCGTCGATCCGCGGATCGACCTCGTAGACGCCGCTGCCGAGATAGCCCTCGAGCGATGCGCCCGGCGGCAGGTCCTTCAGCCACGGGTAGTCCGCGACGAGCGACGCGGGCGGATCCTTCGCGAGCCTGTAGAACGCCTGGACGTCGGTCTTGATCGGGAGCGTCTGGAGATACGCGGCGATCTGCTCCAGGCGCAGCGCCTCCCGCAGCGCGACCGTCGTCGCGAAGACCTTCATCTCCAGCAGCGACGCCACGAGCTCCTCCGGGGTCATGTCCTTCCGCAGGACGAACGTCCCCGCCTCGAGCTTGCCCGCGAGGTCCCTGCTGACCGCGAGGTAGACGAACGCGCGCGGATCAGCGAGGAGGCCGGTCGCGTGGAGGCGGTCGGCGATGCCGGCGGCGGTGTCGCCATCGGCGACGGTGAACTCGACGTCGGCCGAGTCAGAGGAGGCCGGGGCCGTGAGCGCGGGCCCGAGATCCTCGCGGACGAGGTCGGAGACCCACCCTACGCCGAGAAGGCTCGGGTTGTCGTACGCCATCCCGGTCACCCACCCCGCCACGGCCGGGCGCAGCAGCGTCACGAGGAGAACGGCACCGACCACGACGAAGACGCCGATGATGACGAGGGCACCGACGAGCACGCCCACGCCGCGCCCCACCTTGTCGCGCGTCGGGGGGTCTCCATCGCGCATCCGCCGCGCCGCTCGCGCCCGGGCGACGGGGTCGCGGAGCTCTGCCTGCGGGGGTGCGTACCGGCGGTCTCCACCGTCGCGGGCGCCCCCGCCGTCTCGGATCGTCACGTGTCGCTCCCGGATCGCGCGGCGATCTCGTCGCGCAGGATGATTGCCGCGGCCTCGCGATCGAGGCGCGCCCGATAGGCGCGCCGCTGCGCGGCGGTGGGCGGCCCCCCCGACCGGCCCCGCTTCATCGGTCCGATCCACTGCGCCGCGAGCTCGCTCGTGAGCCGCTCGTCGCGATAGACGACAGGGACGCCGATGGCGTCCGCGATGGCCGTCCCCCATTCGCGCGTGGCCGCGGCCTGTCGACCCTCGGCCCCGCCGAAGTCTAGCGGCAAACCGAGGACGACTTCGTCGATTCCCTCCCGCTCGATGATGGCCCGCAGGGCCGCGGCATCGGCGGCGACGGTGCGTGCGCGCAGGATCGTCGCATACGGGAAGACCGGTCCGTCCGGTGCGTCGCCGAGCGCCAGCCCGATGCGCACGTCGCCGAGGTCGATCCCGAGCAGACGCGTCACGGGACCGCGGTGGCGCTCGCGGTCGCCGACGGTGGCGCCTGCGTCACCGTCGGCGGCGAGGAGGTGGGACCGGCGGGCGCGGCGGAGGTGATCGGCTCGATCCGCACCTCGATCCGGGACTCGGTCGTGGTCACGGACGGGAGGAATCCCGGCCAGACGGCGACCGTGACGTCGCCGTAGGCAGCGAGCGCCGCCTCGGCTTCCACGGGCGTCCGTCCCCGCACCAGGGACTTCACCGTCGCCTCGTCGATCGTCCGCACGACCGACGCGCTGCTCGTGGTCGGCACGTCCGCGGCCGTCTGGACGGCCGTCGCCTCCCCGGCCACGGCCGTCGCGGTGCCCTCGACGATCGAGTACCCGGACGGGACCTGTCCCGCCAGGCGAGCGAGCGCGAGCGAGCGCGCCGCCGCGGGCGCGTACGCCGTCACCGATCCGGTCGCCGACAGCGACAGGTCGAAGGTGTCGGCCTCGGTGCCCACGAGCGCATCGGCCGCCGGGTCCGCGACCGCCCTGCCGAGGAGCGCCGTGTCCGGCACCAGCACCGTCCCTTCCGGCGCCCGCGCCGGGTCTGCGGCGGTGTCGGCGAACCGGGCCTTCAGCCGCTTGTCGAGCGTCTTGAGCGCGGCATCGACGTCGTCCTGCGTGACGACCGTCGTCGTCTTGCGGGTCCCGCCCGCCGTCGGGGCTCGGTTCTGGACCCCGAGGAGTACCGGGTCCTCCCCGGGCGGGACCACCGAGATCGTGTTCGGCGCCACGTTGGCCTCGGGACCGCCCTTCAGCGCCGTCACCTTGACGGTCGCGGTCCCCGGGAGGATCGTGAGCCCCTCGATCCGTGCCTTAGGGATCGTGACGGCCGTGCGCGTCGCGAACCCCACGCCCGCCGCCGTCCGCACGATGCTCCCGGCGGGGACGAGGTTCGCCCGCGTCGGATCCTTGCTGATGAACGTCACGCTGCCGGAGGCCTTCGTCTCCTGGGTCTTCTTCCCGGTCGCATCGAACGTGTCGCCCACCTCGACGGCGACCTCGACGGAGGTCGCGGGGATCGTCGCGGTCGCCACGTCCACCGCGGCCGCCGCCGGGTCGGCGTGGACAACGAGATCGATCGGACCGAGCTTCTCGGCCGCGGGCCTGATCGTCACCGTCGCCGTCGGGAGGGTGGCGTACGCGAGGACGCCCGCCGCCCCGAGGACGGTGACGATGCCGACGAGCGCGACGACCCACGGCCACCGGCGCCGTCCCCCGTACGGCCGGTGCCCGGAGGATGCGGTGGATGCCACCGCCGGGAGCCCCGTGGTGGGCCGCGTGCGTCCGTCGCCGATGGTGCCGGCGGTGCTCTCGCCCGCGCCTGACCCGCCACGCGACGCGCCCGCGTCACTCCCCGATCCGCTCGCGGCGCCGCGAGCCGGGAGGCC
>JAKAJU010000110.1 GCA_021813655.1 Chloroflexota bacterium | reverse complement strand
CCGACCGCCGTCGCGTCGCGGACGCCGAGAACGCCCAGGCCGGCACCGGCCGCGAGCGCGGCGCCCGCGGCGCCGGCGACCTTCAGGAGATCGCGCCGTCCGATCACCTTCTCGGGGAGGTCCCGTTCTTCGCCTGCCATCGACGCCGTCCTCTCTCTCGTGGTGGGGCGGGACGCGATGCGCATACGACGCCGCGTCGCGCGACCGCCGTCAAGGGCGACGCGGCCCCAACAACGGGGCACGGGGATGATTCGGGCCGCACGGCGTGCCTACCGACGGTCCGAACGTCCCCCACCTTGCGGTCCGGCTCCACTGGCCCTTTCGCCCGTTCCGCGCGAGCATCGCGCGTAGCAGGCGACCGGAGGCGAGATGGATCGACCCGTGCTTGCCGTCCTCGAGGACGCGGAGCTCCGGGCCCGGGAACGCCGGCTGGCGGCGGCTGCCGAGGCCGAGCGTCGCCTCGCCGATGCCGCGGCGCTCGCTGCCGCGATCGAGAAGCGCGTGGCGCCGACGGCCGCGCGAGCTGTCGCGGACGCTCGCGCCGCATCCGACGCGCGCGTCGCGGCCGCGATCGCGCGGATCGAGGCGGCAATGCACGCGATCGACGCGACCACGGGGGTCGATCCGGACGACACGGCGATCGGGGATGCCGCCGACGTCATCGTCGCCGCGGTGCTCGGCGAAGGGCCGGCATGAGCCATGCAGGTCCGGATGCGCGCCATCGACATCGTCGGCCCGCGCCGCTCGGCGGACGCGCTCCTGCGGGCGGTGCATCGCGCGGGGAGCGTCCACCTCGTCCGCTTCGACGCACCCCGTGGCGTCGGTCCCGCGGTCTTCGCCCCGCCCGGCCCCGACCCGGCGACGGCGCGGGTCGAGGGGTGGCGCGACGCGGTCGGCGAGCTGGCAGCGGTGCTCGGCGGCTCGCGGCCCGACCCGACGGCCCTCGTCGAGCTCTGGTCGGCCGGCGAGGATCGGCTCGCGGCGGAGGTCGTCGCGGCGGCGACGATCCGCGACGAGGCTGCCGCGCTGACGGGCGAGCGCCTCCGCCTCGCTGCCCAGGGCGACCGGTTCGCGGCCTATCGCCGGGTGATCGAGAGCCTCAGGACGCTCGTCCCGCACCTGCCGTCGCTCCGGGGCTACGGATCCACGGCCATCGTCGTGGACGCACGGTACCGGTCCGCCGTGCCGCTCATCCGCGATGAGCTCGACGCGGTCACGCAGGGCCGCTGCGAGGTGGTCGCGGCGGACCTGCCGCCGGATCGTGCCGCGGCGATCCTCATCTACCCGCTGCGCCACGCGGACGAGGTCCGGTCGCTGCTCGGCGGCCGCGACATCGAGGAGGTGACGCTCCCCGAGTCGCTCGCGGGCGTCCCGTTCGACGAGCTCCTGCCGCGCGTCGACGCGGAGGCCGACGCGATCGCCGCGCGCATCGCACGCACGGACGCGGCGCTGGGCGCCCTGCGTGCGCGACACGGATCACGCATCGAATCGCTGCGGCTCGTCCTCTCCGATCGCGTCGCCGAGGCGCGGGCCCTGCGGGACTCCGCGTTGAGCGACCACCTGGTCCTGGTCTCGGGATGGATCCCCGCGGACCGGATCGACGACCTGCGAGACGATCTGGCGGACGCGCTGGGACCCGCGGTCGCGGTGGTCGAGCGGTCCGACGAACCCGGACCGCCGCCTCCTGGCGCCCCGGTCGCGCTCGCGAACCGGCGGCTCGTGCGCGCGTTCGAGCCGCTCGCATCGTTCGTCACGCTGCCGCTCTACGGGACGATCGACCCGACCCCACTCATCGCGCTCACCTTCCCGGCGTTCGTCGGCATGATGGTCGGCGACGTGGGATACGGGGTGGTCCTGCTCCTGCTCCTCGTTCTCGCGCACCACCTCTGGCGACGTTCAGCAGCGATGGCGGTCCTCTGGCCCGTCGGACTCGTGACCGCCGTCTCCACGATCGCCTTCGGCGTCCTCTACGGCGAGGTGTTCGGCGATGCCGGGCGCCGCCTCTTCGGGATCGAGCCGCTCTGGATCGACCGCGTCGAGGCGATGATCCCCCTGCTCGTCGTCGCCGTGTCGATCGGCGCGGCGCAGGTCGCGCTCGGCCTGCTCCTCGGCATCGCGAACGCGCTCGCCCTCGACCGCGGACGGGAGGCCGTCGGTCGCGGGGCCCTGCTCGGAGGAATGGTCGCGATGTTCGTCGCGGTCGGCGCGCTCGCCCGCGTCCTGCCCGTCGAGGCCGGTGGCCTGGCGGTCGTCGCGATCCTCGTCGCGCTCGTCGTCTCGGCGGTCGCCATCGGGATGGCGGGACCGGTCGAGATGGTGGGGATCGTCGGGAACGTGCTGAGCTACGCCCGGCTCATGGCCATCGGGCTCGCCTCGGTCATGCTCGCGATCGTCGCGAACCGCCTCGGAGGCCTCGCGGAGGACGTCCTCGTCGGCGCGCTCGTGGCGATCGCCCTTCACACGCTGAACATCGGGCTCGGCTTCTTCGACTCGTCCATCCAGGCACTGCGACTTCACTACGTCGAGTTCTTCGGTCGCTTCGTGGAGCCCGGAGGGATCCCGTACGCGCCGTTTCGCTCGGTCCTCGAGGCCGGCGGCGCGACGGCTCCGGGCGGGAGGTCGTGACATGGAAGAAGGCCTGCGCTACATCGCGGCCGCGTTCGCGATCGGGTTGAGCGGGCTCGGGACTGCCTGGGCCCAGTCACGGATCGGCGCCGCGGGCGCGGGGGCGATCGCCGAGAAGCCGGAGCTCACCGGCCGGATGATCGTCCTCGTCGCGATCCCGGAGACGATCGTCATCCTCGGCTTCGTCGTCGGGCTCGCCGTCCTCGTTCTCTGAGGCCGGCGGTGTCGGTCGAGGCGCTCGTCGCGGCGATCGAGGCGGAGGCCTCGGTCGAGGCCGAGCGCGTGCTCGCCGATGCGGAGGCGGCTGCCGCGGCCCGGGTGGCGGACGCGGAGGCATCCGCGGACGCCCGCGTGGCGGCGGCGCTCGCGGAAGCGGAGCCGGCGATCCTCGGCGCCGAGGTCAGGGCGCTCAACGCCGCGCGTCTCGCGCTCGCCGCGCGCCG
>JAKAJU010000069.1 GCA_021813655.1 Chloroflexota bacterium | reverse complement strand
GCGGCCGCCGCCTCGTCGAGGCCCGGCGCGCCGGCCATGCCGGCGGCCGCCGCCTCGCGTCGCGCGATCTCCACGATCGCGTCGGCGGCCGCGGGGTCGATCGACGGCGGCCGCCAGGCTGCCACGAGCGCGTCCGCGCGCACACGGGCATGGGCGAACGCGTCGGATGCCCCCGCGTCGGCCCAGGCTCGGTAGGAGCGGCGCTCGACGACCGCCGAGGGCAGGTGCTGCTCGGTCCGGAACAGCTTCCGGGTCTCCGGGAGCTCGAGGAACCGGCCATCGGGGCCGGCCGCGGCGAACGCCGCCGTCGCGAGAGTCTCCGTCGGCGTGGCGATCCCTCGGACGAGTCGGAGAGCCGACGCGATCGCCTCCGCGTCCACGACGAGCTTCTCCGGGCTCTGGCAGAGGAGCGTGTCGAGCATCCCGGCGCCCGAGACGAGGTCCACGCCCGCAAGCGCGGCGATCACCGCGCCCCAGGCGCTCTCCATCCCGGCCTGGGCATCGACGAGCTTGGCGTCGCTGCCGACGAGGTACGTGTGCGTGGGGAGTCCCAGCCCCCTCCCGACCTGAGCGTACGCGGCGTCGATCATCGCGGTCTCGATCGCGCCCATCGGCGTCGTTCCGCTCCGCATGTCGAGGATCGCGGGAGCCCCGCCCCAGACGATCGGCGACCCGGGCCTCGCGAGCTGATGGATCGCGATCCCGGAGAGGCACTCGGCGGCGTGCTGGACCACGCTCCCGATCAGCGTGACCGGCGCCGCGCCGCCGGCGAGCGGCATGGAGACCATCTGCGCCGGCACGCCGGCCCGCGCGAGGTCGATGAGGGCGCGACAACCGAGCTCCGACCACGACAGCGGCGGGCTCGGACAGACGTCGAAGACCGCCCTCGGTCGCGCCGCGAGCGCGTCCGTCCCACCGGCGTCGACCGCGAGCATGTCGAGCATGACCCGCGTCGTCCGGATCCCGAACCCGCCCGTCACGACGGGCTTGTCCGAGTTGAGGAGGACGAGGAGGAGGCGCCAGAGGTCGCCGATCGTCGGCGGGACGTCGCCGCAGACGATCGCGGTGGACTGCGCGGCGTACGCGTCGAGGCCCTCGGCCACGCGGACGAGCCGCACGAGGTCCGCCGAGAGCGACGGCCGATGCTCGAGCGTCTCCGGGTCCAGGACGGCGACGCCGCAGGAGCCGGGGTCGAACTGGACAGCGCCCGCCCCGTACCGGACGGCCGGTTCCCCGGCCCGGTCGTACAGGGCGAACGAACGTGGGACGGTGGAGAGCGCGTCACGGACCACCGTCTCGGGGATCCGCGCGACGCCCTCGCGCACGTCCGCGCCGGCGGCGGCGAGCAGGGCCGCCGCCTCCGGCTCATGGACCTTCACGCCGGGCTCGAGCAGGAGCGCGAAGGCTTCGTCGAGGACGCGGGCCTCGAGGTCCGCGTCGAGGAGCGTCAGGGTCGGTCGCATCGGCCTACCCGTGCGCCGCGACGACGAGCTTCCCGCTTGCGACGTCGCTCTCGACACCCGCGACGATCCGGTCGAGCTCGGCGGAGAGCGCCGGGTCGAGCGGGTCGGGCCGGTGGTCGCGGAGGATCGCCCGGGCACGGTCGAGCGCCCAGTCGCGGTTCCTGTCGGTCGCCGCGGACCACTGTCCGTACGGGCGCCGCTCCATGAAGCGCGGGGTCCACAGCTCGCGCATGTGGGCGCGCGTGTGCGTGAGGGTGAGGTAGTCGCCGGCGGGGCCGGCCTCGCGGATCGCGTCGAGCGCGAGGCCCTCATCTGAGGTGTCGATCCCCCGCAGGACCGAGCGGACGATCGAGTAGATCTCGCAGTCGAAGAGCATCTGCTCGTAGGAGAAGATCCGGCTCCCGTTGAGGAGGCCCACGCCGAGGAGCATGTCGCTCGTGACCACCGAGGCCATGAAGCACGAGAGGGCGTTCTCGACACCGGCCTGCCAGTCGGGCTCCTTCGCGCCGGTCGCGAACGCGCCCATCGAGAGCGGGACGTGGTAGAAGTCCGCGAGCGCGTTCGTCGCGGCGCCGAACAGGAAGTCCTCGGGCCCGCCGCCCGTGTACGCGCCGCTTCGGAGATCCATCGCCGTCTGCGCGGCGGCGTAGTAGACCGGGCAGCCCGGGTACACGAGCTCCATGAGCGCCATCGCGCTCACGACCTCGGCGTTCCCGACGACGAGCGTCCCTGCGATCGTCGCCGGGCCCGTGAAGGCCGATGACGACATCGTCATGAAGCCGACCGGGATCCCCGCCTCGGCGGCGACGAGGGCCGCGTCGATGCTGCCGCCGTCCTGGCCGAGCGGGCTCGTGGTGCACTGCATCATCGAGAGGACCGGCCGCTCGCGGAGGGCCTCGCGGCCGCCCATGATCGCCGCCGCCATCTCGATCGCCGCACGCGCCTCGTGCTCCGTGACGATGCTCTCCGTCTGGGCGTGCTTGGTGCTGTTGCGCCAGATCGCCGCGAGCTCGTGGAGCGCGCGGCTCTCCGCCGGCTTGTCCTGCGCGGAGACCGGCACCCAGTGGAACCCGATCTCGTCGCACGCGTCGGCGACGCGGGCGATCTCCTCGACGTCCTGGAGCCGTGACCGGCGCAGCTCGCCGGTCACGATGTCGATGACCTCGATCCCGCAGCCATCGGTCGCGGCGAAGACGTGCTCGCCGTCGAGGGGGAGGTCCTGGGACGGGTCCCGCGCGCCGAGCACGTAGGACGCCGGCGCGAGCGCGAGCGCGTCCTCGATGACCGTGCGGGGCACCTTCGCCACCTGGGTGGTCCGATCGACCGTGGCGCCGTGCGCTTCCCAGATGTCGAGCGCCCTGGTGGTGGGGAAGCGGACGCCGACGGTCTCGATGATCTCGAGCGTCGCCTCGTGGATTCGCCGGACCTGCTCCGGCGCGAGGACCTCGAGCGTGACCTTGGGGCTCACGATCGGGTCGATGCGCGTCGCCATCGGTCGGCCCTCAGCCCTGCGCCGCGCCGGCGGCTTCCATGATCTTCGAGGCGAGGGCGACGGCGCCCACGGCGTCCTCGCTGTAGCCGTCCGCGCCGATCTCGGCGGCCCAGGCCTTCG
>JAKAJU010000075.1 GCA_021813655.1 Chloroflexota bacterium | reverse complement strand
GCTGCAGCGGCCCCGGGCGCGCCGGCCCCGGGGGCGCCGGCGGCCGCGCCGCCCGCCGCCGCACCACCGGCAGCCGCCGTCGCATCCTCGCCGGGCGCCGGCCACGTCTGCGAGGGTGACGACGCGGGCTGTGCGGCAGGCGGCCACGTCCCCGGCTGCGGCTCCTGCATCCAGGCCGGCGGAGGCGGCGCGGTCGGGCCCGCGGCGCGGACCGCGGCCTCCCAGCCGGGAGGCGCGTCGGGGATGACAATCGCCATGACGAAGTAGAGGATCAGGAGCGGGACGATCCCCGTGAGGAGCATGACGACCGCGTACGCGACCCGGGCGATCGACGGGTCGATCCCGAAGCGGAGGGAGAAGCCGCCGAGCACGCCGAGGCACATCCGGTCCTCGCGTGTCCGGAAGATCCGATCGTTCACCGACACGTCCCTCCCCATTCGAGCCGGACGCTGCTGAGGTTGGCGTCCACGCGCAGCGTCGCCCCGCCGGCGGCGGTGAAGCCCGGGGTCTCGTACATCGACCCGTCCCGCGTCAGCCCCGGGAGGTCCCAGCTCACGAGCGACCCGTAGGCGTAGATCCGGACCGGCAGCTGGGCCGGTGCGCAGATGACGAGCGAGGACAGGTTGGCGCCGAGACGCCCGCCTGCGAGGCCGGTCGCCGGCAGACCAACGCGCAGCGACCCGACATTCACCTCCCCGTCGATGCGGCCGACGGTCGAGCCCCCGAAGTCGACGCGAACGTCGGATGCGTTGGTCTGGACCGTCGCGGCGTCGAGTGCGAGGCCGTCGAGGGGGGCACGCGCGCTCCCGGCGTCGACCTCCATCACCACCGTGCGCGTCACGCCCGCGGGGATCGTGACGTCCCACGTGCTGCCGGCCGCGAGCCCGAAGACGTTGCCCGATCCGCCCGGGCCCACGACCTGGAGGGTCGACGGGTCCGACAGGATCCGTGGGCGGTCCTTCTGCGTGGGGCCCCACGCGACCTGCCAATCGCCGCCGGGTCCCGCGTGGGCGGTGGCCCTCGCGCACGCCGCCTGGAGGGAGACCGACGCGCCGTCGCTGAGCGTGCCGGTCGTGGACGCGACGACCGTCGCCGAGCCGGCCGGGCCGCACACCACGCCGATCGACGGCCCCACGGCGAGGAGCGAGCCGAGCAGAAGGCCTCCGGTCGCCGCTGCGATGATCCCGCCGAGCGCCTCGAGCGGCGTCCGGCGGAGCACGAGCCCGACGCCCGCGGCGATGAGGAAGAGCGGCCAGAGGCGCCACGCCTCCGTGAGGTTCTGGCCGCTCACCCAGCCCATCCGGACGGAGAGCGGCACGAGGCCGAGGACGATGAAGAAGATGCCCCAGCCCAGGAAGCCGCGATTGACGCGCACCGATCAACCTCCCCCCGGGCCCGCGCCCGCGCGCCACTGCCGGACGCCCCGCCGATCGTACGCCCCCCGGCGAGCCGGACACGAGTCGCCGGGACGCCCTCGGCGTGACGTTCGGCCCGTGGTAGCCTCGACGCGCCGGCACGCGCGCGCCGGAGCGCACAGCCGGGCGGATGATCGGAGCTTGCGATGCGACTGACCGCATGGGTGGAGGACGCGCCCGCCGCCGGTGTCGCCGGGCCGCGCGTCCTCGGCGTCGTGCAGCCGGTCCTCGCCGCGCTCGGCGTGGCCGACGACGAGGACGTGTGGGTCATCTGGGGGGACGAGCCCCAGGTGCGCTGGTCCATCCTCGCGCCGACGCCTGCCGGTCTCGCGACCGTCTCGGTCCGGCTCAGCGTGCCCCAGGAGGGCCCGCGGGCCTCCGGGAAGCTCACGCGATGGCCGCGCGTCCAGGTGGGCGACCTCGCGGTGGAGATGCAGGGCGCGCATCGCGTCGTCGCGACGACCGTCGAGGGCCAGGTCCTCCGCGGCATCGACGACGCCGCCGACCGGATCGCGGCCTTCGTCTCGGCGATCTACGCGGCGATCGACGGACGCGCTCACCAGTCCACGGCATGAGCGGCGCGTCCACGGGGGATCACTCCGCGTCCGGGGAGGCGGCCGAGCCCACCCCGGCGGCGGATCGCGCCTTCGACGCCGTCATCTTCGACATGGACGGCGTCCTGGTCGACACGGAGCCGATCTGGGAGCACGTCCGCGCCGCCTTCGCCCGCCGCCACAGCAGGCATTGGGGCCCCGAGGACCACCCCTACGTCGCCGGGCGCAGCTCGCGCGAATGGGCGGCAGCGATGCGCGAGCGCCTCGGCATCGCCGCGGGGGAGGACGAGATCGAGCGCGCGATCGTCGTCGACGTCGTCGAGGTCCTCCGGCGCGATGGGGCTCCGCCGATCGCGGGGGCGGCCGACGCGGTCCGCCGCATCGCCGGTCAGACGCGCACCGCTCTGGCGTCCTCCGCGCACCGGGAGATCATCGCCGCGACGCTCGCCGCCGTCGGCCTCGACGGCACGTTCGACGCGGTCGTCTCGTCCGATGACGTGGCCCGGGGCAAGCCGAACCCCGATGTCTTCCTCGAGGCGGCTCGGCGAGTCGGCGTCCCGCCGCGTGGCTGTCTCGTCGTCGAGGATTCGCTCAACGGCGTGCTCGCCGGTCGGGCCGCCGGCATGACCGTGCTGCTCGTCCCGATCGAGAGCTTCCCCGC
Organism: Chloroflexota bacterium; assembly: GCA_021813655.1. Lineage (GTDB taxonomy): Bacteria > Chloroflexota > Limnocylindria > Limnocylindrales > CSP1-4 > CAIYQJ01. The sequence goes on along the minus strand of JAKAJU010000075.1, from coordinate 13,444 downwards.
CCCGCCGCGGGCGGTGGAGGCGGCCGACTGGGTCCTCGACCGCCTGGAGCGATTCGATCCGCCCACGCCGGCGTGCCTGGCGGAGGTCGCTCGGCCGGGAGGCGGCCGATGACGGCCGGACGATCCCCGACTCCCGGTCGCCGGCTCGCGCCGACCGCATCCGAGATGGACGTCTACCTCGACCGGCCCGCGTGGCGGCTGGAGCTCCTCCAGCTCGTTGCCCGCGTCGTCATCCGGTGCCTCTTCCGGCTCCGCGTCGAGGGGATGGAGGACTACCCGACCGGGCCGGCCGTCGTCTGCTTCAACCACCTCAACTGGTTCGACCCGTTCGTCATCGCCGCCGCGATCCCTGGCCGGCCGCGCTTCTCGGCGTTCGGTCCGAAGGAGGCCGACATGTCCGTCGGATGGCGCAACCGCTTCATGAGCTGGCTGGGGGCGCCGGTGCCGTACCACCCCGAGAAGGACGACCTCCTGGTCGCGACGCGGCGGGTCGACAGGGTGCTCTCGCGCGGGCGCATCCTCTTCATCGCGGGGGAGGGGAGGATCCACGTCGGCGAGCGCCGCCTCCTGCCCCTCTCGGACGGCCCGGCGTACTTCGCGCTCCGTGGCGGCGTGCCGCTCGTCCCCCTCGCCGTGAACGGGACGAGCTGGCTCGGGTTCGGGCGGACGCTGCGGATCCGCGTCGGCAGGCCGATCCAGCCGGACGGGCGGCCGACCCGCGAGGAGATCGCCGAGCTGACCGCGCGCCTGTCCGCCGCGCTGCTCGAGCTCGTCGCCGACTTCCCGGACCGACGCCCGCCCGGGCCCCGCTGGCAGCGCATCACCGAGCTCTTCAACGAGTGGCCGGAAGGCGCGCGCCCCCCGCTGCAGCCGGAGGTCGACGCGACCACTGCCGGAGACGGTGCGTCGCACCCAGAGCCGGCCGGGGCACCCGAACGCGGCGATGAGCTATAGAACGTCCGTTCGCTATCGGCAGGGCGCGGGCACGGCCTCGACCTGCGATACTGCGGCGACGGGAGTCAGACAGGAGGGATCGTGGGCGCGACGGGACTCGCCGCGGACCCGGCCGAGTACCGGGCGCGGCTCCGCGAGCAGTCGGACGAGCAGATCGACGCGTGGGCAGCCGAGCTGCTGCGCGACCTCGCCGTGCGGCAGGGGATCGTGACGACTGTCTCGGGCTTCATCGGCTCGGCCGGCCTGGACGAGCGTTCGTTCGAGCGGGTGTTCGCCGCCGGCGGCGGTGCCCCGGCCACGATCGGCCGCGATAGGGCCGGTCATCTCATCGTGCCGGCCGTGACGCTCCACTTCCTCGTGCCCGGGGTCCGGCGCGAGACCCCGAACGGGCGTGACCGCCTCATCGACTACCTCGTCGGTTGCTTCCACGAGATGGTCTACGCCTGACGGCCACGGCCACGGCCACGGCCACGGCCACGGCCACGGCCATGGCCACGGCCACGGCCACGGCCACCCGGCCGGGCCCTCGACGCGTCCCCGACGCCCGGAACCACGTCGGGCCTGACGCCTCCCTGTCGCAGGCCGGGACGGTCGCCTCGGTACCAGCACCGCGGGACGCCACGGGGCCCCGGCGACGCCGGGGCCCCGTGGCGTCAGCCGCGACGCGGGTTCACTCCCGCGGCTCGCCGCTCCGTACGCTCGCGATCGTGTTCTCGAGCTTCAGCTTCGCGATGGTCAGGTACTTGGCGAGGTTGGACCGATCGACGTCGCCGATCTGAGCTGCCACGATGGGATTGCGGACGATCTCCATCAGGCCCTCCAGGGCCTCGGCGAACTGCGCCTTCGCGCTCTGCAGCGCGTCGTCGCGGATCGGCCCCGTCGGACGGGTGCCGGACCACGTGTCGGGCGGCGGCTCGGGTTCGCGACGGACTGCACCGGCGTGGGTCGCCATCCGGCTCTGGCCCTCGGCCTCGGACGTATCGGCGCCGGGGGCCGGCCCCCGCAACGGCCGACCCTCGATCCTCTCCTTGAGCTTGACGAGCGACAGCTCGCCGCGAGCGACCTGGTCGGCCAGCTTCTTCCTCTTGCGCGCGTCGGGGACCTTCATGAGCTCGTACGCGTGGGAGAGGGTGTCTTTGCGCACGGACACCAGCTCCTTGACCTCGGGCGGCGCGTCCGCGAGGCGGAGCCGGTTCTCCAGGTAGCCCTTGTCCTTGCCGAGCTTCTGGGCAAGACGGCGGACGCTGTACCCGTGCTCGTGGATCATGCGCTCGTACATGAGCGCCTCGTCGAGGGGGGAGAGGTCCTCCCGCTGGAGGTTCTCGATGATCGAGATCTCGAGGGCCGTCTCGTCGTCGAGCTCCTCGATGAGCGCGGGAACGGCGTCGAGGCCGGCCATGCGCGCCGCCCGCCAGCGCCGCTCGCCTGCGACGATCTGGTAGCGGCCGCCGGCACCGGGCCGGACGAGGATGGGCTGGAGGATCCCGTGCTCGCGCACGGAGGCCGCGAGGTCGTCGAGCGAATCCTGGTCCATCGCGAGACGCGGCTGATCCGGGCTCGGATCGACGCGCTCGATGGGGACATTGCGAACGCCGACGCTCTTCTTGGCGCCCTCGGGCGAAAGGAGGCTGACGATGGCAGGCGACAGCTCTCCCTCCTCCGAGAGCCGGCGCGCCGCGGTGGCGCGGAAATCCGGCCTAGGCAAGGTCGATCACCTCCGCTGCGAGACGACGGTACGTCTTGGCCGCCTCCGAGCTGCCGGCGTAGACGGTGATCGGCCGCCCCGTGAGCGGGGCCTCGCCCAGCTTCACCGTCTGCCGGATGATCGTGTCGAACACGTGGTGGTCGCCGAGCTCGCGCATCTCGTCGAGCATCTCGCGCCCGAGGATCGTGCGGGCGTCATAGAACGTGGGGAGCAGTCCCATGATCCGCAGATCGCGGTTGAGCTTCTGCCGGATCGTGTTGATGACCTTCACGAGCGCCGTGAGGCCCTTCAGCGCGTAGTACTGCGTCTGGACGGGGATGATGACGCTGTTCGCGGCGACGAGCCCGTTGATCGTCAGGAGGCCAAGAGTCGGCGGGCAGTCGATGAGGATGTAGTCGTAGCGGTCGAGCACCCAGCCGTCGACGGACTCCCGCAGCGCGTGCTCGCGTCCGATCGCGCTGAAGAGCTCGACCTCGGTCGACGCGAGCTCGAGCGTCGACGGTGCGATGTCGATCCCCGGGGTGGCTGTCTCGACGACGATCTCCTCCATCGTGGCGCGCCCCTCGGCGAGGACGTCGGACATGGACTGCTTGACGGAGCCGAGGTTCACGCCGAGCCCGACGGTGAGGTTCGCCTGCGGATCCATGTCGACGCAGAGGATCTTGAGACCCAGCTCGGCCATCGCGCCGGCGAGGTTGATCACCGTCGTCGTCTTCCCGACGCCGCCCTTCTGGTTCGCGATCGCGATCACATGCGCCACCGGGGCACCACCTCGCTTCTTCGATCCGCCGCGCCGTCCCGCGCGCGGAACCGCGCCATCGTACTCCACGTCGTCCGGGCACCGGCATGCGGCCGTGGCGTCGTCGAGCCATCGGTGACGCGTGGCTGGCAGTTTTCCACATTCGAGGCCATTTGTGAACATAACTGTGGACATCTGGCCCGTCTCGTGCGCGCGCGTACGCGCGATTCCGGAGTCTGCTGTGGCACCCAGGAGGGACGGGACTGGCGCGCTCCGAGCCTCTCGATCACCGTCGGTGCGTGACGGACGCGAAGGGTGTCTCGTCGGTCTGGACGCGCGCCTATGATGGAGAAGCCACGGCGCCGGGCCGGACCACGTGTCCGTACGCAAAGACAGCCCGGCGGCGCCAGGACCAGCGAGGGCACGAACGTGACGACGAACGCTGAGCGCGTCGAACGCCTCGAGCGCATGCGAGCCGAGTCGCTGCTCGGTGGCGGGCCGGTCCGGATCGAGCGACAGCACACGTGGGGGAAGCTGACAGCCCGCGAGCGGATCGATCTCCTGCTCGACGCCGGCAGCTTCGTCGAGCTCGATGCGTTCGTCACGCATCGATCCGTCGAGTTCGGCCTCGCCGACCAGCACTTCCTCGGAGACGGCGTCGTCACCGGTCACGGCACCATCGACGGCCGGCGCGTCTTCATCTTCAGCCAGGACTTCACCGTCTTCGGCGGCTCGCTGTCGGAGGCCTACGCCGAGAAGATCTGCAAGATCATGGACCTGGCGATGGAGGTGGGCGCGCCCGTCATCGGCCTGAACGACTCGGGCGGCGCGCGCATCCAGGAGGGCGTGACGTCGCTCGCCGGCTACGCGTGGATCTTCACGCGGAACGTTCTCTCATCCGGCGTCATCCCGCAGATCTCCGTGATCATGGGGCCGTGCGCGGGCGGCGCGGTCTACTCGCCCGTGATGACGGACTTCACGATCATGGTGGACGGGACGAGCTACATGTTCGTGACCGGCCCCAACGTCATCAAGGCGGTGACGCACGAGGAGATCGATGCGGACTCCCTCGGCGGGGCGATCGTCCACACGACCGTGAGCGGCGTCGCGCACCTCGCGGCGCGTGACGAGGCGGTCGCGCTCGACCACGTCCGGAAGTTGCTCTCGTTCCTGCCGCAGAACAACCTCGAGGATCCGCCGTGCCGCGAGACGCGCGACTCCGTCGATCGACGCGACCCGTCGCTCGCGACGGTCGTTCCGGACGACCCCTCGAAGCCGTACGACATGCACGACGTCATCAGGGCGGTCGTGGACGATCGCGACTTCTTCGAGATCCAGCCGGGATGGGCGCCGAACATCATCATCGGGTTCGCGCGGCTCGGCGGCAGGAGCGTCGGGATCGTCGCCCAGCAACCGGCCGTCCTCGCGGGCGCGCTCGATATCGATGCGTCCGTGAAGGGCGCGCGATTCGTCCGGACGTGTGACGCGTTCAACGTGCCGGTCGTGACATTCATCGACGTCCCGGGCTTCATGCCCGGCGTCAACCAGGAGCACGGCGGGATCATCAAGCACGGCGCCAAGCTCCTGTACGCGTACTGCGAGGCCACCGTCCCGAAGATCGCAGTCATCACGCGCAAGGCGTACGGGGGCGCGTACGACGTGATGAGCTCGAAGCACGTGCGCGGTGATATCAACTTCGCGTGGCCCTCGGCGCAGATCGCCGTGATGGGAGCGGAAGGTGCCGTCAACATCATCTTCAAGGACCAGATCGCGAAGGCCGCCGACCCGGCCGGCGAGCACCGGAAGCTCGTCGCGGAGTACGAGGCCCAGTTCGACCACCCGTACATCGCCGCCTCGCTCGGGTACATCGACGAGGTGATCCTGCCGGACGAGACGCGCCCGAAGCTCATCGCCGCCCTCGAGATGCTCAAGGACAAGCGCCAGGTCAATCCGCGGAAGAAGCACGGGAACATCCCCCTGTGAGCGCGAACGGCGTGTCCGGCGCCGTGGGGACGGCCGTCGTGTCTTTGTGCAAAGACGTCGCAGGGCAGGGCAGGGGAGTGCGACCGTGAGCGCGACCGCCGATCGCCCGTTCCGTCGGGTCCTCGTCGCCAACCGGGGGGAGATCGCCGTCCGGATCATCCGCGCGTGTCACGAGATGGGCATGGAGGCGGTGGCCGTCTACTCGGACGCCGACCGGATGGCCACGCACGTTCGTCTGGCCGACCACGCCGTGCGGCTCGGCCCGCCGCCGCCTGGCGAGAGCTACCTGCGGATCGACGCGGTCGTCGATGCCGCCGTGTCGACCGGGGCCGAGGCCGTCCACCCGGGCTACGGATTCCTGTCCGAGCGCGAGGCATTCGCCCGAGCGGTCGAGGATTCGGGTCTCGCGTGGGTCGGGCCGCCGCCCGCGGCCATCGCCGCCCTCGGCGACAAGCTCGCCGCGCGGCGGACCGCCGCATCGGTGAAGGTCCCGTGCGTACCCGGGACGCTCGAGCCCGCGCCCGTCGACAGGCCCGACGAGGTCGACGCGATCGTCAGGGTCGCGCGGGACGTCGGATACCCCCTCCTCGTCAAGGCGGCCGCGGGCGGCGGCGGCCGTGGCATGCGCCGGGTCCTCTCGCCGGACGAGCTGCCGGCGGCGCTCCTTGCGGGGTCGCGTGAGGCCGCGTCGGCCTTCGGCGACGGCTCTGTCTACCTCGAGCGGGAGATCATGCCCGCCCGTCACATCGAGGTCCAGCTGCTCGGCGATGCCGAGGGGACCGTGGTGGCGCTCGGGGAGCGCGACTGCTCCACCCAGCGACGTCACCAGAAGCTCATCGAGGAGGCGCCCGCCCCCGGCCTGTCCGAGGCGGACCGACGGCGCCTCCATCGGATGGCCGAGCGGCTCGGCGCCGCGGCCGGCCTGCGGAATGCGGCGACTTGCGAGTTCCTCTACGACCGCGACGGGAGCTTCTGGTTCCTCGAGGTGAACACGCGGCTCCAGGTCGAGCACCCGGTGACCGAGCTCGTCTCCGGCGTGGACATCGTCCAGGAGCAGTTCCGGATCGCCGCCGGCCGGCCGCTGTCGGCCCGCGTGAGGGCCGCTGCGGAGCGTGCCGCGCGGCCGACGAGCCACGCGATCGAGCTCCGCATCTCTGCGGAGGATCCGGCGCGGGTCTTCGCTCCGACCCCGGGTCGGATCACCCGATGGAAGATGCCCGCCGGGCCGGGGATCCGGGTGGACACGGCCGTCGAGGCCGGCGACCGGATCCCGGCCGAGTACGACCCGCTCATCGCGAAGCTCGTCGTCCTCGCGGAGGACCGGTCGGGCGCGATCGAGCGACTCCGGCGCGCGCTCGACGAGGCCGAGGTCGGCGGGATCCAGACGACGATCCCGTTCCACCGGGCGATGCTCGACGAGCCCGGCTTCGTCGACGCGACAGACCTGTCCACGACATGGGTGGACGGCCACTGGGACGGTCCGGCAGCCCGGCTGCCGTGGGCCCGCGCCGCGCTCCTCGCGGCCGGGCTGGTCTCGATCGACGACGGCACCAGGCCTGACGTGACCGGCGTGGGAGCGGGGTCGACGCCCGGCGGGGGAGGGAGACCGGACGCCCGCTCGGACGGCGGGTCCGCCGCATGGCGCGTCGGAGGACGGGCGATCGCGATCGACAGGTGGCCGGCATGAGCGTGCGGAGGGTCGCGGGCGCCGTGACGGCCGGGGGCGATGGCAGGTCCGGTCCCGGCGGAGAGACGATCGCCGGCCCGCTTCCCGGGGAGACCCCGGCGCGCGATGTCGACGCGAGGGCGGTCCGGGCGACGATCGCGGCCGCGACCCGGCTCGAGGGCGATCCGTCCATGACGATCGAGCCGCCCCCCGACCCGACGAGGACGCTCGCCGGGCGCGAGGTGCTCCCGACCGACGAGCCGATCGTCGACGGTGAGCAGGTCGCCGCGCGGCTCGAGCGGTTCGACGACGGGCGGGTGCGCCTCACGCTCGACGACCACGGCGAGCCGCTCAGCCTCGCGATCGTGGTCGGGGAGGCACGAGCCGATCGTGCGCGCGGGACGGTCGTCCGCGAGGTCGTGGTCCGGGGCTGGCGCATCGAGGTCGAGGTCGAGCCCGAGCGCCGGGCCCTCCTGCGCGAGCGCGCGCGCCGGGGCGCGGGCGCGCAGGCGCACGAGGGTCCGCTCGAAGTCCACGCGATCATCCCCGGCCGTGTCGTCGCGGTCTCCGTCAAGCCCGGCGAGTCGGTCGAGGCGGGTCAGCAGTTGCTCGTCGTCGAGGCGATGAAGATGCAGAACGAGCTGCGCGCCCCCCGCGAGGGTACGATCGAGCGGCTCGGCGTCGAGGCCGGCCAGACCATCGAGGTGGGGGACCTCCTCGTCGTCATCACCTAGGAGGACGCGGATGGAGTCGAGCGACCGCCCGCCCGATGCCGGGCGCGACGACACGCGCCCGGAGGACGTCTCGGCGCCCGACCCCGGCCGCGAGCGCTGGCGGGCGACGCTGCGCGCGAAGGCCGTCGCGGAGGCCCCTGAGCGTCGGGCGCGGTTCGCCTCCACCTCCGGCATCGAGTATCGCGATCTGTACACACCGGCCGACGTGGCCGGCCTCGACGAGGACCGCGACCTCGGGCGCCCCGGGGAGTATCCGTTCACCCGTGGCGTCCAGCCCACGATGTACCGCGGCCGCCTCTGGACGATGCGCCAGTACGCCGGCTTCGGGACGGCGGAGGAGACGAACGCGCGGTTCCGCTACCTCCTCGAGCAGGGCCAGACCGGGCTCTCGGTCGCCTTCGACCTGCCGACGCAGATGGGCTACGACTCGGACGCGCCCGAGGCTCTCGGCGAAGTCGGCCGCGTCGGCGTGCCCGTCGACTCCCTCGCGGACATGGAGACGCTCTTCGCCGGGATCCCGCTCGGCGACGTGAGCACCTCGATGACGATCAACTCCACCGCGGCCATCCTCCTGGCCCTCTACGTGGCGGCGGCCGAGAAGCAGGGCGTGGAGCGGGGGAGGATCTCGGGCACCACGCAGAACGACATCCTCAAGGAGTACATCGCGCGCGGGACGTACATCTACCCGCCCCGGCCGTCGGTGCGCCTGGTCACGGACATCTTCGAGTTCGCGACGCGCGAGCTGCCGCGATGGAACACGATCAGCATCAGCGGCTACCACATGCGCGAGGCGGGGGCGACCGCGGCGCAGGAGCTGGCCTTCACGATGGCCGACGCGATCGCCTACGTGGAGTCGGCGGTGGCGCGCGGGCTCGACGTGGACGCGTTCGCCGGCCGGCTCTCGTTCTTCTTCGCCTCGTGGAGCGAGCTCTTCGAGGAGGTGGCGAAGTTCCGGGCGGCGCGCCGCATGTGGGCACGGATCGTGAAGGAGCGATTCGGTGCATCGAACATCCGTTCGATGGCGTGCCGCTTCCACGTCCAGACGGCCGGATCGAGCCTCACGGCGACCTCGATCGACAACAACGTCGTCCGGACGACGCTCCAGGCGCTCGGCGCGGTCCTCGGCGGGGCCCAGAGCCTCCACACGAACTCGCGTGACGAGGCCCTCGCGCTCCCGACGGAGGCAGCGGCGCGTCTCGCTCTCCGGACGCAGCAGATCATCGCCCACGAGGCCGGGGTGACGGAGACCCCCGACCCCCTCGCGGGCAGCTACCTCGTGGAGACGCTCACGGACCAGGTGGAGGCGGCCGCGTGGGGTCTCCTCGACGAGATCGACGCGATGGGCGGAACGCTCGCCGCGATCGAGGCCGGATTCCAGCAGCGCCAGATCCAGGAGGCCGCGTATCTCACGCAACGGGAGATCGAGCGAGGCGAGAAGGTCGTCGTGGGCGTGAACCGGTTTCGCGACGAGGAGCATGCCAGCGCGCCGACCCTCCGGATCGACCCGGCCGGCGAGCTGGCGCAGGTGGAGCGCGTCCGGAAGGTGCGGGCGGGGCGCGACCCGGCCGCGTTCGAGGCGGCGCTCCGGCGGGTCGACGACGCGGCCCGCGGAGAGGACAACCTCGTGCCGCCGATCCTCGAGGCGGTGTATGCCTACGCGACGGTCGGCGAGATCAGCGACCGGCTCCGTGCCGCGTGGGGCGAGTACCGCGAGCACGTGACGATCTGAGAACCGCGGCGGACGCGACGCGTCCGGCGCGATGGGCCCGGGGCGGAGACCCGCGGGGAGGAGGCCAGGATGATCGACCGGATCGGGACGATCCCCGAGCACGTCCGCCGCATCGGGCGGATCCACCACGTCGCGGTCGTCGTGCGGGAGATCGAGTCTGCGCTCGAGTTCTGGCGCGACGACCTGGGTCTGGCCGTCGGCGCGGTCCAGCCCATCCCGTCCGACCGGGTCGTCATCGCGTTCCTTCCGCTCGGCGACGTGAAGGTCGAGCTCGTGGCGCCGACCGACGACACGACCGGCGTTGCCCGGTTCCTCGCGTCGCGCGGGGAGGGCTTCCACCACATCTGCCTCGAGGTGGACGACATCGCGGCGGCGCTCACGCGCCTCGCGATCGACGGCGTTGAGCTCATCGACTCGGCGCCGCGGCCGGGCGCGGAGGGGCCTGTCGCGTTCCTCCATCCGCGCAGCTGCCACGGGGTGCTCGTGGAGCTCATCGAGGTGCCCGGCGGCCCGTCGTGGAGATCGCTCTATCCCAGCGGATTCGTCGCCCCCGACGCGATCCGCCAGGTGTAGGTCGACGCGCCGCACGCAACACGGCCGGCTGCCGACGCGAAGTCGCTGGCCGTTCACACGTACTCACCGGGCGTTTGACTTCGCGCGGCCCCCCTTATACCCTGCGTCCAGAAGGCGATGGTGTCCGCCGAGACGCGCTGAGCGTCTGAACCGCCCGGACCGGGCTGATGGCCCCTGACTGCGGAGCAGCCAGGGGCCATGTGGTCTCCGGCACCGGAGGTGGTGATGGACTCCGTCTACTTCATCGCCGCGGAGTGGATGGGGCTCGCGCTCATCGCGAGCCTCGTCTCGATCCGTCTGGGCATCTCCGTCGCGCTCGTCGAGATCGGCATGGGCGTGATCGGGGGCAACTTCCTCGGACTCCACACAGCGCCGTGGATCGATTTCCTCGCCACATTCGGGGCGGGGCTGCTGACCTTCCTCGCCGGTGCGGAGATCGACCCCGAGTCGATGCGTCGACACGCGAAGGTCTCGCTCACGATCGGGGTCATCTCGTTCGTGGCACCCTGCGCAGCCGCCTTCCTGTTCGCGTACTTCGTCGCCGGGTGGGACCTCCAGGCCGCGCAGATCGCCGGCATCGCGCTGTCGACGACGTCGGTCGCAGTGGTCTACGCGGTGATGATCGAGTCGGGTCTCGCCGAACGTGAGCTCGGCAAGATGATCCTCGCGGCATGCTTCGTCACCGATCTGGGCACTGTGCTCGCGCTCGGCGTGCTGTTCGCGGACTTCACCCCGCTCCTGCTCGTCTTCATCGTCGCGATGGCGATCGTCCTGTACTTCATGCCGCGCTGGACGCGGTGGTTCGTCTTCCACGTCCCCGGCCGCGTGTCGGAACCCGAGATCAAGTTCCTCTTCCTCATCCTGTTCGCGTTGGGAGTACTCGCGAACGCAGCGAACAGCGAGGCCGTCCTGCCCGCCTACCTCGTCGGCCTTGCCGTCGCCGGTGTCTTCCTCCGCGACCGCGTGCTCGTCCACCGCATGCGAGCCATCGCGTTCAGCCTGCTGACGCCCTTCTACTTCATCAAGGCTGGCCTGTACGTGTCGCTCCCGGCCGTCGCCGCGGGCGCGGGCCTCATCGTCGCCCTGCTCGCCATCAAGGTCGTGGCGAAGTTCATCGGCGTGTGGCCCACCGCCCGCGCCTTCGGCCTGCCTCGTCGCGAGGCCAACTACACGACGCTGCTGATGTCGACCGGGCTCACCTTCGGGACCATCGCCGCCCTGTTCGGGTTGACGAGCCAGATCATCGACCAGGCGGCCTACACGGTCCTCGTGACCGTGGTGATCCTCTCGGCCGTCGTTCCGACACTCATCGCGACGACGTTCTTCGCGCCGATCGTCGGCTCGGCGATCGAGCGCGAGGAGATCGAGGCCGCCGAGGAGATCGACGCAGGCCCGCTGCTCACGCGCCTGACCTAGGGAGGATCCAAGTGATGCGGGGATACAGCCGCGGCGTCCGGGTACAGGTGTTCTTCGGGGAGAGCGATCAGGTCGGGCACGCCCCCCGCTACCAGGCTGTGCTCGCGTACCTTCGCAAGGAGGGGGCGGCCGGTGCGACCGTCACCCGCGGCGTCGCCGGGTTCGGTGCGAACAGCACGATCCACACGGCAGCCATCCTCCGCCTCTCGCTCGACCTGCCCATGGTCGTCACGTGGATCGACGCTCCTGGCCGTGTCGAGCGGCTGCTGCCCGGGTTGTGCGCCCTGGCTGGCTCCGGGATCGTCACGGTCGAGGAGGTCCGGATCGCGGCATACGGAGGGAGGCGGCTGGAGCAGCTGCGCTTCGATCTCCCGATCCAGGACGTGATGACGCGGCCCGTCGTCGTCGTGGGGGAGACATCGTCGACCCGCGAGGCGGTCGAGCTTCTCATCGGCCGCGAGTTCCGTGCCCTGCCCGTCGTGGATGCGGACGGGGTCCTCGTCGGGGTCCTGAGCGGCGGTGACCTCGTCACTCGAGCCGGCCTCGGCGCGCGCGTGGAGCTCCTGCCGGCGATGCCCAGGGAGGCCCGCGCGGCGTTCCTCGACGGGCTCCCGGATCGGCAGGCCGGCGAGGTGATGACCCGCGATCCTGTCGTCCTGAACCAGCGCGACACGCTTGCGACGGCGACCCACCTCATGGCCGAACGGAAGCTCAAGCGTCTGCCCGTCGTGGCCGACGATGGTCGGCTCGTCGGGATCATCGCGCGTGCCGATGTGCTTCGTGCGGTCGGCGAGACGTTCCCGCAGGACGTCGCCGCGACCGCGGAGATGCCGGGCGCCGTCAGCGTCGGCGAGATCATGCGGACCGACTGCCCCACGGTCTTCGGCGACGCGGACCTGTCCACGCTCCTCGATGTCGTCGTCTCGACGCGACTGAATCGAGCCGTCGTCGTCGATCGGTCCGATGTCGTTCTCGGCGTCGTGAGCGACGCCGACGTCCTCCGGTCCGTCGATCCAGCAGCCGACGCTGGGGTGATCGGCGCCTTGATGCGCTCGGCCGGCCGGCCGACAGGTGCCAAAGTGCAGGCACGCGCATTGATCACGCGCCCGCCGGTCGCGGTGCCGCCGGAGACGCCGATCGCCGAGGCCGCGAGCCAGATGGTCGAAGCGCGAGTCAAGGTCGTGTGCGTGGTGGACGCCGAGCGTCGCCTGCTCGGCATCGTCGACCGTGCCGACCTCCTCCGGGCCGCAGGCGATGCCCTGCGCGACATGTTCGTCGGGGACTCGACCGGGGAAGAGGATGCCGACTGAGGCTCGCCAGGTGCCTCACGCGCGGTCGGCGATCGTGCGCGGCGGCCATGGGCGACCCTGGCTCGGAGATCTGCCATGAGGGCGGTCCGGGCGCTGCCGTGGCTGAACCGCAACGTCGCCGCGATGGGCGTCACGAGCCTTCTCTCCGACGCCAGCCACGAGACGGCGACCTCGGTCCTGCCGGGGTTCCTCGCGGTCCTGGGACTGCCGCCGGCGGCGCTGGGCATCATCGAAGGCATCTCAGACGCGCTCGCCAGCTTCGTCAAGCTCGGCTCTGGCTGGATCGGTGACCGGACGGGCCGGCGCTGGCGACTGGCAGTGGCTGGCTACACGATGACCGGGACGATGCCGCTCCTGCTCGCATTGGCGGGATCGTGGCCCCTCGTTCTCGGCGCGAAGTTGTTCGGCTGGCTGGGGAAGGGGATCCGCGGCCCTGTCCGCAACGCCATGCTCGCGGAGTCCGTCTCCCCAGAGGCGCGCGGTCGGGCGTTCGGGTTCCATCGAGCGGGAGACACGATCGGTGCGGTGATCGGGCCGCTCCTCGGAGTCGCGGTGCTCGGTTAGTTCGCGGCCTCGGTCGTCGAGCCCGTCGAGGCCTTCCGCGCCGTCTTCCTGGTCGCCCTCGTCCCGGGGAT
>JAKAJU010000178.1 GCA_021813655.1 Chloroflexota bacterium | reverse complement strand
CCCCGGGCGCGCGCGGCCCTGCCCGCGGCCTCGCGCCGACGCCGCCCGGCGGGCTGACCGACGAGGAGGCCGTCGCACGTCGAGCGGCGGGCCTCGGCAACCCGGCGCCGCCGCCCACGACGCGGACGTACGCACGGATCGTCCGCGAGAACGTCTTCACGTTCGTCAACGACGTGCTCTTCCTTCTCGGGCTCGCGCTCGTCCTCGTCGGCCGCCCGATGGACGCGCTCGTCTCGCTCGGAGTCATCTCCACCAACATCGTCGTGAGCGTCGTCCAGGAGACGCGCGCCAAGCGCACCCTCGATCGGATCGCGCTGCTCACCGCGCCCACGGCGACCGTGGTCCGGGCGGGCGTCGAGAGACCCGTCCCGCCGTCCGAGCTCGTCGTGGGCGACCTCGTGGCGGTGGGCCCCGGCGACCAGGTCGTCGTCGACGGCGTCACCACGGCCGGGCGGTTCCGCGCGGACGAGTCCCAGCTCACCGGCGAGTCCGACCAGATCGAGAAGGTGACGGGCGTTCCCGTCTACTCCGGCAGCTTCTGCGTGACGGGGACCGGGCGATACGTGGTCGAGACGGTCGGGGTGGAGAGCATCGCCGGCCGGATCACCGCGGGGGCTCGCTCGTTCCGGCGGGTCCTCACGCCGCTCCAGCGCCAGATCAACCTCGTCATCCGCCTCGTCCTTCTCATCGTCGTCTACATCGAGGCCGTCCTGCTCGTGAACGCGATCATCACGCTCGCGAACCCGGGCGACGCGGTGGGGCAGGCGACGATCCTGGCGGGCCTGATCCCGAACGGCCTCTTCGTCTCCATCGCGATCGCCTACGCGCTCGGTGCGGTCCGGATCAGCCGGTTCGGGGCGCTGGTGCAGCAGTCGAACGCGATCGAGTCACTCTCGAACGTCGATGTCCTCTGCCTCGACAAGACCGGGACCCTCACGACGAACGAGCTCACGCTCGCCGAGATCGTGCCGGTGGACGCCTCGGCCGACGTCGGGGCGATCCTCGGGACCGTCGTGGCGAGCCAGGCGGTCCGGAACAAGACGGCCGACGCGATCGCGGGGGCGCGCCCCGCGGCGCCTATCCCGGTGGTGGCGGACGTCTCGTTCTCGTCGGCGCGGAAGTGGAGCGCGATCGTCGTCGCCGCCACCGAACCGGGCGCGGTCGAACCGGGCGCGGTCGAACCGGGCGCGGTCGAACCGGGCGCGGTCGAACCGGGCGCCGCCGACCCGGGGGCCGCAGCTCTCTCGGGCACGTACGCCCTCGGGGCGCCGCAGATGCTCCGACCGTACGTGGCGGAGGCCGCCTGGGATGGCGTCGCCGCCCAGGTGGCCGAGCGCGCGGACCGGGGCCTCCGTGTCCTCCTCCTCGTCCATGCGCCGGACACCGCACCGATCGCGGACGAGGACGACGCGGTCCTTCCCGGCACGATGCGCGTCCTCGGGATCGTGGTCCTGCGTGACGTCCTGCGGCCCGACGCGGCCGAGACCCTCGCGCGGTTCCGTGCCGCCGGCGTCTCGCCCAAGGTCATCTCCGGCGATGACCCGGCCACCGTCTCGGCTCTCGCACGACAGGTGGGGCTCGGGTCCGGCCTGGTCCTGCTCTCCGGCGCCGACGTCGACGCGACGGACGATGCGAGCCTTCCGACTGTCGCCCGCGGCACGGACGTCTTCGGCCGCATCACGCCGGCCCAGAAGGAGCGGCTCGTCGGCGCGCTCCGCCAGGGCGGCGCCTACGTCGCCATGATCGGCGACGGCGTGAACGACGTCCTCTCGCTGAAGCGGGCGAACGTCGCCGTCGCGATGCAGAGCGGGAGCCAGGCCACGCGCGGCGTCGCGGACATCGTCCTCATGAACGATTCGTTCGCCTCGCTCGCCCCCGCCGTGGAGGAGGGCCAGCGGATCGTCAACGGGATGCAGGGGATCCTGTCGCTCTTCCTGACGCGCATCGCGACCCTGGGAGCCCTCATCGTCTCGTCGCTCATCATCGGCGTCTTCCCCGTGGCCCTGCGGAACACGTCGGCGATCACGCTCTTCACGGTCGGCATCCCGTCGATCCTGCTCGCGGTCTGGGCGCATCCGGGCGCGCTGCCGCGGGAAGGCCTCGCGCGGACGCTCGTCCGTTTCGTCGTGCCGGCAGCAGCCGTCACGAGCCTCGTCGGGCTCGTCCTCCTCTACGGGACGATCGTCCTCCGCCTCGTCGAGGCGAACGACCCATCGCTCACGCAGGCCGAGGTCGACGCGATCCTCGCCGCCGCCACGCCGGCCGCGCAGACGGTCGTGACCGCGCTCCTCGTCTTCACGGGCCTCGCCCTCGTCGTCTTCATCCAGCCGCCGCTCCGGAGCCTCGCGGTCGTTCGACCGTACACGACCGACCTGCGCCCGACGCTGCTCGCCATCGTCCTGGGCGTGGGATTCGTCGCGGTCGACGTCGTCCCGTTCCTCCGCGGCTTCTTCGCGCTCCAGCCGCTGCGCCCGGAGGAATGGCTCAGTGTCGCGCTGGCCTTCCTCGTCTGGCTCGCCCTCATGCTCCCGGCGTGGCGGTTCCGGCTCGTGGAGCGCTTCCTCGGCGCCGACGGAGCGGCCGGGTAGGCGGGCCGCTCCGGAGCGCGCGGTGCCGGGGCGGCCAGCGCGGATGGGCCCGGCGTCGCCGTCGGCCCGGGCTCAGTGGCGGGTCGTGCCGGTGAACGTCCAGCTGGCGATCCGCACGGCGGGAACGAGCGCACCGCCGAGCATGCCGCGCACGAGCCGGCGCTCGGTGGAGACGGCCTCGACGCCCGCGAGCGCGTCGAGGTAGCTCTGCGTGTAGCGCAGGTTGCGGACGGGCGCGACGACCCTGCCGCCCTCGACGAGGAACGTGCCATCGCGCGTCATGCCGGTGACGATCGCGAGCTTGGGGTGGACCGGGTTCGTGTAGTGGAACCGCGTGACCACGAGCCCGCGCTCCATCCCACCGACCAGCTCGTCCCGTGAGGCGGTCCCCGGCGCCATGAACATGTTGATCGGGAAGGGTCCCCACGTGTTCGGTGCGGGAAGCCCGTGGCCGGTGGAGTGCCGCCCCGCGCGCGCCGCCGTCTGCGCGTCGTACACGACGTCGCGGCAGATGCCATGGTCCACGAGGCTGACCCGTTCCTTGGGGACGCCCTCGTAGTCGAAGGGCAGGGGCAGGCCGGCGGGGTCTGCGCCGTCGTCCCAGATGGAGACGAGGTCCGACCCGATCCGTCGTCCCGGCTCCGCGAACGACCGGCCCTCCTCCACCGCGAGGGCGGAGAACCCGAGATAGCCCAGCATGTCCGTGATGTCGCCGACGGCGTAGCTCTCGAGCACCACCGGGTAGTCGCCGGCCGGGACCTCGATGGGGTCGCGCGTGAGGCGCGCACGCTCCGCGGCCTCGCGCCCGATCGCGGACGCGTCGATCGCGGTGACGTCGACCGCAGCCTGCTCGGCGTAGCCGGAGCCGCCGCCCGGTCCCATCATCACGGTGAGCAGGTGCGCGTCCGATCGCGATCCGGACGCCCGGACGCCGCGCGAGTTCACGACCGCGAGCGTCTCGACCTCCGTCCGGAAGGATCCGAACGCGGTGACGCCGGCGGCGTCCGCCGCGGCGATGACCGCGCGCGCCCCCTCCGCGCGCAGCTCGGGCGTGGCCTCGGCCGTCGCGTCCGCCATCGCGCCGGCGACGGCCGGGATCGGTGCGGGATCCGGGAGCGCGACGCCGTCCTCGCGCTCGGCGGAGACGCGCGCGATGGCTGCGGCGGAGCGCGCGAGCCGGCGGAGCGCCGCGTCGTCGAGCCGGTCCGTGGAGGCGACGCCCTGCCGTCCGCCGAGGACGAACCGGAGGTTCACCGACACGCTCGACTCGGCCACGTTCTGGTGGACCTCGGAGTTCGCGAACCGCGTCAGCGCGGCGTCGTGCCCGATCGCGACCACCTCGGCGCCGGTCGCGCCATCCGCCTCCGCGTACGCGAGCAGGCGGTCGCCCACCTCGAGCAGCGCGCGTGCGTCGGTGCCGCCCGGACTCACCACTTGCCCACCCCCACCTGGACGTCGCGGAAGCGGGCTCCGGAGACGCCGTGACCGACGTGGCCGGTCTGACCCGGCTCGCCCTTGCCGCAGTTCGGGGTCCCGAGCATCACCCAGCTGCTCGCGTCGCCGACCGCGTCGCACGATCCCCAGAACTCGGGGGTGATGCCGGTGTACGTCGGGTTCCGGTACATGCGGCCGAGCTTCCCGCCACGGATCTCGTATGCGACCTCGGTGGCGAACTGGAAGTTGAGGCGCCGGTCGTCGATCGACCAGCTCCGGTTCGACGCGAGATAGAGCCCGTCGTCCGTGTCGGCCACGATCCCGTCGAGGCTCATGCCCGGCCGGGGGAGGAGGTTGACGTTCGTCATCCGGATGAGCGGGATCCGGTTCCAGCCGTCGGCGCGCATCGCGCCGCCGCTCGACCGGCCGACCCGCGGGGCCGTCTCTCGCGACGACAGGTATCCCACGAAGATCCCCTCGCGGACGAGCGGGACCGCCTGGGCGGGGACGCCCTCGTCGTCCCATCCGAACGTGCCGAGGCCACCGGGCGCCGTGGCGTCCGCGACGATGTCCACGAGCTCCGAGCCGTACCGGAAGCCGCCCTCGAGGAGGTCCGGGGTCAGGAAGCTCGTCCCGGCGTAGCTCGCCTCCGTCCCGAAGACGCGGTCCAGCTCGGTCGGGTGGCCGCAGCTCTCGTGGAGCTGGAGGTACAGCTGGGAGGGATCGAGGACGATCGTCCGTCGCCCGGCCGGGAGCTGCGGCGCCGAGAGGAGCTCGACGGACTCCTCGCCGATCCGCCCGGCATGCCCGACGAGGTCGAGCCCGCGGATCCACTCGTAGCCGGCCGCCTGGAAGCCGCCGCCCGCGTCGGGGTAGCTCCGCCGCTGGTGCTCGTCGCCCTCGATCGCGTTCGCCTCGATCCCGGCGCCGACGTGCGTGATCGTCTGCTCGGTGAAGGTCCCTTCGGTGGACAGGAAGGTCTTCCGCTCGCGCTGCGCCTGGAAGACCGACTCGGTGAACGCGACGCCCTTCACGCTGCGCATCGCCTCGTCCGCGGCGAGCAGGTCCGCGAGCTTCGCGTCGATCGGCACCGCGAACGGGTCCTCGCGCATCGGCGTCGCGTAGCGGCCCGTCACCGGCGTGCGGTCGTCGAGGACGACGGGCCTGCGCAGGGCCGTCGCCGAGGCCCGGGCGATGCGGACGGCGAGCGCCGCCGCCCGGTCGACGTCGCCGGCGTCGAGGAACGACGTGGAGGCGAAGCCCCACGCGCCGTCGACGATGACCCGGATTCCCACTCCCTCGCTCTCGGACGCCGAGGCGGCCTCGACGCGCCCGGAGCGGACCGTGAGGTCCTCCTGGGTCCGGTGGACGTGGCGGGCATCCGCGTAGGACGCCCCGCGGGCGCGGGCGGTCTCGATCGCCCGCTCGAGCAGGTCTCGCATCGGTCGGATGGTAGCCGGTCGGCGGGCCGGCCGTCCGTTGTCCAGTCGTCGCCCGCCCGTCGCCCGGCCGTCGGCCGGCCGTCGCCCGCCGGGGCACCTGCGTCGCGAGGTTCAGTACCGCTGTGGCTCGCGTCCGCCACGGTGGGTGCGACAGACTGGTTCTGTCGGGAAGTGACGAACGGCACGACTGATGGGCTGGACGGCCCTACGGGCGAGGCACGATCGTCACGACCCTTCCGGCACCAAGTCCGCACACATCAACGTGTGCGCATATGTGGATGCGTCCCGTGTGCG
Organism: Chloroflexota bacterium; assembly: GCA_021813655.1. GTDB lineage: Bacteria > Chloroflexota > Limnocylindria > Limnocylindrales > CSP1-4 > CAIYQJ01. Next base: position 10,424 of record JAKAJU010000178.1, on the reverse strand, counting down.
GCGGGGATCGCCACAACAGTTGAGCCGGGCGAGGGAGAAGTGTCCGGACCGGCAGGGAGGAGACGGATGGTGGACGGCATCGGCTTCCCGGGTGGCGCCGGGACACTGGTCGAGGCGCTGGCGACACGCGGGGTCTCGCGACGGCGCTTCCTCCAGTTCTGCTCGGCGATGACAGCCGCGCTGGCGCTTCCCAAGAGCTACACGCCGCGCATCGTCGCGGCCCTCTCGCAGCAGACAAAGCCCACCATCGTCTGGCTCGAGTTCCAGGACTGCGCCGGGAACACCGAGTCTCTGCTCCGGAGCCCACATCCCGACGTCGCCCAGCTCGTCATCGAGATCCTGTCGCTCAACTACCACGAGACGATCATGGCGGCCGCCGGGCGGCAGGCCGAGCAGAACCTCGACGACGTCGTTGCGAACCTCCCCGGCACGTACGTCGCCATCGTCGAGGGGGGCATCCCGGTCGCCGAGAACGGCGTCTACTGCACGATCGCCGGCCGGACCGCCCTGGACATCGTCAATCGGGTGACGAAGAGCGCCGCGGTGACGATCGCCGTCGGCGACTGCGCCTGGGACGGCGGGTTCGTGAGCCTCGGCCCCACCCAGGGCAAGGGCGTCGCCCAGGTCGTCGCGGGCGTCAACCCGATCAACATGGGCGGCTGCCCGCACAACTCCGTCAACCTCGCCGCCGTCATCGTCCACTACCTGGCGTTCGGCGCCCCGCCCGCCCTCGACCAGTACGGCCGCCCGCTCTTCGCGTACGGGCACCTCATCCACGACCAGTGCGAGCGGCGTGCCCACTTCGACGCCGGCCGCTACGTGGAGCAATGGGGCGACGAGGGCGCCCGGAACGGCTGGTGTCTCTACAAGATGGGCTGCAAGGGCCCGCAGACCGACTACAACTGCCCGATCGTCCGCTGGAACGACGGGACGAACTGGCCGGTCGGGGCCGGGCACGGCTGCATCGGTTGCGCCGGCCCGTCGTTCTGGGCACGGATGAGCCCGTTCTACTCGCGGCTCCCCGATGTCCAGATGATCGGCGTGGACACCACGGCGCAGACGATCGGCCTCGTGGCGATCGGCGGCGTCGCCGCCCTCGCGGTGGTCCACCGCGCGGGGGTCATCGCCCGCATGCAGCGGGACAAGCGGCGGAGAGCCGCGGTCGCGCCCGACGGGCGCATCGTGCCCGAGGTGCCGGCCGGTACGGATGCCGGAGCCGGGACCGCCGGTGACGCCGGGGTCGGAGGGCCCAACTGATGGCCAAGGTCATCGTCGATCCCGTCACGCGAATCGAGGGACACCTGCGCATCGAGGCGCAGGTCGATGGCGGCGTCGTGACCGACGCCTGGTCCAGCGGGACGATGTTCCGCGGGATGGAGCTCATCGTGCAGGGCCGCGACCCGCGCGAGGCGTGGATCTGGGCGCAGCGCATCTGCGGCGTCTGCACGACCGTCCATGCGATCGCGTCGGTCCAGGCCGTTGAGGACGCGCTCGGCATCGACCCGCCGCCCAACGCGCGGCTCATGCGCAACCTCATCTCCGGCGCGCAGTACATCCAGGACCACGTCGTCCACTTCTATCACCTGCACGCGCTCGACTGGGTGGACGTCACGGGCGCCCTCACGGCGGACCCCGGCAAGACCGCCGACCTCGCCCAGGCGATCTCGCCGTGGGCGCTCTCGTCCAAGGCGTACTTCACCGAGGTCCAGGCCCGGGTGAAGGCGCTCGTCGACAGCGGCCAGTTGAGCATCTTCACGAACGGCTACTGGGGCAACCCCTCGTACAAGCTCCCGCCCGAGGCGGACCTCATGGCGGTCGCGCACTACACGGAGGCTCTCTCGTGGCAGCGCGACGTCATCCGGATGCACGCCGTCCTCGGCGGGAAGAACCCGCACCCGCAGACGTTCCTCGTCGGCGGGATGGCCGCGCCGGTAGACCCGAACTCGCCGAACGTCATCAACCCCGAGCGCATCGACCTCATGGCCTCGCTCGTGAAGAAGATGCGCACGTTCGTCGAGCAGGTCTACGTGCCGGACGTGAAGGCCGTCGCGAGCTTCTACCCCGAGTGGTTCACGTACGGCGCCGGCCACAGGAACTACCTGGCCTACGGCGGGCTCCCGAACGGCGCGCTCAACGACATCGCGAACTACACGTTCCCGCGGGGGATCATCCTCAACGGGGACCTCTCCACGGTCCACCCGGTCGACCAGGCGAAGATCACGGAGGCGATCGCCCGCTCGTACTACACGTACCCGGGCGGCGACCAGTCCACGCTCCACCCGTACGACGGCGTGACCGCGCCGAAGTACGCGGGGCCCACGCCCCCGTACGAGGAGCTCGACACCGCGAACAAGTACTCATGGCTCAAGTCCCCGCGCTACGAGGGCCAGGTCATGGAGGTGGGACCGCTCGCCCGGATGCTCGTCGCGTACGGCTCCGGCGTGAAGAAGGTCCAGGACCTCGTGAACACCACGCTCCAGGAGCTCAACGCCGAGCCGGCGGCGCTGTTCTCCACGCTCGGACGCGTCGCCGCCCGGGCGCTCGAGACCGTCTACCTGCTCGACTGGATGGACACCTGGCTCGCCGAGCTCGGCAAGAACATGAACAGCGGCGACCTGCGCACGGCCGACACGTCCAAGTGGGATCCGTCCACCTGGCCGGCCGAGGCCCAGGGATGGGGACCCCACGAGGCGCCGCGCGGCGCGCTCGGCCATTGGGTGAAGATCAAGGACCAGAAGATCGCGAACTACCAGGCCGTCGTCCCCAGCACGTGGAACGCCGGCCCGCGTGACGAGAAGGGCCAGACCGGTCCGTACGAGGCATCGCTCATCGGGACGCCCGTCGCGGTTCCCGACCAGCCGGTCGAGATCCTGCGGACGATCCATTCGTTCGATCCGTGCCTCGCCTGCGCCGTCCACGTCGTGGACGCCACGGGCGCGGAGAAGGTCCGGGTGGAGGTGCGCTGATGGCCGGCACCACCGTGCCGCTCGACCGCGGCGGATCGGGACCCGTCTCCGAGTCCGCCGTCGTCGAGCGCCGCATCGAGTCGCTCGAGGTCGCCTCGGAGGATCAGCACGCGGTGGGCCTGGGGACGATCTACGTCTGGGAGCTCCCCGTCCGCCTCGCGCACTGGACGATCGCCGTCGCGATCGTCGTCCTGACGGTCACCGGCGCGTACATCCACGGGCCGTTCCTCGCGCCGTCCTCGCCGATCGAGGCGTCCACGCAGATGGCGACGATCCGGTTCATCCACGAGCTCACCGCCATCGTCTTCACGATCGCCGTCGGGTTGCGGTTCTACTGGGGATTCATCGGCAACCGGTACGCGCGCTGGAGCTCGATCGTCCCCCACAGCCGCGCCCAGTTCGCCAGCGCGCGCGACATGCTGAAGTTCTACACTTTCCTCCGCTCGGAGCCCGTGCCCATGGTGGGGCACAACCTGCTCGCGGGCGCCGCCTACTCCATCGTCTTCCTCCTCATGGTCTTCCAGATCGTGACCGGGCTCCTCCTGTTCGCGTCGGTCGTCGGCACGGGTCCGGCCTCCTGGCTCGAGCCCATCGTCGGGTACCTGCCGGGCGGGATCCAGACGCTGCGGATGCTCCACTACCTCGTCACGTTCCTCTTCATCGCGTTCCTCATCCACCACATCTACAGTGCGATGTACGTGGACTCAGTTGAGCGCGACGGCGTCATCTCGAGCATGTTCACGGGCTTCAAGAACATGCGGCCGCACAGTACGACCGACTACCCCGCCGACGAGCCCGCCGTGGCGGACAACGGCCTGACGGCGGCGACCATTGCCGCGCGGTCCGGGCCTGCGGAGACGACGCCGGCCGATGCATGAGGCCGGCGTCGTCGGACGCGCGCTTGACACGGCGATCCGCGCGGCCCCGCCCGGGGCCTCGGCGCCGCGTGCGGCCGCGGTCGCCATCACCGATCCCGCCCACATCGCCGCACAGGCGGCGGAGCTCCACCTGCAGGTCCACCTCGCCGAGCACGGCCTGGCCGACCTGCCGATCATGATCACCGTCCGGCCCGTGACGTGCGCGTCCTGCGGCGCCGCGTCCGAGCCGGAGCCGTCGGACCCGTTCTGCGGGGCGTGCGGATGGCCGCTGCCCGCCGTGGATGGTCCCGGCGTGGAGATCGAGTTCGAGTGGTGAAGGGCGCGTCGCGATGACCGGTGTCGCCGGCGGCAGCCCGGACCCCTTCGGCGGGACCGGACGCCGCTATGTCATCCTCGGCCTGGGCAACCGGATCCAGGGCGACGAGGCTCTCGGCGCGCTCGTCGTCGAGCGGCTCTCAACGGACGAGGCCGAGATCCGCACACTCCCGGACCCGGGGTCGGTCGACCTCGTAGACGGTGGGACCGTGGGCCTCGCGCTCCTGCCGCGGCTCGAGAGCGTGGACGGCCTCGTGGTCGTCGACCTGATCGACGGGGGATGTCCACCGGGCACGCTGCAGGACCTCGACGGATCGTCGTTGCTCCGACGGGATATCGTGCTGGGTGTGCACGACCTCGGCGCCACGGAGATCCTCGCCACGCTGCAGCTCATGGGCGCGATGCCGCGACGCACGCGCATCGTGGGCATCCAGCCCAAGCTCGTGGGCCTCGCGACGGAGCTGACGCCGGAAGTGGCGGCCACCATGCCGGAGCTTGTCGAGGCCGTGCTCACGCACTTGCGCGCTTGGCAGACGGAGGATCGGTCGGGCGGCTGAGGAGACCGTCCGACCCTTCCCCCATGGCGTCCCCTGCCGACCCCCGCCCCCTCGTCGCGGGCGGCCCTGCGCTCGAGGCCGATCAGCCGGGCCCGGCGGCGGCCGTCCGCGGGCTCGAGGCAGATCTTCCGCTCTCCCCACCGGTCGCCCGCATCGCGCGCACGGTCGTGGCCGAGGGGGTGGTGCAGGGCGTCGGCTTCCGGCCCTTCGTCTGGCGGCTCGCGACGGAGCTGGGCCTCGACGGGAGCGTTCGGAACCTCGCCGGCCGCGTGGAGGCGGACCTGGCCGGGGCGCCGGACGCCGTCGCTGCGTTCGCACGACGGATCGTCACAGACGCGCCGCCCCGCGCGCGAGTGGAGCGCACCGAGGTCCGCGAGATCGCCGGCCGGCCCGCCCCGGCCCCGGGCGTCGGGTTCTCGATCGACGAGAGCGTCGCGGTTCCCTCCGCGGAGCGGCTCTTCCCGCCCGACATCGCGACCTGCGACGCGTGCGTCAGCGAGCTGTGGGATCCGGCCGACCGTCGGTACCGGTACCCGTTCATCAACTGCACGGACTGCGGCCCGCGGGCGACGATCATCGAGGACCTCCCGTACGACCGCGCACGGACCTCGATGCGCGCGTTCCCGCTCTGCACGGCGTGCGAGCGCGAGTACCGCGATCCCGCCGACCGGCGCTTCCACGCCGAGCCGGTCGCCTGCCCGGCCTGCGGCCCGTCGCTCGCCTACCGCCCCTCGGGCGCGCCGGCGGCGGTCGCGCGGGAGGAGGCGGCGCTCGCGGCCGCCATCGCCGACCTGCTCGCCGGACGGATCGTCGCGATCAAGGGGCTCGGCGGCTACCACCTCGCCTGCGACGCGACCGACGCCGGCGCGGTCGCCCGCCTGCGCGACCGCAAGCGGCGGTGGGCCAAGCCATTCGCGGTCATGGTCGGCGACCTTGCCGGCGCCCGCGCGTGTGCGCGCGTGACGGACGCGGAGGCGGACCTCCTCACGTCGCCGGCGCGCCCGATCGTCCTCTCGGCGCTGCGGCCGGACGCGCCCCTCGTGCCCGACGTGACGAACGGGAACCGCCACGTCGGCCTCTTCCTCCCGTACGCGCCGCTCCACCACCTGCTCATGGCGTCGGTCGGCCGGCCGATCGTGCTCACGAGCGGCAACCTCGCCGACGAGCCGATCGTCGTCGACGACGCCGAGGCGCTCGATCGGCTGGGGCAGGTCGCCGACGCGTTCCTCCAGCACGACCGCGAGATCCGGGCCCGCTACGACGACTCGGTCACCCGGGCGGTGGGCGCGGGGTCGGATGCCCGGGCCTCGATCATCCGCCGGGGCCGCGGCTACGCCCCCGACCCGCTCGACCTCCCGATCGCGGCGTCCGCGCCGCTCCTCGCCGTCGGTGCCGAGCTGAAGCACACGTTCACGCTCGCCCGTGGCACGCGCGCGTATGTCGCCCCGCACACCGGTGACCTCGAGGACCTCCTCGTCTACCGCGCGTTCGAGGAGAACCTTGCGCACCTGTCGCGCCTCCTCGACCTGGCGCCGGAGTGGGGCGTCCACGACCTGCACCCGGCGTACCTGTCCACGCAGTACGCAGTCGGGCGGTTCCCCGCGAGCCGTCGGATCGCGGTGCAGCACCATCACGCCCACGTCGCCTCCGCGGCCGCGGAACACGGCCACACGCAGCCGTTCATCGGCGTCGCGTACGACGGCCTCGGGATGGGCGACGACGGCACGTTCTGGGGCGGCGAGGTCCTCGTCGCCGACCTCGAGGGCTACCGTCGGTTCGCGCGCTTCGGGCTCGCGCCGATGCCCGGCGGTGCGCTCGCGGTCCAGCGTCCGTACCGGATGGCGCTGGGGTACCTCCTCGGCGCGGAGGACCTGGCCGGCGGCACGCCGGTCCCCGTCGAGCTCGCTGCCGCGTTCACGGACCGGCTCGACCCGCGCGAGGTCGGCGTCGTCCGCGTCCAGGTGGCGCGCGGGCTCAACGCGCCGGTCGCGTCGTCCGCCGGGCGCCTGTTCGACGCCGTGAGCAGCCTCCTCGGCCTCCGCGATGTCGCCGAATACGAGGCCCAGGCCGCCGTCGATCTCGAGACCGCGGCCGGCGACCGGGAGGCGGAGGGGCTCCCGTATCGGATCGCGCGCGCCGACGGCCTGCTCGCCTACGATCCGCGCCCCACCCTCGCCGCCGTGCTCGAGCGGCGCGCCGCAGGAGAGGAGGCGGGTGCCGTGGCGGCCGCGTTCCACGCGACGGTCGTCGCGGTGACGGAGGAGCTCGTGGACGCGGCCGTCCGCGAGACGGGGATCCGGACGGTCGCCCTGTCCGGCGGCGTCTTCCAGAACCAGCGCGTCGCCGGGGCCCTCGCCGCGGCTCTCGAGGGGGCCGGGTTCCGCGTGCTGCTCAACGAGCGCGTGCCGGCGAACGACGGCGGCATCAGCTATGGTCAGGCGGCTGTGGCGGCGGCCCGCCTCGCCGCGCCCGCCGGAGGACCGACCGGGCCCGCGACGAGCGCGTCACCCGGACCGCGTCGGCCCTAGGAGGAGCGAGCCATGTGCCTGGGGATCCCCGGGAAGGTCATCGAGGTCCACGACGTGGCCGGCCTGCGCATGGGCAAGGTGGACTTCGGCGGCGTGCGCAAGGAGGCATGCCTCGCGTACACCCCAGAGGTCGAGCTCGGCGACTACGTCATCGTCCACGTCGGCTTCGCGATCAGCCGGGTCGACGAGGATGAGGCGATGAAGACCCTCGAGATCCTCGGGTCGATGGGCGACATGATGGCGCAGGAGCTCGCGACGATGGGGCCGGGGATGGACGCCCCGGCGGTGGTGGACGACGCGCCGACGGCAGGACTCATCGCCGCCCTCCGGCAGGTCTCCGCCCCGGCCCGGGATGGCCGCGAGGGATCGGACGGCACGGGTGACGCCGAGGGCCGGGTCCCGTGAAGTACCTCGACGAGTACCGCGATCCCGTCCTCGCGCGGAAGCTCGTCGCGGAGATCGCCCGCGTGACCACGAAGCCGTGGACCCTCATGGAGGTCTGCGGCGGCCAGACGCACACGATCGTGAAGCAGGGGATCGACGAGTCGCTCCCGCCGGGCGTCCGGATGATCCACGGGCCCGGCTGCCCTGTCTGCGTCACGCCGCTGGAGCAGGTGGACAAGGCCCTCGCGATCGCCGCCCGCCCGGACGTGATCTTCACGAGCTACGGGGACATGCTCCGCGTTCCCGGGTCGTCCACGGACCTCCTGAGCCTCAAGGCCAGGGGTGCGGACGTCCGGATCGTCTACTCGCCGCTTGATGCCCTGAAGGTCGCGATCGCGAACCCCGACCGCCAGGTCGTCTTCTTCGCCGTCGGCTTCGAGACCACCGCCCCGGCGAACGCGATGGCCGTCTGGCAGGCGTCCCAGCTCGGGATCGACAACTTCAGCGTCCTCGTGAGCCACGTCCTCGTGCCGCCCGCGATGGAGGCGCTCCTCTCGTCGCCGGCGAACCAGGTGCAGGCGTTCCTCGCCGCCGGCCACGTTTGCGCGGTCATGGGCTGGACAGAGTACGAGCCCATCGCGGCGCAATACCGCGTCCCCATCGTCGTGACGGGCTTCGAACCGCTCGATCTCCTCGAGGGGATCCTCATGGCGATCGTCCAGCTCGAGGAGGGGCGGGCGGAGGTCGAGAACCAGTACGCCCGCGCGGTCCGACGCGAGGGCAACACGCTCGCGCAGGAGCAGATCTTCCGGGTCTTCGAGATCGGGGAGCGGACGTGGCGCGGCGTCGGCGAGATCCCGGCGTCCGGCTACCACCTGCGGCCGGAGTACGCGCGGTACGACGCGGAGGTCAGGTTCGACGTGCAGGGGATCCACACGCGCGAGCACCCCGCATGCATCGCCGGCGCGATCCTCACCGGCGAGAAGACCCCGCTCGAGTGCACGGCGTACGGGCACCTCTGCACGCCCCAGAAGCCCCTGGGCGCGCCGATGGTCAGCTCCGAAGGGACGTGTGCGGCCTTCTACTCGGCCGGACGGGGCCTGGGGATCGAGGCCCGGCCGCTCCCGATGGTCGCGCCGGGTGCGCTCCGATGACCGACGAGCGGCGCGCACCCCCGATCGCATCGGCAGAGCCGCTGGCCGCCGACCCCCTGGGCCGGGCCGTCGCCGGCGCCCCCGGCCCCGCGACGATGGATCCCTTCGATGCGTCCTGCGCCGCCCCGATCCCCGAATCGGAGCGCGTCATCCTCGGGCACGGGTCAGGCGGCCGGCTCTCGGCGAACCTCCTTCGCGACGTCGTGGTGCCGGCCCTCGGCGCGGCGAGCCCGGGCGGCGTCCTCAACGACGCAGCGATCGTCGGCGTCGGCGCGAGCCGGCTCGCGTTCACGACCGACTCCTACGTGGTCAGCCCCATCGAGTTCCCCGGCGGGGACATCGGCGAGCTCGCGGTGAACGGGACCGTGAACGACCTTGCGATGATGGGTGCGGCGCCGGTCGCCATCTCGCTCGCGTACGTCATCGAGGAAGGGCTCTCCTTCGGGGAGCTCGGGCGGATCACCGCCTCGGCAGCACGGGCCGCGCAGGCCGCCGGCGTCCAGATCGTCACCGGCGACACGAAGGTCGTCGGGCGCGGGGCCGCCGACCGGCTGTTCGTCAACACGGCCGGCATCGGGCTCGTCCCCGACGGGGTCGCGCCGTCGGCCGACCGCGCGACGCCGGGCGACGCCGTCATCCTCTCGGGTCCGATCGGGCTCCATGGGGTGGCGATCATGAGCGTTCGGGAGGGGCTCGAGTTCGAGGTGGAGATCGCCTCGGACACGCGGCCGCTGAACGCGCTCGTCGCCGCGCTCGTCGCGGTCGTCCCCGACGTGCGGGTCCTCCGCGATCCCACGCGCGGCGGCCTCGCCTCCGCGCTCAACGAGATCGCCGCATCGTCCGGCGTCGGGGTCGTGCTCGAAGAGCCCGCGATCCCCATCCCGGGGCCGGTGCGGGCGGCCTGCGAGATGCTCGGGTTCGACCCGTTCCACGTCGCGAACGAGGGGGTCTGCGTCGCGATCGTGCCGGCCGGGACCGAGGAGGCTGCGCTCGCCGCCATGCGCTCGCTGCCGGAGGGCGCTGAGGCTGCGGTCATCGGCCGGGTCGTGGCCGACCACCCGGGCATGGTGACGATCCGGACGCTCGTCGGATCGGAGCGGATCGTCGACATGCTCATCGGGGAGCAGCTGCCCCGCATCTGCTAGGTGCCGGGCCCGCCGGCGGTAGTGGCCTGTCCCGTGCCGGCGGCCGCGGTGTGGCGGCGGGCGTGGCGTGTAGCCGTGGCGTGGCGGAAGCCGTGACCCCGTGGCCTGATCGCCGCGCATCGCCCCGGGGACTGCCGGCAGCACAGTCCGCGTCGCCGCGCATCCCCTCACGAAGGCGCGCGGCGCTCCCGCGGACGTCTCGTGAGCGTGGGGTCGCGCCGGGTGGGAGGTGGGAGGTTCGTCGCCAGTCTCCGGGGCGATACGCGGCGACGAGGGACCTGCGCGTGTCGAGCTCGGTGGGTCGTGACGAGTCGGCCACCATGCGTCGGCGCCCACCAGCCGCTCGGCGGTGAGCCGCGGTGCACCCTCCACAGCTAACGAGGCTCCGCCTCAGACCGACGAGCATGTCCACGGCAAGCGTCGGAAGGTAGGCTCCGGCGTGCGGGAAGGCCACGGCCACGAGGGCCGGGCAGATAGGACCGTCAAGCGGTCAGTGG
>JAKAJU010000080.1 GCA_021813655.1 Chloroflexota bacterium | reverse complement strand
CGCCGGGCCCCCCGTCCAGATCTGGATCGACGCGGTCGGCCAGACGGGCGGCCTCATCATCCTGTTCCTCGTCATCGGCGCGCAGTTCTACTGCGGGATGTCGTCGGTCACCGCCAACTCGCGGATGATCTACGCGTTCTCGCGCGACGGCGCGATCCCCGGAAGCGCCTTCTGGCACCGGATCAACCACCGGACCCGCACGCCCACGAACTCGATCTGGCTCGCGGCCGTCGGGGCGTTCATCCTCGGCCTGCCCTACCTGTACAGCGCGGTGGCGTACGCCGCGGTCACGTCGATCGCGGTCATCGGCCTCTACGTCGCGTATGTCGCGCCGGTCTTCCTCCGCCTTCGCGCGGGGAGCCGGTTCCAGCCGGGGCCGTGGCAGCTCGGTCGCTGGAGCAGGCCGATCGGGATCCTGGCCACGCTTTGGGTCGTGGTCATCTTCATCCTGTTCATGCTTCCGCAGTTCCAGCCGATCGACATCAACACGTTCAACTACACGCCGGTCGTCTTCCTCGTCGTCCTCGGCGGGGCGGCGATCTGGTACTTCGCCTCGGCGAAGAAGTGGTTCAAGGGCCCCAAGGTCCAGGGGACGCCCGAGGAGCTCCTCGCGATCGAGAAGGAGCTCGAGGTCATCTGATCGTCGTCCGGCCCAGCGTACGACGAGCCCGGCGGGTTTCCCCGCCGGGCTCGTCGCATGTCCGGGCGGCCGGCTGCCGGTGACGGACGGCGCGCCGCTCGGAGCCGCAGGCTCCGGGCGAAGCCTCGGCGCGCCGGGGGTCCGCCGGCGGCCGGCTACTCGTCGGCCGCGAGATGGCGGTCGGCGCTAGTAGACCCAGCGAGCGGAGGACGGCACCGCGAACTCGAAGGCGCTGCGGGGGATCTCCGCGTCCGGCTCGATCGCCGTCGCCTCCGCGCGGCGGACGACCCGATGGCCGAGGCGCTCCTCCAGGAGCGAGACGACGCCCAGGGCCGCGTCCGCGGCGACGGTGAGCGCGTGGTCGGCGCGGTCCGCCACGGCCCGCGTCGTGGTCGGATGCAGGCACTCGACGACGATCGCCTTGCGTCCCGCGACGCGCGCGTCGCCCGCGATGCGGACCGCACCGGTCGCCACGACGTTCTGGAGGAAGCCCGCCGGATGGATCACGGTCTCGGCGATCGAGTCGATCGGGAGGCGCGTGAGGGGCGTGTACACCTTCGCCGTCGCCGGCAGCGTGGACGACTCGAGCCCGCCGAGCCGCCGTCGAACGGGGCGGTCGGTCGCCAGGCCGTGGATCGCCGAATAGGTTCGAGCCCGGACACCGTCGGAAACCCAGACCTCGTGGTCGCGCGGCATCTGCCGCTCCGCGTGCCGGGTGGTGACACGCGCCCGTCCGGGGTGGTGGATGAGGATCTCGTGGACGCGCAGGGTCTCGCCCTCGGCGCCCCACGTCCGCTCCTCGATCCGCATCCGCAGCGTGCGGAACCGGAGCTCGGCGTCGCGCATGAAGGTGAAGAGCGTCGCGACGTCCGGGAGCGATCCGGCGGGCAGGCCGACGAGGGCCGGCCGGCGCGCGGTCGGACGCGCGGCCGGACGCGCGGCCACGGCTGCCTGGGACCAGCGGACCGGGAGCTCGGACATCGCGCGACAGTGTAGCGCAGGCCCCGGCCGTCGCGACCTCTCGCGGCCGTCGCGACCTCTCGCGGCCGTCGCCGCCGGGCGTCGTGGCGAGGGTGATCTATGCTCGGCCAATGGAACGCGTCCCCCGCCGTCCCCCGGGCGTCGACGTCGGATCGATGCGCCTGCCTCGCGCGTCCCACGCGGCGGCCCCGCCGTCCGACCCGCGTCCCGGCGTGCTCCCGCCCGAGGGCGTGGAGCCGGACGACCTCCGCCGCGCCCTCGGCCGTTTCGCGACGGGCGTGACCGTCGTCACGTCGCTCGAGACCGACCGGCCGCGCGGCGTGACGGTGAGCGCGTTCATGTCGGTCTCGCTCGATCCGCCCCTCGTCCTCGTCGCGCTCGACCAGGCGCGCACGCTCGGGCCCGTGATCCGCGCGACGGGGGCGTACGCGGTCAACATCCTCGGTGAGGACGACGCGGCGCTCTCCGACTGCTTCGCCGGTGCCCCGTCGGAGCCGGGCAGAGACGTGTTCTGCGGCGCGGCGTGGCGGCCCGGGGCGCTCGGGATGCCGATCCTCGAGCGCGCCATCGCGTCGCTCGTCTGCCGGCTCGAGGACGTGGTCCCCGTCGGCGACCACCACTTCCTCGTCGGACGGGTCATCGCGGTCTCCACCGGGCACGGGCATGCGTCGCCGCTCCTCTACTACCGGCGTCGGTACTTGCGGATCGAACGCGCGACGACGACCCCGCTCGAGGGGCTCGCGGACCACTGACGTGGCCCGCCGAGGCGACGCGACGGCCCCCGGGCGGCACGGCCGTCGAGAGGCGCGGCTCGCGACCCGCGCGGCAGCGCCGGAGAGGAGAGACACGGCATCGGCGCGGCGCGATACTGGGCGCATTCGCCGACTCGGCCCATCCAGGGAGGCAAGGATGACGGACCCCGGCGGACCGCCTGTCCGGGTGGACCTCCCCGCCACGCGACCGGTCGCGGGCGGTGCGGTCGCCGCGCTCGACGGGGTCGCGCTCGTCACGATCGATCGCCCGTCCACGCTCAACGCGCTGAGCTCCGACGTCCTGCGGGGGATCGCTGATGCGTGCCGCCGCCTCGACGCCGATGACGCATGCCGGGCGATCGTGTTCACCGGTGCCGGCACCCGCGCGTTCGCCGCCGGTGCCGACATCGCCGAGATGGCCGCGGAGACCGCGGCCGGTCTCGCCGCCAGCGGCCGCTTCGACGACTGGGACGCGATCCGGCGCATCCGCAAGCCGACGATCGCCGCGGTTCGCGGATACGCCCTCGGGGGCGGTCTCGAGCTCGCCATGAGCTGCGACATGCTCATCCTCGGAGAGGATGCGAAGCTCGGCCAGCCCGAGATCAAGCTCGGGATCCTCCCCGGCGCGGGCGGGACGCAGCAGCTGACGCGCGCCGCGGGCCGGGCGCGGGCCATCGAGCTCATCCTGACGGGACGCGTCATCGATGCCGCGGAGGCCGACCGGATCGGGATCGCGACGCGCGTCGTCCCGGCTGCCGAGGTGCTCGACGCGGCTCTCGACCTCGCGGCGACGATCGCCTCGATGCCACCGCTCGCGGTCCGGACCGCGAAGGAGAGCGTCCGCCTCGCCGAGGAGGTCCCGCTCTCGGTGGGGATCCGCCACGAGCGCCAGCTCTTCTACATGCTCTTCGGGACGGACGACAAGGCCGAGGGGATGCGCGCGTTCCTCGAGAAGCGCGAGCCGACCTGGAGGGGACGCTGATGTCGATCGCGGGCGCACCGGAGCAGGACTGGACCGCCGCGCTCGCCCTCGTGATGCCCGTCCTCGTGCCGGCCGGGAGCCCGGGGACGGCCGCCTCCGCGTTCGATCGCGCCTCGCTCCACTTCGCCCGCGGCACCGCGGGCGGCCTGCCGATGCACTGGCCGGGTCCCGCGGGGATCCCCGTGGCCGTGGCGATCCCGGCCACGGGGTTCCACGTCCTCGTGAACGCCGAGCACGTCGCGCAATGGGGCGTGGAGCCGTCCGTCGTCATCTCCACAGCGCTGGCGAACCTCGCGGCGTGGAGCAACTCGACCCCGTGGGATGAGGAGGTCGCCGGCGGCCGCAGGCTCCTGGTCTCCGACTCCGGGGAGGGATGGGACGCAGCGCGCCTCCTCCTGCCCGATGTCCGGATCTTCCTCGAGCGCGAGCTCGCCGGGGCCGGCCGCGTCCTCGTCGCCATCCCGTCGCGGCACCTTCTCGTCGCGGGCAGTGCGACGGCCTCCGACGCCGGGTTCGCCGACGATCTCCGAGCGTTCGTGTGGGCGAACGAGGCCGACGCTGACGAGCCAGTCGACCCACGCCTCTTCATCCTCGTGGACGGCGGGCTCGAGGAGCTCCCGCCGGGGGCCTGAGGCGGTCAGTCGCGTCCGCCAGGGCGCAGGATGCGTCGAGGCCCGGGTCCTGCGACCCGGGCCTCGACGTCCCGTTCCTTGGGAGGGCTCGGGGCCCCTCCCTGTGCCGCTACCGACGCGTGACGCGACGCCGCGGCGTGACGAGGAGGAGGGTTCCGGCGGCGGCCACGAGCAGCGCGAGCGCCGCCGCGAGGCCCACGTTGCCGCCGCTGTCACGACCGCCGGACGTATTCGTCGGTGGCGGGGTGACGTGCGGCGCGCTGGTGACGCCCGCGACCGAGCCCTGCGGCGTCGGCGACTGCGTCGGGGTGAGGGTCGGGGTGGGGGCCTCCGTCGGCGTCGCGGTCGGCGACGGCGGCGGGGTGGGGGTGAACGAGGGGAACGGCGGCTCCGTCGGGAACGACTCGTGCGGGAAGCTCGGCGTGACCGTCGGGGTCGGCGTGGGTGTCGGTGTGGGGGTCGGGTCGTGGGCCGTCAGGGGCTCGCACTGGCCGGTCGAACCGGCGTACGTGTCGTCGCCGCTGTACGTGGCCTGGAAGGCGTAGCCGCCGGACACAGCCGGGACCTGGACGAACCCGGTGGCGTCCACCGTGCCGCCGCTGAGGGCGAAGGCGCCGGAGGTCGTCGCGGGCTCACCGTCGCAGGCCGCGTTCGTGAACCAGGCGAAGGTGACCGAGCCGGTCGGGACCGCGCCCGATCCGGTGACCGTCGCCGTGTCGTGGACCGGTGTCCCGATGAGGACGTCGGTCACCACGGCGTGCGCGGCGTTGTGGATCTCGGTCGCCGTCGCGGACTCGATCTTCGTCGGGGTGAGCGGCTCGCACGCGCCGTCGGACGGAGCGTACGTGTCGTCGCCGCCGTAGTGGCTGCTGAAGGAGAGGCCGTTGACGCCGACCACCGCGTCCGAGCTCGGGTCGGCGATGCCGCCGACGAGTGCGACGGAGCCGGCGCCGGAGCCCTCGCCCGAGCAGGCGGTGTTGTCGTAGACGGTGAAGTCGACCGTGCCGGTCGGCACCGGGCCGGACCCGGTGACCGTCGCGCTGTCGTGGACGGTCGAGCCGATCGGGGCGGAGGTGATCACCTGGTGGTCCGCGTCGTGGATCGCGGTGACCGTGGAGCTCTCGAGCTTCGTGGCCTCGAGCAGCTCGCACGGGCCGGTGGAGGCGGCGTACGTCGCGTCGCCGTTGTAGTGGGCCTGGAAGGCGAGGCCGCCGACCGCGACGACCTGGCTGTCGCTCGGATCGGCGACGCCGCCGACGAGGGCGACCGTGCCGGCATCCGTGCCCGCGACGCCGACGCACGTCATCGCGGGGAAGACCGTGAAGCTGACCGTACCGGTCGGCACCGGGCCGGACCCGATGACCGTCGCGCTGTCGTGGACGGTCGATCCGATCGGGGCGGAGGTGATGACGGTGTGGTTCGCGTCGTGGATGTCCGTCGCGGTGGACGAGGAGAGCTTGGTCACCTCGAGCGGCTCGCACGGACCGGTGGACCCGACGTAGGTGATGTTCCCGCTGTAGACGGCCTGGAAGGCGTACCCGCCCGATGCGAGCGGCGCCTTGACGAACCCGGTGGCGTCCACCGAGCCGCCCGAGAGCGCGAGCGGTCCGGAGCTGTCGGCCGGGTCGCCCGAGCACGTCGCGTTCGTGAACCAGTAGAAGGTCACGGAGCCGCCCGGCACCGGGCCGGTGCCGGCGACAGTCGCGCTGTCGTGGACGGACGTTCCCGCCGGGACCGTCGTCACGACCACGTGGCTCGCGTCGTGGATCTCCGTCGCGGTCCGCGAGTCGAGCTTCGTCACCTCGAGGGGCTCGCACGCGCCGAGGGACGGCTTGTACGTGTCATCGCCGGCGTAGGTCGCCTGGAAGGCGTACCCGCCCGCGGCGACCGGTGCCTGTGCGAACCCGGTGGCGTCCACCGACCCGCCGGAGAGCGAGAAGGCGCCCGACGTGGCCGCGGGGTCGCCCGAGCACGTCGCGTTCGTGAACCATGCCAAGGTCACCGTGCCCGTCGGGGCGCCAAGGGAGCCCGTGACCGTCACGCTGTCGTGGACGGACGTCCCGGCCGGGACGGACGTGACGACGGCGTGCGACGCGTCGTGGATCTCCGTGGCGGTGCTCGAGTCGAGCTTGATCGGCAGGAGCGGCTCGCACGCGCCGTCGGACGGGTGGTACGTCTGGTCGCCGCTGTAGTGGGTGGTGAAGGAGAGCCCGCTGGCCCCGACGACGGTGCTGCTGCTCGGATCGGCGACGCCGCCCACCAGGGCGATCGTCCCGAATGCCGTGCCGTTGCCATCGCAGGCCTGGTTCGGGTAGACCGTGAAGTCCACCCACCCGGTCGGCGTCGGGCCGGAGCCGGTGACCGTCGCGCTGTCGTGCACGGTCGTGCCGATGAGCGCCGACGTGATGACGTTGTGGCCCGCGTCGTGGATGTCCGTCGTCGTCGCGGAGTCGATCTTGGTGACCTCGAGCGGCTCGCACGCGCCGACGGAGCCGAGGTAGACGTCGTCGCCGCTGTAGACGGCCCGGAAGCCGTAGCCGCCGGCCGCCACGGGCGTCTGCGTGAACGTCGTGCCGTCGGCCTTCCCGGTCGCGTCGAGCGAGAACGGGCCGGACTCGACGAACTGGCTGTCGCAGGCGACCTGCGTGTACCAGCGGAAGGTGACGGTGCCGGTCGGGGTCGGCCCGGAGCCGGTGACGGTCGCGCTGTCGTGGACGGTCGTTCCGGCCGGGACGGTGGTGACGATCGACTCGGTCGCGTCGTGGATGTCCGTCACCGTCGAGCTGGCGATCTTGACCGGCTGGAGCGGCTCGCAGGCGCCGGTGGACGTGTTGTAGATCCCGTCGCCGCTGTACGTCGCCTTGAAGGACCCGCCGTTCACGCCGACGGTCTGGGGATCGCTCGGTCCGGCGACACCCGACCCGTTGAGGGACTTCGTCCCGGCGTCGGTCCCGTCGGGCGAGCAGGTCGTGTTCGGGTAGTACGTGAACGTTACGGTGCCGGTCGGCGTCGGCCCGGAGCCGCTGACGGTCGCCGAGTCGTACACGGTCGAGCCGATCGGGGCGGAGCTGACCGGCGCGCCGGCGACGTCGTAGATCGTCGTCACGGTCGCGCTGTCGAGCTTCGTCGCGGTGAGCGGCTCGCATGCACCGGTGGAGCCGTTGAACTTGCTGTCACCCGCGTACACGGCCTGGAAGGCATAGCCGCCGGCCGGGGTGGGCGTCTGCGTGAACGACGTGGCGTCGACCGAGCCGCTGCTCAGGGAGAACGAGCCGGAGGTTTCGGCCGGCGTGCCCTCACACACGCTGTTGCTGAACCACTTGAACGTCACGCTGCCAGTCGGCGTACCGCCTGAGCCGCTGACCGTCGCCCTATCGTGGACGACCGTTCCGACCGGGACCGACGTCACGACGGCGTGCGCAGCATTGTGGATCTCGGTCGCGGTGCTCGAATCGTGCTTCGTCGCGGTGAGCGGCTCGCAGGCGCCGGTCGAGCCGGCGTACCGTGAGTCACCGCTGTACACCACCCGGAAGCCGTAGTCACCCGGGGCGGACGGGGTCTGCGTGAACGTTGTGCCGTCGACCGAGCCGCCGCTCAGGGTGAACGAGCTCGACTCCGTGTAGGAGCCGGCGCAGTTGAGCTGCGTGTACCAGCGGAACTTGACCGTGCCGGTCGGGGTGGGGCCGAAACCGGTGACGGTGGCGCTGTCATGGACGGTCGTGCCCCACGGGACGGATGTCACGACGGAGTGCGCGGAGTTGTGGATCTGGGTGGCAGTCGTCGAGGTACACCCGGAGACCGTGGTCTTGACCGGAACGGTCTTCCACGGGCCCTTGCTGGTGTTGCCATTGTCCCAGTTGCCGGTTGCCCGGGACTGGACCCAGACTGAGCCGGCGGTGCCGATGTTGAACGTCCCGGTGATCGGCGTGCCACCGTTCCAGTAGTTGGCCGGGGTGATCTTCCCGGTCCAGGTGGTCGTCCACGGGCCGATGCTGCTGAGAGACCACTCCACGAGCATGTACCTGTTCGTGCCCGAGCCGTCAGTAGCGTTCGTCCAGTTCGTCAGCTGCCAGCTCACGTCGCCGTCGCACTCGAGCTGGGCGGCCATGTTGGTGTGATGGCCAAAGACAACGCCCGCGAGCGCGGGCAGGAGAAGCACGGCCAGCCCGAGGGCGGCCGCCAGCGCCGCAAGGCGCCTGTGACGACGGAACATCGATACCTCTTCCCCCATTGGCACCGGATGCCGGATGGGACACGCTCCGGCAGGCGCGGACATCGGGTGCGATCGAGGGATGGTCATGCGGCCCGATCGCCGGGCGCGGCCGGGATGAGTGCGTCGATCGCTTCGCCGAGTGACTGGTCCCCAAGTACCAGTCGCGCCCAGTACGTTAGGGGTGGCGCCTTACGGAGCCCATGACGGATCGGCCGGAAGTACCGGCCCGCGCTCCGAAAGTACCGTTCGGGCCCACGAGATGGTGCGTTCTGGCCACGATGGCCGTGCGTCCCGACGGGGCGCGCCCACGGACCGCGGCGTCGTCAGGGCGTCACGAGATGGACGGGGTTGCCGATCATCTGGGTCTTCCAGGTCGTCAGGTCCGACGCGTCCGTTGTGCCCGAACCCATCGTGTACCGGATCTTCCACCAGCCGGCGCCGGGGACGCCCGGGGGCGTCGGTGCCACGTACGTCGTCGGGATCGGGATGCTGATGATGAGCCAGCATCCGTTGAACTTGGATGACCCGCCGGTGTTGGTGACGACCGATGTGACGCTCCCGCCGGAGCTGCCGTTGCAGTTCGTGCCGTTCACCGCGAACTTCGATGCCGTCCACGTGAAGCTGGCCGGGGTGAACCCCGTCGCCGTGGGCTGGAGGAACTGGAGCGTCGCGGACAGGGTGTTCGTGTCGCCCGGGTCCCAGAGGGAGACCTTCATCGTCTTGCCCGCGTAGGCCGGCCCGATCTGCGCCAGGTAGAGGTCGACCGCCGATCCTCTGGGCAGTGGCGAGAAGGCGACCATCGAGCCGAGCCCGTAGACGCGCGGCGCTCCACCGGTGGCGCTCGTGAAGAACGAGAAGTTGTTGAGCGTCTTGGTGGACGCTTGGTCCGATGGCGCGTACGGGTCGGTGCTCGTCACGTGGATGCGGTAGATGCGGGGCTGACCGCTCGAGGGGCCGCTGAGCCCCGTGGCGAGCGGCCACCAGCGGTTGTGCCAGTAGCCGCCGACCGCCGGGTTCGTCACCTTGCCGCGCTGGCACGTGGACCACCCGGAGCCATGACTCGCTCCGCTCTGGCTCGGGTCGTACCCTTTGCTCTGCCGGAACAGCCCGTAGTCCGGGTTGGCCGCTCCGGCCGGCCCGGTGTTCCCGGCGATCCACGTGTCGTCGCTCGCGTCATACAGCGTGTTCTTCGTGTCGTAGATGTCGAAGAACGTGCTCGTGGCGCTCGCGCCTCCGTACACGACGTCGCCCATGCCGTTCGAGAAGCCCCCGGTCGCGCAGAACACCGGGTCGAAGATCCAGACCTTCCCGTCGGTCGCCCCCGCGGGCATCTCGATGGCGTAGTCGTAGTAGCCGCCCGGCGAGTACATGGTGCTCGTGCCGCTGCCGTTCTTCTGCGCCTGGTAGGCATCGCCGTTGCCGACGTCGCTGCCCTGCGAGAGGACGCCCGTCCAGACACCCTGGGCGGTCAGCGACTCGCCGTTCGGGCCCGTGATCGGCTGGTCGTGCTGCTCGTAGCTGATGCGGACGGCGACGGAGTCGACCGAGGTGGTCCCCGTGGTGCACGACGATCCGGCGCCCTGGACCCGCAGGCGCACCGCGAACGCCCCGTCGGCGAACTTGGCCGCGGTCCAGTAGGCAGACGGGCTGCCCGAGGCGGTTCCGCCCCACCAGTCGCCCGTGTCGGTGCCGCTCGTCGAACCGCTCCCACCGATGATGAGGTCCGTGTCGGTGCCCGTCAGCGCGGCGTTGTTCCCGTGGGCCGACGTGAGCCCGTACCAGCTCGCGGACGCCCCCGCGCTCGCGTTCGGGGAGACCTCGGCCGCGATCGTGCAGCCGGTCCCCGTCGAGCGCGCGCGGACCTTCACCTCGATCCCGCCGTCGACCAGGAACCGGTAGTCGGAGGCGGGCCCGGGCATCGACACGTGGAAGTTCGCATACCCCTGGAGGTTCGTGGGCGGGGTGGGCGGAGGGCCGCTCGACTTGCCGACCGTCGTCGCGTATGCGGGCGGAGCGGGCGCCTCGTCCACGAATGCGTTCGCGGGCGTCGTCCACGTGTCCGCCACGCCGTACGACGTGAGCGTCGTCGTCGGGTAGCGCCATCCGGTGTCGGTGTGGATCCAGCCGCGGATCGCCCCGTACGCGCCGAAGTAGTTGAGCGGGCTCCCCATCGGGACGGGGAGGACGTACTCGGCCGCCGACCGCGCGGTCGCGGTGAGCGTGCCGATCCCGAAGAGGCGCATGAAGAACGTGTCGACCGGGGCCGACACCGACGTGTCGAGCTGGATGTCGCGCGTCGGGTTCTGCGCGGCCGTGACGGTCACGCCCCCGACCCCGGTCGTGTAGCCGTTCTTCGTGGCTTCGGCGAACGCGAGTGTCCGCGCCTGGGTCGGGTAGTCCGGCAGCTTCACCGCGCCCGCCAGCGCCGCCGCATCCGCTGCCCGCTGGACCTTGAGGGTGTTCGCCCAGTACCAGGTGACGTCCACGACGATCGCGAGGAAGCCGACGAAGAACACGATCGCCGCGGTGAACATGACGAGGGCCTGGCCTCGCTCGCGGACCCGGTCGAGCCCGTGCGCGTGGCCTCCGGCGTGCTGGTCGGACGTGCGGATCGTCATCACGCGCTCCTACGGGAAGGTCGGATTGAGCGCCATCACCGTCTTGTCCACGAACTGGATCGTCGCGAGCGGCGTGAAGACGGGGACGAGGGTCGTGATGCGGGCGATCGGGGTGACCCACGCGTACGAGTAGGAGACGGCCACGCCGATCGAGTCCGGCGTTGCCCCGTTCAGGCGCGTGCACGCGCTCCAGGCTTCCGACTGCTTCGCGAAGTCGAGCACCCGGCCGTCCACGGTGGGTCCGCCGCCAGCGGAGTACCGCCACTCGTTGTACGGGCCGCCCGAGTAGCCGAGGCCCGAGGTGTCGGACTTGTAGATGCGGATCCACTTCACGCCGGCGGCCTGCGGGTCGCTCGGGTCCAGGTCGACCGCGAGGCCGGCGGATTCGAGGACGCGCTGCACTGCCGCGATGACGTAGTCGTCCACCTGCGCGCAGGGGAGCGAGGAACTCCCCGCGGCCAGCGCCGCCCCGACGCGCGCTCCCTCGCGTGACGCGTACTCGACTGTCAGGTGCGCATAGAACGCGAAACCGAAGTCGATCATGACGACGAGGATGAGGAGGAAGAGCGGCACGATGAGCGCGAACTCGACGAGGCCCTGGCCCCGCTCGCCCGCCTGGCGACGCCGGTGCGCGATCCGCCGCCGCCTCTCCATGGCGGCCAGCCACCGCGTCACAGGATGGGCTCCATCCGCATCGCGTTCGCGGCCGTCATCGTCATGCCGGTCCCGCTCCACAGGGGCGTGCCCGAGCCGGGCAGGAGCTGGACCGCCCCGCCGAGCGGCGTGATGTACCGGTACCCATAGTCGATCCGGACACCGATGGTGTCCACGCCGGTGTTGCCCGCGCTCGTGTAGTCGGGCGGGCACGCGCTCCGGTCCAGGTCGTTGCAGCGGACGTTGTACGGGTACGCGTCGGTGCCGAGGGCGTACGGCACGGTGATCGAGCCGCACGTCGTGCTCCCGCCGCGGGTATACGTCGTCTCGATCCCGGGGACCGGGTGACCCGTCAGGTCGGCACTGAAGATGTGGATCGTGAGGACGCGGCTCTCGTCGGTCGGCGGGTTCAGGTCCTTGTCGATCTGCTGGAGGATCAGGCAGTCGGCTGTGGCGTTGTTCCCCGCCTCCGCGGCGACGAGGGCGGCGTCGCGCGTCGCGTAGTTCAGCGACAGCTGGCCGTTGAACATGAACCCGAACTCGATGATCCCGAAGAAGATCACGATGAAGATCGGGAAGATCATCGCGAACTCGACGAGCGTCTGGCCGCGATCGCGGTGGCGTCCGCCACCCACCCGCATGCACCTGTCCATACCCGGCGAGCCTAGGGAGCCGACCTTTCCGCCCGAATAGGACGCAGATTGCGGACCGCCTTGCCACCCGTGCTCAGTGACCTCGCGCGGCCCCTCTTCCGGCGCGTGCAGGCACCGTCTCAGGCCGGGCCCGCCGCCTCCTCCGCGGGCAGCGTGAACGCGAACCGCCCGCCGCCGCCGCCCGGAGCGCGCTCGCAGCGGATCCGCCCGCCCATCGCCGTGACGAGGCCGCGCGCGACGTCGAGGCCCAGCCCGGTCCCGGCATGGTCGCCCGCCGTGGAGCCCCGGGCGAATCGCTCGAAGATCCGCTCGCGCTCGTCGAGGGGCACCCCGGGTCCCTCGTCCTCGACGGCGACCTCCACGGCCGCCTCGGCGTCGGCGCGCCCTGTCTCGCCGAGCGCCTCGCACGACGCGCGGGCGACGTGCACGCGGACCTGGCCCTCCGGGGCGTAGCGCGCGGCGTTGTCCAGGAGCATCCAGAGCACCTGCTCGACGGCCGCAGGGTCGGCGATCGGGACGAGGCCGGGCGCGTCATCGACGAAGGCCACAGGCCTGTCACCCGCAGCGGGCGCGACCCGCGCGACGATCGTCGCGATGGAGACGGGCTCGGCGGTCACCGCGACGGCGCCGGCCTCGAGGCGGGAGAGAGTCAGGAGCTGGGAGACGAGGCGCGAGAGGCGCTCGCCCTCGGTGCGGATGACGTCCGCGTCACGGGTCACGGACCGATCGCCCGGATGGGTCTCGCGCAGCTCGCCCGCGACAACCGTGATGTGCGTCAGGGGCGTCTGGAGGTTGTGGCTCACGCCCCGCAGGAAGTCTCCCTGGAGCCGGTTCACCCGCTCCAGCTCGGCGGCGCGATGCGCCGCGTCCGCGTAGAGCTGGGCGTCGCGGATCGCGGCGCCGAGCTGTCGCCCGTAGAGGCTGAGCAGCGCGCCGTCCGCGTCGGACCACTCCTGTCCGGGAGCGAGGCGGGCGTGCAGCCTCCACGTGCCCGGCGGCACGGGCACGGCGGCGGCCACGTCGCTCCCGGCGATCGCGTCCGTGACGCCCGCCTCGGCGCGCGGCGTGCCGTCGTCCCCTCCGTCCCGCTCCGGCATGTCGACGGGGTCCGCGCGGTCCCCGGGAGTTGCCTCAGGGCTCTCTGCCATGACCCGCCCGTCCTCGTCCAGGAGGCACGCCGACGCGAAGCCGAACACCACGATCGCTGCGCGGGTCCCGGCGGCCGCGAGGTCGTCGATCGCCCGGTCCGGCGTGAGCGTCGCGACCTCGCCGACCGATGCGTGCAGGGCCCTGTCGCGACGCTCGAGTGTCGCAGCGAGGCGGTTGTGGGACGCCGCGAGGCGCGCGACCTCGTCCCCGCCGGTGTCCGGCAGGCGGACGCTCGTATCGCCACCGGCGACCGCCGTCATCCCGCCCGCGATCGCACCCAGCCTGCGCCGCAGGCGCAGCGACAGGAGGATCGCGATGATCACGGCTCCGATCGCGGAGAGCGCGAACCCGAAGCCCAGGATCGGCGTGAGGTCCGCGTCGATCGCATTGAGGACGTCCAGCCGCCCGCTCGCCTCGAGCGTTCCGACCGGCTCCCCGGTCCGGTCGACGAGCCCGGTCGCGCCCGTCGCGTAGCCGCCCGTGTCGCGGACGACGACCTGGCCGGCCTCCTTCGGCGCGGGCGCCGGCGGCCCTGCCGCGGCGGCCGCGTCCGCGTCGCTCGTCACGGAGAGGCGTCCGTCGTCGAGGTAGACGGACACGGCGAAGCCGGTCAGCGTCGCCGCGTCGATCGCGAAGCCGCCGTCGAGGCGCCGCGAGACCGCGATCGCGGCACCTCCGTCCGACGCGGCCGTTGCACCCGGACCCTCGCGGCCGCCGAGATCCAGCGGACGGACCGACACGACATGGATCCCCGAGGCCAGCGCCGCGATCCCGGGCCCGATCTCCTCCTCACCGGGCGGGGCGGAGGCGAGCGCCGCCCGCGCGATCGACGCGAGCGTGGCCGCATCACCCCCGGCCATCGCTGCGTCGGTCGGGCCGATGACCACCGCGACGGCGTCCGCCGTCCCCTTGTCGACGAGGAAGGCGGCCACGTCCGTCTGCAGCCGGTCCGTCTGCATCTGCGCGACGTAGTCGATGAAGGTGGCCCAGGTGGCATACGACGCGGCGACCGCCGCGAGGCGCGTGCCCCGTTGGTCGACGAGGGCCCGAGCGCTCCGCACGGCGTCGGCCGCACCGCGCTCGCCCTCGGCGCGTACGGCGGCCGAGACGCGCGGGAACGCGACGAGGGCGAAGAGCGCGAGGGGGACGAGGGCCGCGACGAGGAGAGCCAGGACGAGCTGGCGGTCGTACCTCAGGTCGAAGAGCGCCGGCCGCCGCCGGCGCGGCTCAGACGGCCGCGACGAGCCGATAGCCACCGCCCTTCTCGGTCATGAGGTGACGAGGCCGGTCCGGGTCCGTCTCGATCTTGCGGCGGAGACGGCGGACGGTGACCCACACGTACGCCGGGTCCGCGCCGTCCGCGTCGCTCCAGACGCGCGAGAGCAGCCGTTCGGTGCTCACGGGCTCGCCGACGCTCGCCGCGAGCGTGGCGAGGAACCGCGCCTCCGTCGGCGAGAGGCCCACGACGCTCCCGGCGACCACCGCCTCGCGCCGCCGGAGGACGAGCGTCAGGTCCGGGCCGAGCACGAGCTCCTGGCTCGGGATCCGCTCGTTCAGGCGGCCGAGGACCCGGCGGATGCGTGCGACGAGCTCCTCGTGGTGGAAGGGCTTCGTGAGGTAGTCCTCGGCGTACCGCGAGATGAGCTCCACCTTGCTCTCCGACGCCGTGATCGCGGAGAGGACGATGATCGGGATGTCCGCCCGCTTCTTGATCTGCGCCGCGACGTCCTCGCCGCTCATCCTCGGCATCATGAGGTCGAGGATGACGAGGTCGGGCCAGGCGGCGTCGAGGGCCGTGAGAGCCTCGCCGCCGGACTTGGCTGTCGTCACGGCGTAGCCGTCGCGCTGGAGACGATCCGCGAGATACCCGAGAAGCTGGACGTCGTCGTCCACGAGAAGGATGCGGTATCGATCGGTCATGGTCCCTCGTCCCTACGGCTTGGGCGTCGGATGCGGCGGCGGCGTCGGGTGCGGCGGCGGCGTCGGGTGCGGCTTGGGTGTGGGCTCCGGCTTCGGCGTCGGCTCCGGCTTCGGCGTCGGCTCGGGCTTCGGCGTCGGATGCGGCTTGGGTGTCGGCTCCGGCGACGCGGACGGCGTGTCGCTCGGCGACGGCGTCGGCGGTTCCGGGGTCGGCACCGCCTGTGGCGACGGCGTCGGGGCGGGCGCCTCCTCGGTCGGGGTCGGCTTGGGCGACTTCGTGGGCTTCGGCTTCTTCGTCGACGCCGGGCCCTGCGTCGGATCCGCGCCGGGATCGGTCCCGGCCGGAGGCTGCGTCGCCTTCTGGCCGGGCGGACGGGAGGCGCGCGGCGGCACGTCGCCCGACGCGACCGGTCCGGCGAGGTCCCCGGCGCTCGGAGACCCTCCGACCGAGACGACGCGGACGACGATCGACGTGGGCGGACCGTCCGAGGCCACCCTGACCGCAAGGACCTCGAATCCATCGGTGAAGGTCCGCCACGCCCCGTCGGTCCCCACCTCCGTGAATCCGGACGCGGCGAGCGTCGCCCGGTAGCTCGCGAGGGCGTCACCCGGGGCGAGCGAGGATGCGAAGCTGAAGACGGGCTGACCATCGTCGGCGGCCTGGCCGCCCGACCCCACCATGGTGGCGTCCGCGGGCGTCGGCACGTGCGGCGTGGCGATCGGGCCGGGGACAGCCAGCGAGGCCGGCCCCGCACAGGCCGCGACGAGGATGGCCGCGGCCATCCCCACCGCGACCACCAGGCTCCGGCCCCCACGTGTCCGCATTCGCTGACGTCCTCGCACGGTCTCCAGGGCAGCGCGCACCCGGCCGGGTGCAGATCGCCCCGCGGGAGCATACGCGCTCGACCCTTACGACCGAAATGACAGCCTTGCGGCCGAGTCGCGCGCGGTGCCTCTGCGCACCGCGAACAGCCCGCGTTCGACGGCCCCGACGACGGCCGGCAGCCGCTCGGCGCGGGCTCCCAGCCGTCTCGGCGGAGGCGCCCACGCGCGCTACCATCGCCTGAGTGTCACCCTCCCCTGCGTCTCACGGCTTGGCTCATACCCTCGCTGCCCGCCCGCCGGGCGTGGCCTCCATGCGTTGTGCCGGCCGTGAGACACGTCGGACCGGCCGGC
>JAKAJU010000097.1 GCA_021813655.1 Chloroflexota bacterium | reverse complement strand
CGAGGACGTGGTGCCGGCGCTCGTCGCGAAGCTGGCGGCCTCCGGCCTCGCTGAGATCGAGGTGCGCGAGGGCGACTGGCACGTCCGCGTGCGCATGCCGGCAAGCGAGGTCGACCGGGGGCCCGCCCGGCGCGCGGGCGCTCCGGAGACGCGACGCCCGCCCACGGGGACCGCGGCACCTGCCGGCTCCCCTGTCTCCGACTGGGAGCCCCATCCGACGGCCGGAGGCGGCCGCGCCGCGACCGGTGACCCCGAGCGTGCAGCCGAGGAGCACCCGCCGCGCCCGCGCGCCGTCGCCACGTCGCCGGCCGTCGGGCTCTACCGCCCGCGCCCGGGCGTCGCGGTCGGCAGCCGGGTCCGCGCCGGGGACGTCCTCGGCGCGGTGGACATGCTCGGCGTCCCCCACGAGGTCCTCGCGCCGGCGGACGGGGTCATCGGCGGCAGCTACGTCGAGGCCGGCGAGGGCGTCGAGTACGGGCAGGAGCTCGTCCGGATCGAGCTGGCTGCGGAGCCCGCCCGATGAGCATCAGCCGCGTCCTCATCGCGAACCGCGGCGAGATCGCTCTCAGGATCCTGCGCGCCTGCCGGGCCATGGGCCTCGGCGCGGTCGTCGCGTACAGCGAGGCCGATCGCACGAGTCTCGCGACGCAGCTCGCCGACGAGGCGATCTGCATCGGTCCCGCCGACGCCCGCCGGAGCTACCTGTCGGCGGCATCCGTGATCAGCGCCGCCCTCGTCACCGGCTGCGACGCGATCCACCCCGGGTACGGCTTCCTGTCGGAGGACGCGGGGTTCGCCGAGGCCGTCCGGGACCATGGGCTCACGTTCGTCGGCCCGCCGCCGCGGGTGCTCGAGCGCTTCGGGAGCAAGGATGCGACCCGCCGGCTCCTCGCCGAGCACGGGTTGCCTACCATCCCCGGCTCGGCGGGGACCCTGCGAGACGAGAGCCACGCGCTCGCGGAGGCAGCGCGCATCGGGTACCCGGTGGTCGTGAAGCCATCCGCGGGCGGCGGCGGCAAGGGGATGCGCACGGTCCGCACGCCGCGCGAGCTCGAGGGCGCGCTCCCGGTCTGCCGGTCCGAGGCCCGAGCTGCCTTCGGCGATGACTCCCTCTACCTCGAGCGCTTCCTGCCGGACAACCGCCACGTGGAGGTTCAGGTCGCCGTGGACGCATCCGGGCACGGCGTCCACCTCGGCGACCGCGACTGCTCACTCCAGCGACGCCACCAGAAGGTCCTCGAGGAGGGCCCGACGCCGGCGCTCTCGCCGGAGAGACGCGAGGAGCTCCGCGCCCGCGCCCTCGCCGCGATCGTCGCCGCCGGCTACGAGAACGTCGGGACCCTTGAGTTCCTCGTGGATCCCGACGGCGAGTACTTCTTCATCGAGATCAACTGCCGCGTCCAGGTCGAGCATCCCGTGACGGAGATGCTCACCGGCGTCGACGTCGTGGAGACGCAGCTGCGCATCGCGGCCGGGGAGGACCTCCGGATCCGCCAGGAGGACGTCACGGTCCGCGGGCACGCGATCGAGATGCGGATCAACGCCGAGGACCCGGCCCACGAGTTCCGGCCGCAGACCGGCACCATCGAACGCTACCTCGCGCCGGGAGGGCCCTGGGTTCGCATGGACTCGCACATGTATGCCGGCTACGAGATCCCGCCCTACTACGATTCTCTCCTGGGCAAGCTCGTCGTCTGGGGCGAGGACCGCGACGCGGCGATCGCGCGCGGCCGGACCGCTCTCGATGACCTCGTCCTCGACGGCGTCGTGACGAACCGCGAGTTCCAGCGCGCCGTCCTCGACAGCGAGGCGTTCCGGACCGGATCGATCACCACGGCGCTCCTCGACCGCGTCGGGGCCGCCTCATTCCTCCGACCCACCCGCGGCGGCTGAAGCGTCACCGCACCCCGGCATCACCAGCACCACATCCACATCCCGACCGCAGAGGCAGATCGTGACCGAGCCCATCCACACGACCCGCGAGATCGAGGCGCTGATCCCGCACCGCTGGCCGTTCCTCCTCGTGGACCGCATCGACGAATACGACCCCGCGGCGCAGCGGATCGTCGGCGCGAAGGCCGTGACCGCGACCGAGTGGTTCTTCCAGGGCCACTTCCCCGGGTTGCCCGTCGTGCCGGGTGTCCTCCAGGTTGAGGCGCTCGCCCAGACGATGGCCGTCTACGTCGCGAAGCAGGAAGGCTTCGGCGACCGCATCGGGCTCTTCGCGGGGATCGACGGGTGTCGGTTCAAGCGCGTCGTGAAGCCCGGCGACGTGATGCGTCTCGAGGTGACGATGGAGAAGATCGGACGCCGCTTCGGGCGCGGCCGCGGCGTCGCGAGCGTGGACGGGGAGGTCTGCTGCGAGGCGACGCTCTCGTTCGTCATCCCCGACGCGTCGGTGCTGCGCTGATGGCCCGGATCGCGGTCCTCTCGGACGTCCACGGCAACCGCCTCGCCCTCGAGGCGGTCCGCGAGAGCGTCCGGCTCTCCGCGGCGGACATCGTCGCGGTCGCCGGCGACCTCGCGTTCAACGGCGCCGACCCGGCCAGGTCGATCGATCTCATCCGGGAGATGGAGGCTGCGGGAGCCGTCGTCATCGCCGGCAACACGGACGTGGCCGTCGCGGATTTCGACTACACAGCCGCCTTCCCCTGGTTCCCGGACGGCCCGCCGGACCACTTCAGGGCGGCCGCCGAATGGGCGCACGAGCAGCTCGGACCCGAGCGACTCGAGTGGCTCCGCGGCCTCCCGTCGGAGCGCCGGATCCGCGTGGATGACACGCTCCTCCTCGTCTGCCACGCGTCCCCCGGCTCGCAGTCTGCCGGCCTCGACACGGACCTCGACGCGACCGCGACCCTCGAGCGCATCTCGCGGACCGACGCCCGCGTCATCTGCTGCGGTCACACGCACGTCCCCGAGGTGCGCGAGATGGGCTGGCGGATGATCGTGAACGACGGCTCGGCCGGGTACGCGCTCGACGGCGATCCGCGGGCGTCGTGGGCGATGATCGACGTCGTCGGCTCGGAGGTCTTCCCCGAGATCAAGCGGGTCGAGTACGACGTCCTCGCGGCCGCCGACGCGGTGGCCGAGCGCGGCCTTGCCGGCGACGTCTACCGTGCGGCGACGATCAGGACCGGGAAGATGGTCCGATG
>JAKAJU010000033.1 GCA_021813655.1 Chloroflexota bacterium | reverse complement strand
GGGGGCGCGGGCGTGGCCGGGGGGCGCGGGCGTGGCCGGGGGGCGCGGGCGTGGCCGGGGGGCGCCACGCGACGCGTCAGGCGGCCGCTTCGATCGCGGCACCGAGCGGGATGCGACCCGAGAGGATCGCCTCTCCGAGAATGACGCCGGCGATCCCCGCGTCGCGGAGACGCGCGATCGCCTCGAGATCCGTCACTCCCCCGGCGACGACGAACTCGGCGTCGTGGGAGGTCACCAGGCGACGGAGGGCGGTGACGTCGGGGGCCGACGCACCGTGCGAGAGGACGAAGCGCCGCACGCCCGCAGCGACGAGATCGGCCGTGAGATCGTCGAGCGAGGCGGGACGCGGCCGGCCCCGCCAGGGGAACGCGGCCAGGAGCTCGGGGCGCGGGTCGAGGCCCACTGCGAGCCAGTCGCCCGCGACGTCGAGGCACTCGCGGAGGAGGTCCGGGCGATCCGCGATCCCCATCGCGACGACCGCGCGCGTCGCTCCCGACGCGAACGCGAGGCGGATCGCATCGGCGCCTTCCATCCCGCCGGCGACCTGGAGCGGCACCGCGACGCGCCCTGCGATCGAGGAGATCACTTCGAGGTTCCGGGGCTCGCCGGCACGGGCGCCGTCGAGGTCGACGATGTGGACGACCCTCGCGCCCTCCGCGACGAGCCGCTCGGCGATCCGGTCGGGCCGGTCGGTGGGGGTCCCGACGCCCACGGCCGAGCCCGGCCAGAAGACGACCCGCGATCGTCCGCGCTCCACGTCGATCGACGGGATCACGAGCATCGCGCGTCTCCGGACGGCCGGCTCGTCGAAGCGTGCCCCGCTCGATGCCGGCGGCAGCCGGTCAGATGCGGCCGCCCGGCATGGTCGGTGGCACCGCGAGCGCCCAGTCGGCGCCGGCAGCGGCGGCATCGAGGAGGCGTCGGTGGAAGCTGATCGGCAGCGAGCCGTGCCGGAGGAGCGTGTCGTGGAACCTGCGGAGGCTGAAGTCCGGCCCGAGACGCCGCCGCTCGTCCTCGCGGAGCTGAAGGATCAGGACCTTGCCGAGGAGATAGCTCAGCTGGTAGGTGGGCGTGTAGGTGTACCGGAGGATCTCCGCGCGCGCGTTCGACGTCTCGAAGCTCGTCCGGTCCACGAGGAAGTGCGTGGCCTCCTCGACCGTCAGCTCGCCGCGATGCATCCGGACGTCGAGCACCATCCGGCAGGCGCGCCAGATCGCGTCGGTGTAGACGTTGAGCAGGTAGCGCGGGGCATCGTCGAACCCCTCCTCCCGCATCATCTGCTCCGAGTACATCCCCCAGCCCTCGACGAACTCGGGGGCGTCGATCATGAGGCGGACGAGCGACGGGTGCCGCCCCGCGACCGAGAGCTGCAGGTGGTGACCCGGGTACGCCTCGTGCACGCTCGTGTTGCTCATCGAGCTGCGGTTGTGCTCCCGCATCGCGTTCGGGTCGCCGCCCACCGAGGGCGTCACGACGTAGATGCCGGACGGGCTCGGGTCGAACTTGGGCGGCTCGAAGTACGCGGCGAAGGGGATGACGGTCCGCAGGTACTCGGGCGTCGGGATGATGTCGAGGCGCTCGTCGTACGGGACGGTCACGATGCCGTGGGCGATGAGGTGCTCCCGGGCCCGCGCGGTGTCCGCTCGGTACAGCTCGAGCGCCTCCTCGAAGGTCGCCGGGTGGTCGGACTTGATCCGGTCGACGACCTCGGCCTCGCTCGCATCGGGATCGATCTCGTGCGCGGTGCGCACACGCCCCTCGGCGTTCTTCCGGAGCTGCTCCTCGCCGATCGCGAGGATGGCGTCCGAGTCGAGGCCGTCGAACGCGCGAAGGCCCACGAGCTCGTCGAACCGTTCGCGCCCCAGGGCCCATTCGTCCGTCGCGCTCGGGAGGGTCGAGCGGACCCAGTCCGCGTACGCCGCCGTCGCGGCGGTCGCCTGGTCGATCGCCGCCCGCAGGCGCCGCGACTCCGCGTCGGCGAGGATGCCGTCTGCCGCCGCGGCGACCTCCGCGTAGAGCGTCGGCATGTCTCCGGCCGCCTCGATCTCGAGCTCCTGCCAGGCGCGCACCGGGGCGGACCCGAGCCGCGATCGGCTGGCTGCGAGGAAGGCCGGGATCGCCGCGATCCGCGCGGCCAGAGAGTCGAGACGCTCCGGCAGTGGAGCGAAGTCCCGGGACATGACCGAGAAGAGGCTGTCGCCGACGACGTCCATCGCCGTGCCGCGGCGCTCCCAGACGCGATGCGTCTCCAGGTCGAAGAGCGATCGCCGCACGGCGTGCGCCTGGAGCTCCCGCTCGAACCGGACGGATTCCGAGAGGCCCGCCTCGTCGAGCGCCTCGATCGCGGCGAGATGGTCGCCCTCGGCCGCGATCTCGGCGAG
The DNA here is from genome assembly GCA_021813655.1 of Chloroflexota bacterium. Classification (GTDB taxonomy): domain Bacteria; phylum Chloroflexota; class Limnocylindria; order Limnocylindrales; family CSP1-4; genus CAIYQJ01. The sequence continues at coordinate 14,139 of JAKAJU010000033.1, read as the reverse complement.
GAGCGCGTCTCGTGAGCCGTCCGGGAGCCGACTGTCGCCGGAGTGGATCCCGAGGAAAGTCCCCACCTCGGGTCGGTCGGTCACGATGCGCCGGAACCGGTCCTCGACGAGGTCCCAGAAGCGGTCGTCGAGAGGGCCGGCGTCCGCCGCGGGGGCGGGCCGCGTGAGGATCGTCTCGGTCACGGGGTTCTGCCTTCGGTCGTGTGCGGCGCGCGGCGCCGTCCCGAAGATCGGGAGAGCAGGCCGCACCGGGCGGGATGGCCCGGTCGTCGCGTTTCCCCGGCGTGGTCGTGCCGGTCGTGGAGGAGTCTAGACGCGCGCAGATCCGGATGTGGCGGCTTCGACCGTGGTCTCCGCGAGCGCCTCGCGCACCGCGGCGACCGTCGCGTCCACGTCCGCGGCGTCGATCCCGTAGTGGGTCACCGCGCGGATGGTGCCGTGCGGATACGCGACCATGAGAACGCCGCGCGCTTCGAGCGCCGCGAGGAACGCGGCGCGATCGCGCTGCACGCGGAAGACGACGAAGTCGGTCACGGCACGGTCGGGGTCCAGGCGCCCGGGCGTGGGCTGGGCGATCCCGCCGGGACTCACGACGCCGTCGAGGCCGGCGAGGCCCTCGGCGAGGCGGCGCGCGTTCGCGTGGTCCTCGGCGAGCCGCGCGATGGTCCCGTCCGGTCCATCGGAGAGCGCGATCAGGCCCGCGGCGGCGAGCACCCCGACCTGTCGCATCCCGCCGCCCAGCAGCTTCCGCGCGCGGCGGGCGCGCCAGATGAAGTCGCGGCTCCCGACGACGACCGAACCGATCGGGCACGCGAGGCCCTTCGAGAGGCAGAACGTCACGCTGTCGGCCGGGCCGGCGAGGTCCTTCGGGTCCACACCGAGCGCGACGACCGCGTTCCAGAACCGCGCTCCGTCCACGTGGAGCGGGACGCCGTGCTCGTGGGCGACGTCCGCGACCGCCCGCGTGTAGGCCGCCGTGAGGGGCTGGCCGCACGAGTGGGCATGCGTGTTCTCGATCGCGACCAGGCCGGTGATGGGCTCGTGCGGGTCGGAGGGGTCGCGGAACGACTCCGCGATCTCGTCGAGGTCCATCGTCCCGTCCGGCGCGCTGCGGAGCGTTCGCACGCTCGCGCCGACGACGACGGCGTGGCCGGCCGCCTCGTCGTTCACGATGTGGCTCTCGAGCGCCGCGATCGCCTCCTGGCCCCGGGCGAGGTGCCCCATGAGCGAGACGAGGTTCCCCTGCGAGCCGGAGGTCACGAAGAGACCGGCCTCCTTCCCGAGGAGGGCCGCGGCGCGCTCCTCGAGCGCGTTGACGGTGGGATCGTCGCCGAAGACGTCGTCGCCGACGTCGGCATCGGCCATGGCCCGCCGCATGGCGGGCGTAGGGTGGGTGACGGTGTCGGAGCGAAGGTCGATGAGTCGCATGGGAGACCGAGCATAGCGTGCCCGACCGGCACGGCGGGTGGAGGGAGGGCGAGGGGCGGGAGGGGCGCGGGGGCGCGGCGGCCCGAGCACGGGGGCGCGGCGGCCCGAGGACGGGGGCGCGGCCCGGGCGCCCTGTCCAGGCCCGCCCTCGGCTACGCCCGACGCGTGCCGACGATGGTCCGCAGGCCGGCGGGCAGCCCCTCCGACCCGAACGAATCGCCCACGCGCGCGTCCACACCGTTCCGGGCGAGGTGCTCGGGCACGCGCGACACATCGACCAGCACGTTGACGTGGACCTCGTCGTCTCGCCGCCATGAGCCGTCCGTGTTCCGGGTGAAGATCACCATCGTGCGGACGAAGCGTGCCGGCTCGGGCATCGATCGCTGCGTGACGATCGCCCAGTCGTCGCCCGCCTTCCCGAAGCTCGGCTGGTCGCTCAGCCCCTCGGCGTAGTCGAGGTCGCACAGGTCGATCGCGACGATCCCACCCGGCCGAAGCGCCACGGCGATGGCGGTGAGCGCGCGGTCGATCGCGTCCTCGTCCGGCAGGTAGTTGAGGGCGTGCCCGACCGAGACGATCGCGTCCGCGGGCGGGATCGGGTCGTGCGGGAGCGTGAGGCGGCGGATCGCCTCCGCGTCGCCGGCGACTGTCGCGGCGAGCTCGAGCATCGCGGGCGAAGCATCGGTTGCGATGACCCGATGCCCCGCGTCGAGGAGATGGCGCGTCAGCAGGCCACTGCCGCACCCGAGCTCCACGACGAGGCCATCGCGCTCCCGGACGGGCCGGAGAAGCTCGAGGATCCCGGGCGCGCAGTGGTGCGCATGGTGCGAGAACCCGAGGTGATGGACGAGCGCGAGGTCGTGCCGGTAGTACGGGTCGTCGGCGGTCACCGGGTGGATGCTACGCGAGCCGGCGACCGGCGCGCTCCGGGCTCGGAGCGGCGCCGTCGTGCTACACTCCCGACCGCCGCATGGACCCGTGGTGTAGCGGCCCAACATGCCAGCCTGTCACGCTGGAGATCGCCGGTTCGAATCCGGTCGGGTCCGCCACCTCGGTCCTCTCGACGCCCCGCCCGCGCGGGGCGTCTTCGATTCGCCGGGGGCGCGGCCGATCCGATCCGGCGGGCTTCGGGGCCGGGCTGCCGTGGACGCGCGGAGCGGCCGATGCGATCCGGCGGCGCGGCGCTGCCCCCACCCTACGCGATCCCCGCGAAGAGGTCGTCCTCGGGTGTCGGCGCGTCCACCCTCGACGCGATGCGGACGAAGACCTCCTGCCCCCCGAGCTCGCGCCATGCGTCCGGTCCCAGGGCGAAGAGCGGGTTGTCGGTGGAGATCTGGGTGGCGTGGCATGCGAGGGCCGCGAACCGCTCGTGCGCGAACGCCGAGACGTCCACCCGTGTCGTGATGGTGGTCGGGTCGATCGTCATCCGGGCCTGGTAGGCCTCCCACTCCGCCATCTGCTCGGGCGTCGCGTCCTCCGGCCGATCCCAGAAGGAACGGATCCCGCGCTCGTTCAGCATCCGCTGCATCCGGGCGCGCATCTCCGGGTCCCAGGCCTGCTCGTACAGCTTCGACGGGGCCCACGGCACGAGGCCGCCCTCCACGAGCGACGGGCCGGTTCCGCCGTGCTCGGGCGCGATCTGCTCCGGGTACCAGGCCGGATCCCCCGCCCGGTCGAATGCCGGCAGCGTCACGCGGTGGACCTGGATGTGGTCGGGATGGCCGTACGACCCGAACTCGTTGTACGTGGTGACGACGTCCGGGCGGTACGTGCGGATGAGCCACACCAGGCGGCGGGCCGCGTCGTCGATCGGGGCCTGCCAGAAGCAGCGTGGATCGCGGTTGCCCGGGTCGCCCATCATGCCCGAGTCGCGGTAGCCGAGGTTCTGCCACTCGGTGACGCCGAGCTCGGCCATCGCGGCCTCGAGCTCCGCCGCGCGCATCTCGCCGAGGCGTCGGTGGTTCTCCTCGGTGTCGAGCTCGGGCACGACGATCTCGCCGAGCTCGCCGCGGGTGCAGGTGACGAGGACGACGCGCTTGCCCTCGCGGACGGCGCGAGCCATGGCGCCCCCGGTCCCGATGATCTCGTCGTCGGGGTGGGCGTGGACGGTCATGAGGGTCGGGCGATGGTCGGCGGTCGGTCGGTCGGACATGGCGCGCATCCTACGGCGCGATGCGCGGAAGCGCCATCGCGGGCCGACCGCCTGGTGGACCGGTCCTCGGCACGATCGGCGGTATGGTGGCGGCGTGCGAAGGCCATCGATCGCGCGTTCGCGCGGGCGGATCTGGGCGCACGCCCCGGGCCCAGGGTGCGCGCTCGCCGCGTCCCTCGCGCTCGCCGTGGCGGCGTGCACGCCGCCCGGCACGGGACGACTCCCCGGGTCGGGGGCCGCGACGCCCGCAGCACCGTCCGCGACCTCGTCGGCACCCTCGGCGTCCGGCGCGACGCTCGCGGCGCCCTCGGCCCCCTCGCCGGCGCCCTCCGCGCCCGCGGCACCCTCCTCTCCTCGGGGCGCCGCGACGCCCGCAGCACAGTCCGCGACCCCCTGGATCGCCGCACGCGTCTCGCTCGGGCTCGAGAAGGTCGCCGGGGGATTCGCCGCGCCGCTCTTCGTCACGGGCGACGGGACCGGCTCGGGCCGGCTGTACGTCGTGGAGCAGGGCGGCCGGATCCGCGTCGTCGATCGCGCCGGTTCGGTCCTCCCCCAGCCGTTCCTCGACATCTCCGGGCGCATCGCGGCGGGCGGGGAGCGCGGCCTGCTCGGCCTGGCATTCCATCCGTCGTACGCGTCGAACGGCCGCTTCTACGTGGACTACACCGACGCCGACGGGAACACCGTCATCGCCGAGATGCGCCGGTCGGCGGACTCGCCGGACCGCGCGGACGCCGCCTCCGAGCGCGTGCTGCTCCACATCGGCCAGCCGTACCCGAATCACAACGGCGGCATGCTCGCCTTCGGAACGGACGGATACCTGTACGTCGGGATGGGCGATGGCGGCTCCGGCGGCGATCCACGGAACCGCGCCCAGGACCTCGGGACGCTCCTCGGGAAGATCCTGCGGATCGACGTCGACGGCCAGGCCGCCGGCCTCGCGTATGCGATCCCCCCGACGAACCCGTTCTCGGGTCGCGCCCGCGCGCGCCCGGAGATCTGGGCGTACGGGGTCCGCAACCCGTGGCGCTTCAGCTTCGACGCGGCGAACGGCGACCTCTGGGTGGGCGACGTCGGCCAGGATCGATGGGAGGAGGTGGACAGGCTGGTCGCCGCGGCCGGCCGCGGCCGAGGTGCGAACCTCGGGTGGCGGCTCATGGAGGGCCGTGCCTGCTACGACCCGTCGACGGACTGCACGACCGCGGGCCTGACGATGCCGGTGGCGGTCTACGGCCACGACGCCGGGTGCGCGGTCACGGGCGGCTACGTGTACCGGGGCACCCGATCGCCGGCGCTCGACGGGACCTACCTCTTCTCGGACTCGTGCAGCGGTCGCATCTGGGGCCTCGACGCGGCCGGGCCGGGCCGGCAGGATCCGGTCCTGCTGCTCGAATCGGGACGGCCGATCGTCTCCTTCGGCCAGGACGACGAGCGCGAGCTGTACGTCGCCGACATCGCCGAGGGCACCATCCTGCGGGTCGTCGCGACGGCGCGGTGAGGGCGCACCGAGCGGAACGCTCGGCGACACACGGCTGGGCGGAACCGCGCCGTCCGGACGCCGCCGGGGTTCCGACCTCCGCGGGCGTGCCCGACACCGCGCCGCCCTGACGCCGGCGAGCGCGAGTCGGAGTCGAGCCGCGATCGATCGCGCGTCGACTGCTCCTGCTCATCGTGGCGGCGACCGCCGGCGGATCCATCCGCGGCGGTGGACGGGTCCCGACCGGCGTGGCAGCAGGAGGGTCCCCAGTGAAGGGAGCCACTCGCGTCCTCGCCCGCCCGCCCACACCGCAGCGGCGCAGCACGGTCCATCGAGGACCGTCCCTGCGCCGGCGCGTCATCACCGCGGCCGCGATCGGCGGCCTCGTCCTCGCCGCCCTCCCGTCCGGCGCCCGCGGCACCGAGCCCGATGCCCGCGGCACCGCGCAGGGCGCCACCGGGGGCGCCGCGCCGCCCGGTGTCGTCGGGAAGTCGACACTCGCGCAGGATCCGACGTGGGTCGCCGCCAAGGCCGCCCATCGCGTCCGGCGCACGGCAGCGGGGTCGCTGGTCGTCGCGCCGGACGCGCCCGTCCCTGCCCTGCCGATCGTCAAGCGCCTCGTCACCACCGACACGCAGCTCGTCGTCGAGCCGCCGGGCTCGGGCATCGACGACCGCGGCGTGCGCTTCATCGACGCCAACTACTGGAACTTCTGCGCACCGGGTGGCGCGACGGTCGCCGCCTACTACTTCGGCTCCTGGCGGGTGACGTCCCGTGCTGCCGCGTACTACGTCGAGCCGTACGGGCCGAAGCGCGTCCGGACGTACTGGGCCTCCGCGGACTCGGTCAGCGGGTACGCCACGAAGGGCCGGTCGTTCCTCATGTACATGGCGGAGTGGGTCTTCCCGCCGGGGTGGGCCACGCCGGGGCTCGACGAGTTCAGCTACTACCCGACCCTCGGCGCCACGCTGGCGGATACGCGCGATGCCATCAACTGGGAGATCTCGGGCCACTCCGCCGGGTGGGCCACGTGGTACTACGCCGTGCAGCCGACCGACGGGAGTCGCTGGTCGGAGGCGCGGCTCCACGCCGATGTCGCCTGGGACGTCGGGTACGACAACGTCCCCGTCGTCGCCGCGGTGAACACCGCGTACCTCCCGAACTGGTCTCGGTCGGTCGGCCACTCGATCGCGATCATCGGGTACGACGACATCGCGAAGACGTACTCCTACCTCGACACGTGCGGCCGCGCGTGCAACGGCAGTGCGGGGAACCGCAACGGCGGCGTCTACACCGTGAGCCAGCGCGCGCTCTACCTGGCGATCGCGGCGTGGGGGACCGGGTATCTCTACTGACCGACGCCGGGGCCGGGCGCGCCGCGCCCGGCCCCGGACACCACACGGAAGGAGACGCACATGGTCGTCGCGCACAGGGGCAGGACACGATCCCTCGGAGCTGAGGACCGACCGCGCGCGCCGCGGGCGAAGGATCGGGCGCTCGTTCCCGTGGCGGGCCTCGCTGCCTGGCTCGCCACCATCCTCGTCCTCGTGTCCGCCCTGGGCCCGTCCACCGTGGCGGCGGTCAGCGGGACGGCCGCCACGTTCGAGGAGGTCTTCGCGCGGTCCGAGATCGTCGTCGTCGCGACCGTGACAGCCGCGCCACCGTCGGACGCGACGTTTCGGATGACCGTCGAGCAGGTCCTGAAGGGTCCGGCCACGGACGAGCTGACGTTCCCGTCGGATCCCAGGGCAGTCGAGCTCGAGCCGGGTTCGCGCATCGTGCTCCTCGCCGTCGATCCGGCATCGCTGGACTTCCGGGGGACGGTCGCGCTCGTCGTGGCCGCGGACGGCTCGATCGATCCGGACGGGCTGGACGGGGTCCCGGCGACGGTCGCGGATCTCGTCGCGACATACGGGACGCCGCCCACGTCGACCGCGCGCCCGGCTGCGCCGGATGGCGGCATTCCGTGGGGAGTCGTGGTCGCGGTCGTCGCGGCCGCTGCGTGCGCTCTCGTCGCAGGAGCGTTCGCTGCGGCGCGGCGGCGAGCGGGAGGGCGGTGATCCGCAGCGCGAGATGACCGGAGCGGCACGGGTCGCTACTCTGCGCTCCATGTGCCGAAGCATCAAGACCCTCCGGCGGGCGGACGCGCCCGCGACCGACGACGAGATCCGCGCCGCGGCGCTCCAGTACGTCCGGAAGGTGAGCGGGTACCGCACTCCATCCCGGCGGAACGCGGAGGCGTTCGAGGCGGCGGTGGATGAGATCGCCACCTCGTCGCGCCGCCTCCTCGAGACCCTGGCCGCGCGCTGACGAGGCCGGTCGGCCGGGGGCGTGAGCGGGATCGTTCGGCCGGGAGCGTGGCAGTTCGGGCGTAACGCGGACGCCCAGGGCTCCCCGGCACCCGGATACCATCGCTCCGTGACCGCTCCCGATGCCGCCGGCGCCACTCGCCCCGCGGCTCCCGGCCCGCTCGCCGGGGTCCGCGTCGTGGACTGCTCGACGGTCCTCGCCGGACCGTACTGCACGATGCTCCTCGCCGATCTCGGCGCGGACGTGGTCAAGGTGGAGCCCCCCGAAGGCGACGGGACGCGCGGCTGGGGACCACCGTGGGTCGCGCCCGGGCTGACGGGACCCGACGATCCCGGCACCGCCGCGTACTACCTCGCCGCGAACCGCAACAAGCGGAGCATCCGCCTCGACCTCAAGGCGCCGGCCGGCCGCGAGGTCCTCCGCCGGCTGCTGGCGGACGCCGACGTCGTCGTGGAGAACCACCGGGTCGGCGGGTTCGCGGCGCTCGGGTTCGACGACGCGACGCTCGACGCGATCAACCCGCGCCTCGTCCACCTCGCGATCACCGGCTTCGGCCCGACCGGGCCCGAGGCGCGCACGCCCGGGTACGACTTCGTCATCCAGGCCATGGCCGGGATCATGTCGATCACCGGCGACCCTGACGCCTCCGGCGGGCGGCCGATGAAGGTCGGTGTCGCGATCTCCGACCTGACGACCGGGATGCTCGCGGCGGTGGCCGTCGCTGCCGCGCTCGAGGGACGCGGCCGGCCGGGCTCCCCCGCGCACGGTCGGGGCCAGCGGATCGACATCAGCCTCTTCGAGTCGACGCTCTCGTGGCTCGCCAACCAGGCACAGAACGCGCTCGTCACCGGCCGTTCACCGGGCCGGCGCGGGAACGCACACCCGAACATCGTCCCGTACGAATCCTTCGCGACGGCCGACGGCGAGATCGCGGTCGCCGTGGGCAGCGAGCGACAGTGGCCCCGGTTCTGCGACGCGCTCGGGATGCCGGAGATCGCGACCGATCCGCGCTTCGAGACCAACGGCGACCGCGTCGCGAACCGCGAGGCGCTGATCCCGCTGCTGGCCGCCCGGTTCGCGCAGGAGCCCACCGCCGCCTGGCTCGCCCGGCTCGCGGACGCCGAGGTGCCGTCGGGGGCGATCGCGTCGGTCCTCGACGCGCTCGACGGCCCGCAGGCGCAGGCTCGGGGCGTCGTCGTCGAGCTCGAGCATCCCGCGCTCGGCCGCGTCGCGCAGGTCGCGCCGCCGTTCGCGCTCGCCGCGACGCCGGCCACCGTCCGGACGCCGCCGCCGCTGCTCGGAGAGCAGACCGACGAGATCCTCGCCGAGGCGGGGTACCGACCGGACGAGATCGCCTCGCTCCGTGCGGAGGGGATCGTCTGAGCGGCGCCGTCGCGCCGCGGGTCGCCACCCCGTCGCGCCGCGGGTCGCCACCCCGTCCGCCGCCCTGTAGCCGGCACGTCAGGCGCGCGCCCGGCGCTCCTCGGGCGGCCGCACGTGCCGGAAGCCCCGGTAGACGAGCAGGTCGTAGACGATCTTCAGCGACCCGGCGATGAAGAACGGGAGCGACGCGTACGCGACGCTCGCGGCCAGGGGCGCGGCGATGAAGGGCGAGACGCCCACGCCGAGCGTCCGGGCGATCCCGGTGATCCCCGCCGCCGCCGACCGCTCGTCGGGTGCCACCACGGCCATCGTGTACGACTGCCGGGTCGGCACGTCCATCTGGCTGATGCTCATCCGGAGGAACCAGACCGCGACCGCGAGCCAGACCGTGGGCATCAGCGGCACGAGCATGAGCAGGACGTTCGACGGCAGGTGCGTGTAGACCATCGTCTCGACGAGGCCGATCCGGTGCGCGAGCCACGTCGCGGCGAGGGCCGATCCCGCGGCGAGCACGTTGGCGACGAAGAGGACGCCGCCGAGGGCCGCCGGTTCGAGGCCCCAGCGGGTCGCGAACCAGAACGAGACGAGACTCTGGATGACGAACCCGCCGGCGAACGCGTCGAGAGCGAACAGCGCCGACAGGCGGAGGACCGTCGGGCGCGACCCGTGGAGCCCGAGGCGCGAGATCGTCGATGGCGCGGGCACCTCGATCGCGGGCGTGAGGAGGGCGAAGATCGCGGCCAGCCCGATCCCCGCGATCGCGTACGCCACGATCACGGCGCGGTATGCGTCCAGCGTCCCGCTGCCTGCGTGGAGGAGCGACTGGACCCCGAGCCCCGCCGCGAGCGTGCCGCAGGCGGTCGCGAGCGCGCCCGCGACCGAGTACCAGCCGAACGCGGTCGTGCGCCGCTCGTCGCCGACGACATGGGAGAGCGACGCCTGCTCCACCGCAAGGAAGGGACCCACCTCGTTGCCGCTCGGGCTCAGGACGCCGATCGTCGCGGAGACGACGATCACCCAGAAGTCGGTCGTCACCGCGAAGACGACGCCGGCGAGGAGCATGAGCCCGGCGCCGACGAGGAGCGTGCGCCGCCGCCCGAAGCGGTCGGCGCGGGTGGTGAGCAGGAGCGAGATGAGCGCGTCGCCGAGCAGCGTCGCGGCGAGCACGACCCCCACGCGGAACCCGTCGAGGCCGATCCCGGTCAGGTAGAGCACGAGGACGACCGAGAGCCCGCCGTAGGCCGCCATCCGGACGACCCGCGCGGCGAACAGGAGGCGGACATCGCGTCCACCGATCATCCGGCCCACGTGCCGGGGCGGGGTCCGATCGGTGCGTGCAGCCGGCATGGGCGGCACGGGCGGCTAGATCTCCTGGCGGCGGAACGATGCCCAGGCGATCCCGCTGCAGGCGACGACGATGACGACCGACGCGACGACCGGCTGGACCAGGGCGGTCGGCTCCTTCCCGAGGGCGAGGTCCATCGCCGGCGCCGAGAGGGCCAGGGGTGTCCAGTCGCCGATCACGGGCAGGGCCGCGACGATCGCGAGGGCGACGAACGCGACGAACCCCACCCCGCCCGCCACGAGCTGCGAGGGCGCGACGGTGCTCACGAGGAACGTGATGGCGGCGAACGCGAGCATCTGGAGCCAGAGCAGCACCGCCAGCGCAACGAAGCCCGGCACCGGCAGTGCCTCGAAGAGGATCGTCGTGTAGACCCAGTCGACGGTCGCGGCGAGGGCGATCCCGATGAGGAGCGTCGTCGCGATCGCGATCAGCTTCGCGAGCAGGAACGCGCCACGGCCGGCCGGGAGGGTGAGGATGAACGCGGCTGTCCCGCGCTCCTTCTCGGCAGCGACCGCGCCCATCGACAGCAGGATCGCGACCAGGACCCCGATCTGGCCCACGTTCTTCGCGAGCTGGGCGACGGCGTCGGCGGTCGTGGGAGGTGGCAGCTCGATCGTGGCGCCGGGCATCCCCGTCCCGACGGCCTTGAGAAGCTCGGGCGCGTACCTGGCGAGGAGCGGCGAGCCGATCCCGAAGACCAGGAAGACGATCCCCACGACGAGGATCCGACGGGTCCGCCACTGCTCGAGGAGCTCCTTGCGCAGCAGCGTCGCGAAGCCCGTCATCGGCGTCGCCCCGGGTCCACGCCGGTCGACCACGCGGGGCCGGCCGCCCTCGGCTGCGACCCCGGCGCCGCGAGCTCGTCCGGATCGATGCGCCGCCCGACGAGGTCGAGGAAGACATCCTCGAGGGTCGGTCGCACGCGCGCCATCGAGTCGATCGGGACGCCGGCGCCCGCGAGAACCGAGAGGACGCGGAGACTCGCCGCGTCCGGGTCCGCCACGCGGACCGTGACGGCCGGGCCGGCCGGGCGGGCGTCGGTCACACCGTCCGCCATCCGGAGGGTCTCCGCGAGGCGTTCGGCGGCCATCGTGCGGGCCTCGTCGTCGCCGTCGCCGGCGATCTCGACGCGGAAGGTCGGCGGCGCGTACCGGCCGATGAGGTCCTCGAGCGGTGACGCGACGACCAGGTGCCCGCGGTCGAGGATCGCGACCCGGTCGCAGACGCGCTCCACGTCCGTGAGGACGTGCGTCGAGAGGATGACCGTCGCGGTGCCCCGGAGGCGCTCGACGATCTCGAGGACGTCCCGGCGGCCCTCCGGGTCGAGGGAGCTCACCGGCTCGTCGAGGAAGAGCACCTGCGGGCGCCCGACCACGGCGGCGCCGATCCCGAGGCGCTGTCGCATGCCGCCCGAGTACCCGCCGATCCGCCTGCCCGCGGCGTCCGCGATGCCCACGAGCTCGAGCACCTCGGCGATCCGGGCCTCCAGGACCTGGCCGCGCAGGCCGTGCAGCCGCGCCGCCATCTCGATGAGCTCGCGGCCGCGCATCCACCCGTAGAACCGCGGCGACTGGTCGAGGTAGCCGATGCGCCGTCCCAGCGCGCCGGTCGCCGCCGCGGAGCGGATGTCCACGCCGGCGACGGTGGCGCCGCCGGCGCTCGGGTGGGCGAGCCCGAGAAGCAGTCGGAGCGTGGTCGTCTTGCCGGCGCCGTTGGGCCCGAGGAGCCCGAAGACGCTGCCGGCGGGGACCTCGAGGTCGAGGCCCTCGAGCGCCTGGACGTCCCCGAAGCGCTTCCCGAGCCCGCGCGTCACGATCGCGGGCACAGGCGCGGCGGACGCGCCGGCGGACGCCGCGGCGATCGTCATGCCTCCTCCCGGCCGAGGAGCAGGTAGATGATCGCGCCGAAGGTCGAGACGAGGAGGATGACCACCGCCCACACGGGCTTGGGGAGCCAGCGGACCACGCGCTCGGGGCGGGTGAGGTCGTAGAGGCTGTACACGATGAGGACCACGTCGAGCACGATGAGGGGGAGGGCGAGGAGGACGAGCGTGGTCGAGTCCATCCGCGGACTCTACCCCCGCTGCTAGACTCGCGGGGCGCCGCGGCCGGCCCGCGAGCGTCCGGCACCGACGACACGACGAGGGAGCGATCCATGACCGACGACCGCGAGCGCTGGGCGCTCGTCCTCGGCGCCTCGAGCGGGATGGGCGAGGCGAGCGCGATCGGCCTCGCGCGCGCCGGCTACAACGTCGCGGGCGTCCATCTCGACTTCCGGTCGGGCCTCGCCCACGTCGAGCAGGTGAAGGCGACGATCGCGGCGGCCGGACGCGAGGCGCTCTTCTTCAACGTCAACGCCGCCGACGACGAGAAGCGCGCGGCGGTCCTCGACGCGCTCGCCGGTCGGTTCGCAGCGAGCGCGTCGGCCGGCCGGACCCCCCACCTGCGCGCCGTCGTCCACTCGCTCGCGTTCGGATCGCTCCTGCCGTTCCTCACGGACGATCCGAAGACCCGGATCAGTCGGAAGCAGCTCGAGATGACGCTCGACGTGATGGCGAACAGCCTCGTCTACTGGACCCAGGACCTGTTCACGCGCGGAATGCTCCACGAGACCCGCATCTACGCGCTGACATCCGAGGGCTCCACGCGCGTGATCCCGTCGTACGGCGCGGTCTCGGCGGCGAAGTCCGCGCTGGAATCGCATTGCCGCCAGCTCGCGATGGAGCTGGCGCGGACAGGGACCGGTTCCACGGCCAACGCGATCCGGGCGGGCGTCACGATCACGCCCGCCCTGCTCCGGATCCCGGAGCACGAGGTCGTCATCGAGGCGACGAGGAAGCGCAATCCCTCTGGGCGGATGACGACGCCGCAGGACGTCGCTGATGCGATCGTCCGCTTTTCGGACGACGGCCTCCTGTGGATGACGGGGAATGTCATCAGCGTCGACGGTGGCGAGTTCGTCACCGGCTCCTGACCGATGGACGCGGGAGCGGATCCCGGGATGCCGGAGAGGGCGCTCGATGGTGCGCGGGCTGCGGGCCCGCGCGGAGAGGCAGGGGTGACCGCGCCGAGCGCGGATGCGCCGACGGCCGCGCCGCGCGTCATCGTCGTCGGGTCGGTGAACGTCGATCTCGTCGTGACCGTCGAGCGGCTGCCGGCCGCCGGCGAGACCGTCACGGGCGGGACGTTCGCGCGCCATCACGGGGGGAAGGGCGGCAACCAGGCCGTCGCCGCGGCCCGGTTGGGCGCGCGCGTCGCCTTCGTCGGCGCGGTCGGCGACGACGCGTTCGGGGCGGAGGCGCGCGCTGCGCTCGTCGCGGAAGGCATCGACTGCAGCGGCCTCCAGACCCTCCCCGGCTCCGCGACGGGCGTGGCGCTCATCCTCGTCGACGCGCACGCCGAGAACGAGATCGCCGTCGCATCGGGCGCCAACGCGGAGCTGACCCCCGACGCGGTCCGCGAGGCCCTGGCCCGCCTCGCCCTCGAGGCCGGCGACGTCGTGCTCGTCGGCACCGAGATCCCGCTCCCGGCGGGTGCGGCCGCGCTCGCGGCCGGCCGCTCCGCGGGTGCCGTGACGATGCTGAACCCGGCGCCGGCGACCGGGATCGGCTCTGCGCTCCTCGCCGCCGCCGACATCGTGACGCCCAACCGGACCGAGGTCCGCCAGCTCGCGGAGGCCATCGCCGCTCGGAGCGGCAGGGCACGGACCTCCGGCGCCGACGCCGAGCGGTGGGCGCGCGAGCTCCTCGCCGCCGGCCCCGAGGGTCCGGGCGTGGCCCGGGCCGTGATCGTCACGCTCGGCGTCGCGGGCTCGTTGGTCGTCGAGCGGCTCGGCGCCGAATCGCGCGCGGTCACCGACGTCCCGGCCCATCGCGTCGATGCGGTGGACACGACCGGCGCGGGTGACACCTTCTCCGGGGCGCTCGCGGCGGCGATCGCCGAGGGGCGGCCGCTGGCGACCGCGGCGCGATGGGCGGGCGCGGCCGCGGCTCTCGCCACGACGCGCGCGGGGGCGCGGGAGGGGATGCCGACCCGGGCCGAGCTC
>JAKAJU010000177.1 GCA_021813655.1 Chloroflexota bacterium | reverse complement strand
GGCCCTGCTCGTGGTGAGGGCGCCGGGCACGGGCGCCGCGGCGGCGACGGTGACGGGGGCCGGCGCAGCGGTGGCCGTGGGCGGAGCCGGCGGCGGAGTCGCCGGTGTGACCGGTGGCGTGGAGGCGCTCCCGTCGGTGGGAGGTGCGACACCTGCGACCTCACCGTCGACGTCGGTCGCCTCCGTCCCCGCGGGCGTCGCGGCGCCGGTCTCGATCTCGGGGACGGGCGCGGCGGGCGCGGCGTCAGGGGCAGCCTGCGTCGCGACCTCCGCCGCATGGGCTTCGGCCTCGTGGGCTGCCGCCTCTCGCTGGATCTTCTCCAGGCGTCGGAGCAGGGACATGGTCCGCGGCGCCTCCGGATGCGACGTGGCCGTCGCTGGCCCGGATTCTAGGGCCCGCGGACGAACGGCCGCCATGACCCCACGGGGGGATGACCATCGCGCCGCCGTCGCCGACTGCGGTCCCGTCGTGTGCGCAGCCGCCGGCACCCGTCCGCCGACCTGTCCTAGACTGCGCGGACCCGGTCCGTCGTCAATGTCGGCCGCGATCGCGTGGGAGCGCCGTGCCCGTCGTCGTTCCGCTCACCGAAGCCGAGGTCGAGGAGGCGCATCGCCTCGGCGACGCGATGTTCGACGCGTTCCGGACGAACCACCGCTACCACAACAACCTCGGACCGAGCCACCGGAAGCGCAAGCTCGGGGAGGTCGCGGTCGAGAAGTGGGCGCGGACGCTCGGCGTGGAGGTCGGGGCGCCGTTCCGCGACCTGGGGCTCGCGGGTCGCGAGGACCTCGTCGTGGACGGCATCCGCATCGAGGTCAAGACGTGGCATCACGCCATGTGGCACGCGATGGGCCGCAGCGTCACGCCGAACAACGTCGAGACCATCCGCCGCAAGGCCGATGCGATCGTGTGGTGCTCGCTCGACGGGACCGAGGTCACGGTCCACGGCTGGTCGACCGTCGACGACGTCGCGGCCGCTCCCCTGACGACCTCCGGCCCGAGGCATCACCCCGTCACGACCCACCAGGTCCCGGTCGAGAGCCTGCGACCCGTGGAGCGGCTGCTGGTCGACGCGCCACGCTGACGGTGCCGTGCCGTCGTGCGGCCGGCGAGCGTCGCTGTGAGCGACTTCGAGACGGACTGGAGCAGGTGGGGGGTCGCGGGCGTCATCCCGTCAACGAGCCACTCGAGCGCGACCGCTCCGTCGTGGACGACCAGGAAGCCGTCCGAGTCGGTCGCCCGGAGCATCCGCCCGACAGCCGCGTCAGGCTGGCGGCACGTTCTGGTTCCGGTGGAAGAGGTTCGTCGGGTCGTAGCGGCGCTTGATCTCGGCCAGCCGGTCCCATGTCCGGCCGGGGTAGGCCTCCCGGACCCGCGCTTCGCCCTCGTCGCCGAGGAAGTTCGCATATGCGGCCGGCGGACCGTTCGTGATCGCGGCCGCGAGATCCTTCTCCCATTCGCGCCGGGCGACACGCTCGGCCTCGTCACCGTAGAAGGCAGCGAGCTGGACCATGATCCGCCGCCCCCGATGCGCGTACGCCGTCGCGTCGACCGGGACGCGGTCCACCGCTCCCCCGAGGACGCGGAGCTGCACCACGCGCATGGCGGCGTCGGATGCCTCGACGCGCTCGACGATCGTCCGCGCCTCGTCCTCGCCGATCCGGTCGACGTAGAGGTTGCGAACGACCGCTCGGGGACGGTAGGAGGGATCCTCCGGCGGGTAGATCTCGGGATACCGCATCGGCCGGACCTGGTCCGCGATCGGCGCGGCGAGGTCGCGCAGCGGAGCCACCGCGCGCTCCCCGCCGACGGCGTCGCCTGCGTACACCATGGTCGCAAGGATGACGGTCCGGCCGTGGTGCTCGGCCGGCACGAACGGCATCGGCGGGCATGGCATGACGTTGGCGATCGTCGAGAGCGCGTCCGGGGCGGCGTCCGCCGCGGCGACGAACCCGGCAACGGTCTCGGGCGTCGCCGGCAGGATGAGCATCCCGCCGTAGACCGACGGCAGGTCGACGAGGCGGTACCGGAACCGCGTCACGACGCCGAGGTTGCCGCCGCCCCCGCGGATCGCCCAGAAGAGATCGGGCTCCGTCTCCGCGTCCACGTGGCGGATCCGGCCATCCGCCGTGACGATCTCCGCCGCGAGGAGCGAGTCGATCGTGAGCCCGAAGGCGCGCGAGAGGTACCCGACGCCGCCGCCGAGGGTGATCCCGCCGAGCCCGACCGACGCCGTGTCCCCGAAGCCGACGGCGAGGCCGCGTTCCGCGGCCTCCTTCGTGAAGACGCCCGCGGCCAGGCCCGAGCCGGCCCACGCAGCGCGCCCATCGGCGTCGAACTCCAGGGCGTCGAGCGATCGGACATCGAGGACGATCCCGCCCTCGCTGAGCCCGTACCCCGCCGCGCTGTGGCCGCCGCCGCGCACGGCGAGCTCGAGGCCCGTCTCGCCGGCCAGTGCGACGACGCGGCACACGTCGTCGACGCCGGCCACGCGGACGATGACGGCCGGGCGGATGTCCACGTCGCCGAGGAAGACGGCCCGGGCATCGTCGTACCCTGGGTCGGCGGGGGTGATGACGGCTCCCTCGATCACCGCCCGCAGTCGGGACAGGTGGTGGCCGGCGAAGTCCGAGGAACGGCCGGTCGCATCGTTCACGGCAGGATCTCCATGGGTGCGCCCGACGCCGAGGTCGGGGCGGGGGGACGCGCCCGGCGCGATGGCAGATGTGCTGCGCACGGGCCCGGACAGAGTACCGGGCTCGTCCAGCGCCGCCGATGGCACCGGTCGCTCCGGTGCGCGAACGCACCGTCGCGCCCCCCCTCCACCCTGCGGCCTCGCGCGGAGGGGAGTACTTTCGTACCACCTAACAGAACCGCGGGCCCTGTCGCGCCGTCCCCGCCTCCGGGTCCCCCGGAAGAAGGAGAAGGGATGCGGAGACTGCTCGTCTCTCTCGTCGTGTCCGCGTCGCTGCTCGCGGTCGCGGTGGCGCCCGCCGCGGCGATCACGAAGACGTACGTCCGGGACTTCGTCCACCCGTACGTCGGGCTCGTGGGCTTCTACGACGCCGACTGGAACTGGGACCACCGCTGCACTGGTGAGCTCCTCACTCCGACCGTCATGCTGACGGCTGGCCACTGCACCGACAACGAGGCTGGGGGCGTCATGGCCCACGCGCGGGTCTGGTTCCAGCAGGACGCGGGCGTCAACTACGACCCGGTGACGCAGCACGACCCGGTGACGGGCTACCCGGACAGCTGCACGGGGACCGGCGGCGACCAGCTCGGGATCCTGTGCGCCACGTCGGGCGAGATGTACAACTACGGCTTCGACAACTTCGCCGGGTTCCCGAACACGCACGATGTCGGGATCGTCATCCTCGACCAGCCGATCACGATGCCCAAGTACGCGACCCTCGCGGGCGACCAGACGCTCGACCCGCTCCTCAAGGCTCGCGGCACGCAGGACCCGACCTTCACCGTGTCCGGCTATGGGATCAGCTTCTCGGCCAAGCAGGGTGCGTACGCGATCTCGTATCGCGAGCGCCTCATGGCCGAGGAGAAGCTCGTGAACATGACCAGCCGGAACAACGACGGCTACAACATCCAGCTCAACGGCAACGGCGACGATCGCGGCGGCACCTGCAGCGGCGACTCCGGCGGTCCGGTCTTCTGGCCGTCGGACGGCGACCAGGTCGTGGCCGTGACGTCCTGGGGGATGTCGAACGCGGGCTGCCGCGGTGACGGCTGGTACTACCGCACCGACCGGCAGGAGGTCATCGACTGGATCAACGGCGTGGCAGGGACCGACTTCTAGGGACCGCCTCGCACCGCTCGCCAACCGACCCGGCGCCCCGGCCTCGACGGCCGGGGCGCCGGCGTGTCCGGCGGCGAACATCGCCGTGCGCTGCGCTCGCGTCCTGATCGGCCGGCACGGATCGCCCGGTGGCGTCTGGGACATCGCGACCGGGTCGCCGTCTCGATAGGTCCGGGGACCCGCGGTATTGACGACGAGGGATATAGGGAATACATTACCTATATGACCGGCTCGAGCTCGACGACCGACGACCTGCGGGCGGCCCGCGAGGAGATCTTCGCGAGCGCCTTCGTCGTGGCCCAGCACCTGACGCGGCGCGTGGATGCCGAGCTCGTCGGGCTCGGCCTCACCGCGCACCAGTGGCTGCTTCTCGCGATCCTCGTTCGTTCCTTCGACGGACACAGCCCGTCGCTCACCGAGGCCGCGGAGCGGTACGGGAGCTCCCGCCAGAACGTGAAGCAGATCGCGCTCGGCCTCGAGCGGCGCGGCTGGGTCCGCCTCGTCCCCGATCCTGCGGATGCCCGGACGACGCGGCTGCAGGCGACCGACAAGGTCGCGGTCTTCGACTCGCCCGAGATGGAGCGGCGTGCCGCGGCCATGCTCGACGACGTGACCGCCGGCCTCTCGCGCGACCAGGTGCTCGCACTGCGCGACCTCATCCGCCCGTGGCTGGCAGCGCTCACCGGCGCCGGCATCGGCCGGCCATCGGCCAATGACGAGGAGTCTCGACCATGATCAGGATCGCCGCGGCGGTCGTCGTCGCAGGCCACGGACTCATCCACCTCATCGGGTTCGTGGTCCCGTGGGGGATCGCACGGCCCGAGGGCTTCCCCTACCGGACCACGGCGCTCGACGGCGCGATCGTCCTCGGGGACACGGGTGCCCGAGTCGTCGGGCTCGTCTGGCTCGCGTGCGCGGTCGGATTCGTCGTCGCCGGGCTGGGTATCTGGCGCCGGACGCGCTGGGCGCTCCCGCTGGCTGCGTCCCTGGCGATCGTGTCGATCCTCGTGTGCGTCCTCGGCCTGCCCGAAGCGGTGGCCGGGGTCGTCATGAACACGATCATCCTCGTCATCGTCGCGTGGGCGTCGCTCGTCCAGCCCGCGCGCACGCGGCCGACCGGCGTGCGATGACCGCGAACGCGACGCCCACGCAACGGAGCCTCGCGATGCCTGTCTTCGAGTCCTTCCCGCGCCGCCACCAGCAGGCGGTGACCGCCGAGTTCGCCATCCAACCGCCCGGTCCTGCCGTCCCCCTCGCCGAGGCGGACCTCGCCGATCTCCCGGCGCCGGCCCGGAGGTACGTCATCCGCTCAGGCGCCGTCGGGAGGCCCCGGCCGCGCAACGTCCGCATCGCGTTCGACGCGCGCATGTGGCGGAAGCCGGGCCAGGCTCCCTTCCGGGCGACGTCCGTCCAGTACAACTTCTTCGGCCGCCCCGGCCGGCTCTTCCTCATGAAGGCGCGGATGTTCGGACTGCCGGTGCGCGCCCTCCACCTCTACCGGCAGGAGGCGGCGACATTCCAGGTCCGCATCGCGGGCCTCGTGGGCATCGTCGATCTCAAGGGCCAGGAGATGACGCGCGGCGAGACGGTCACGATCCTCAACGACATCTGCTTCTTCGCGCCGGGAGCGCTCGTCGACCCGCGCATCACGTGGGAGACGGTCGACGATCGGAGCTGCGTCGCGCACTTCACGAACGGCCCCTACCGCATCTCCGCGACGCTCCTCTTCAACGACGCCGACGAGCTGATCGATTTCTGGTCGGACGACCGGCCGGCGGAGAGCGGCGGCGCGCTCCTTCCCATGCGGTGGAGCACCCCGGCCGGCGACTACCGCGACGTCGACGGGATGCATCTCGCGCACCACGGGACGGCCGTCTATGCGAACCCGGAAGGGCCGTACACGTACGGTGAGTTCACGCTCGCATCGATCGCATACGACCTGGAGGGCCCGATCGCGGGGTGACGGCCGGTTCGCGGTCCTGGACGAGCTCCGCGGCGGCACGTTCGGCGCGGCGGGCGCCCGCGGCGTCGCAGGCGGCGCCCGGTCAGCCCTTCTTCGCCTCGACGTCGTGGTCGACGAAGTAGCTCCGCCACGGTCCGCTGCCGACGATGAACGGCTGCATGAGCGCGCGCTCCGCCTGGACCGTGTGACCGAGGTCGTGGGCGATCCACGCGTGGAGCATCTCGTCGAGCGTCACGATGCCGAGCTCAGCGTGGCGCGCGGTCCGTTCGAGGTCGGCGTCCACGACGCCCGCGAGCAGCTCGACGGTCGCGGATCGCTCGCGCTCGAATCGGGCCACCATCGCGTCGACGTCCACGACCGCGCCGACCAGCGTGCCCTGGGCGTCCGGATCGAAGCCCGGGAAGTCCTCGCCCGCGAGGAAGGCGCGGACGCGGAACGGGAAGACGTGGTCCTCGGTGTCGAGGAGGTGCTGGAGGCACTCCAGCGCGGACCACTCCCCGGGCGCGGGCCGGCGCGCGAGCAGCGCGGGGTCGGCCGCGTCCACGAGGGCGCGCCAGCGCCCCGGGGCGACGGCGAGGAGCGCGCGGGCCTGCGACAGGATCTCGGGCATCGGGTCCTCCCTGGATCCGGCTGACGGAGGAACGATACGACGAGGTCGGCGACGGCGACCTTCAGCGCCCCAGAACGATCACCGTCATGCCCGCCCCGGTGGCCGGCCTGCCCATGGCGACGAGCGCCGCGGGCACCTCGTCGAGCCCGATCGTCCGACCCACGAGCGTCTCCGGCCGCAGCCGCCCATCGGCGATCCGGGCGAGCATCTCCGGGTACTCGCGTGCGGCCATCCCGTGGCTGCCGCGGATCTCGAGCTCGCGGGCGATGACCCGGTCCATCGGGATCGGCGGTCGCGCGGCGTCAGCGGCCATGAGGCCCACCTGGACGTGGCGCCCGCGCTTCCGGAGGCACTCCACGGACGCGACGCAGGTCGCGACGCTGCCGAGCGCGTCCACCGACAGGTGCGCGCCCCCGCCCGTGGCGTCGATGACGGCCGAGGCCACCTCGGCGGTGCCGGCCCTGGACGCGTCCTCCGCGGCCGAGGCGACCCCCACGGGGGACGCGCCCTCCGCGGCCGAGGCGACCCCCACGGCACCGATCCCGGACGTGTCCGGCACCCGGATGCCCGGCGCGCGGCCGTCCACGAGCACCTCCGCCCCGAGCGCGCGCGCCGCCTCGAGGGCCGCGGGCGAGACGTCGACCGCCACGACCCGTGCCCCCGCTGCGACCGCGATCATCACCGCCGACAGGCCGACGCCGCCGCAGCCATGGACGGCGACCCACTCACCCGCCGCGACGCGACCCTGCGACATGACCGCCCGGTACGCGGTCGCGAAGCGGCACCCGAGTCCGGCTGCCGTGGCGAAGTCCATCGCGTCGGGCAGCGCGATCACGTTCACGTCCGCGCGGTCGATCGCGACGAGCTCGGCGAACGACCCCCAGCGCGTGAAGCCCGGCTGCGACTGCGCATCGCAGACCTGGCCGTCGCCCGCGAGGCACGGCGGGCACGTCCCGCAGGCGCAGACGAACGGGACCGTGACGCGATCGCCCGGGTGCCACCGACGCACCCCCGGACCGACGCTCTCGACGGTCCCGGCCAGCTCGTGGCCGGGCACGTGTGGAAGGCGGATGTCCGGGTCATGGCCCAGCCAGCCGTGCCAGTCGGAGCGACAGAGGCCCGTGGCGCCCACCCGGATGACGACTCCGTCGGCCGGAGCTGCGGGATCGGGCACGTCGCGCACCGCAACGGGACCGCCGAACTCCGTGTAGACGACCGCTCGCATGCCGGTCAGCCACCGCCCGCGACGCGCAGCAGCAGCGGCTCGATCCGGTCCGCGAGGATCGCATCCCAGGCGTACCCGGACCGCACCCGGCGGCGGAGGCGATCGGCGGCGTCGGCCGCCAGTCGCTCGCGCACGACGGCGGCGACGCGGTCCGGGTCCCCCGACGGGTCGACGTACGTCGCGTCATCGCCGGCGATCTCGCGCAGCGCCGGGATGTCGGCACAGACGACGGGGAGCCGGCAGGCTGCGGCCTCGAGCACGGGCAGCCCGAACCCCTCGTCCCGGCTCGGATAGAAGAGCGCGTCGGCGACGCGGAAGAGATCGGCGATGGTGGAGGCGGACCGCCACCGCGTCGGCCCATCGACGAGCAGGTGCACGCCCGGCGTGGCGCCCGTCCGCTCGGCGAGGGCGCGCAGGTCGTTCAGATGGTCCTCCGTCCTCGGGGCATGCGGATCGGGTTCACCGGTGATGATCACGCGCGCGTCGTCCCCGCCTCTGCGCAGGGCGGCCACGACCTCGATCGCGAGCGCGAGGTTCTTCCGGGGCACGAGGCGAGCGGGCGCGAAGAGCACAGGCCAGGCGCGGTCGAGCGCGAGCGCGGCGACGAGGGCACGGGTCGCGGGCCGGAGACCGGTCGCGACGCCGGTGTCGATCCCGTTCGGGACGACCGTCACCGCCTCCGGCGCGACCCCGGTCGCCGAGACGAGCTCGTACCGGCGCGCCTCCGAGACGGCCACGTGCGCGGCGCCGGGCCACGGTGAGCGATACAGGTCCCAGGGGTCGCCAGGGTGCAGGCGGCTGCGGTACGCCGGCGATGTCGCCGCCACGTCGTGTGCCCAGGCGACCACGCGGGGTGCAGCCTGCCCCGCCGCGAGCCGGGCGAGCGCCGCGGTCAGCGGCACGTTGAGGTTCAGGCTGCAGACGTTGTGGGCGACGAGGACGTCCAGGCCGACCGTCGCGCGCCGCAGGTCGGCCGTGAGCTCGTCGACCAGCGCCGGGAAGGACGGAGGGACCTCGCCCCGGTCGAGGCTGCGCTGCGCGTCGCGGATGGGACGGGCGCGGCCGTCGGCGAGCGGGAGCCGGACGACCTCGACGGAGCGCGACCCGGTCCCGCCCCGGCCGACGATGAGGCGCACGCGGTGGCCGGCGCCCGCGAGGAGGCGCACATGCTGGCCGATGACCGTCTCCACGCCCCCCACGACCGGCGGAGCCGTGAAGTGGAGCAGGCCCACGGCGAGGCTCATCCGGCGCCGCGCTCCACGCCGAAGCAGTCGAGCAGGAGGCTCTCGAGGTGCCGCTCGAGGACGGTGAACGAGAAGTGCCGCGCGGCCAGGGCATAGTTGCGATCCGCCCACGCGGCAGCCTCGACCGGATCGTCCAGCAGGCAACGCGCGAGCTCGAGCGTCGCGTCGCCGATGAAGCCGTCGAACCAGACGACGCGGAACCCGCGCGGCCGGATGTCGACCTCGTACGTCGAGTAGTTGTTCACGAGGATCGGCCGTCGGTGGTAGACGGCCTCGAGGAACGCGTTGCCGAAGCCCTCGAACGCCGACGCGTACGTCACGAAGTCTGCGGCGGGGTAGACGTCGTCGAGGAGGAGGACCGGGCGGCCGTCGGCGGTCGTCCCGGGTCGGTCGCCGATGATCTCCGCCTCGAATCGGACGTCGACGCCGAGCAGGGCCGCGTACTCGCGGACGCGTTGCTCGTACTCGGGCCCTTCGTCCCCGGCGGCATGGGAGACGACGAGCCGCGCGGGACGCCCGAGCCTGCGCGTGAACTCGACGGCATGCTCGATCCCCTTGCGGGGGATGACGCGCGTCGGCTGGAGGATGAGCAGCTCGCCCGGCTCGATCCCGAGGGTCCGCCGCACCGCATCGGGGGCGACCCCCGACGGGCCCGGCGGCCGCTCGAACTCCATCACGTTGGGGATCACGCGGGCGGTCAGGCCGACGCGCCACGCGAGCTCGCGGGCCTGGATCGAGTTGATGACCACGTGGTGGATCGACGGGTGGGTCGGCGGAAACGCCGCCGCGAGGATGTCCGGGACGCAGTTCACCAGGAAGCGCTGGCGCTCCCAGCTGAAGTCGTGGTGATGGGCGATGGTCGGGATCCCCGTCTCGGCGATGAGCTCGGAGATCGCGAGGCCGAGCGGGAGGTTGAGCGGGATCGCGCTGGCGTTCTCCACGACGAGCAGCTCGACGGCGAATCGGTCGATGAACGCCCGGAGCTCCGCCTTCAGGTGCTCGCGCAGCGCGTGGATCCTGTCCGTGAGCCCGGCGGGCCTGGTGTTGAGGCCGGGAAGGGTCACCCCATGGCGCGAATGGTCGGCCCTGCCCGTCGGGTCCACGCCCGCAGCGCGGTACGCGAGCCGATTGACGGCGTCGATCTCCGGGTGCCGGTAGAAGGCCTCGGGAACGACGAGGCTGCGAAGGGGCGGGCGGTCGCATTCGCCGGCGAAGAAGAAGCACGTGTGCCCGAGGCGCTCGAGGACCGTCGTCCACTTCGCGGTCTCGAGAGAGACGCCGTCGGTCCCCGCGAGGCGGGTGGAGACGAACCCGATCCGGCGCGGCGCGAGGACCGCGCTGCCGGGCGGCGCGGGGTCGGTCAGAGCCATCGGCCGCACCGACCGGGCGGGCGCGCACGCACGCGCGCCGAACAGGGGCCGGAGCGCATCGTGCGCTCGACCGTCCTGACGCGGCGCGTCGTGACCGCCCGCATGGTCCACGCATGATACGCGTCGACCACGGAGCCTCCGCCGAGGCCACGGCTCCGTGCCGGGTCCCGGCGGGACCCAGGTCCCCGGCGCCGTCGACCGCAAGTGCCGGATGGCGTGCCGTTGGTGTCGATCCGGAGGGTCCGTCGGGCGGGAGGGTGCGCGCGTCCGCGCACGGCCCCCCGTACCGTTGGTCTGGACAGGCGTCCCCGTCGAGGAGGGACGTCATGCGCCACCTGGGCCGACCGGCAGCCGCGGCGACGATCGTTCTGTTCGCCCTGTCACTCGCCGGGTGCGGAGGGGGCTCGTCCCCCGCAGCCGCGACCCCCGGCGGGCCGACCGTCGCCGCGTCGGCGGCGGCGAGCGAGGCGCTGCCGGAGAGTGCTGGGCCGGCGGGTGGCGCCACGGAGCCGACGGAGAAGCTCACCACGGCGGACGGTCGCGTCGTCGTCTACCCGCCGGGCTGGTGGACGAAGGAGGACCTGGGCATCGTCTACGTGGCCTCGGGCGAGGACGCGGCGAACGGCCTGGTCATGAGCGGGTCGCTCGAGCCCGGGCAGTCGTACGTCCAGTTCAGCGAGAACTCGATACCGCCCGGCGGCACGACCGACCCGGCGGTGCACCTGCCCGACTTCCTGAAGATGCTCCTCGAGGGCCAGGGCATGACGGCCGGCCCGCCCGTCGCGATCACGGTCGCTGGCAGACCGGCCGCGACGCTGAGCGCGGCGAACGACAAGCTCCAGCTCATCGCGGTGACGGTGCAGGTGAAGGACGACCTGTTCGCGGACGTGATCGCGTACGGGGCGCCGGGTGAGGAGGCCGCTCTCGAGACGCTCGTGCTCAGGATGGTCGAGGGGATGACCTTCCCGGCATCCTGAGCGAGACCACCGGCCGACGGGACCCGGACCTGACCTAGACCCTCCTGGGGAGCCGGACCCGGACGGTCGTCCCGCGTCCGGGCACGCCGTCGCTCTCGACGCGGATGGTCCCGCCGTGCGCCGCCACGAGGTCGCGCGCGATCGTCAGTCCGAGCCCGCTCCCGCCGCCGTCGACCCGCCGCTGGAACCGGTCGAATACCCGGTCGAGGTCCGCGGGCGCGATCCCTTCACCCGTGTCGGCGACGGTGATCTCGGCCCAGGGACCGTCCGCCCGCACGGAGAGCCGGACCGTCCCGCCGGCCGGCGTGTGGCGCAGGGCGTTGACCACGAGGTTGCCGAGCACCTCGCGGACCCGGACGGGATCGACCGACGCCGGGGCCGGCAGGTCGTCGTCCGCCGCGAGCGCGATCCCCGCCTCGCGCGCCGCCGATGCATGGGACGCTGCGACGTCGACGAGGAGCCGTCGCAGGTCCGACTCCTCGCGGTGGAGAGGGAGGGCGCCGGCCTCGGCGAGCGAGAGCGTCCGGAGGTCGTCGAGCAGCCGGTCCATCACCCGTGTCTCGGCGAGGATCGGGGCGAGGTGGGCATCGTCGCGCGGGTGGACACCGTCGATCATCGCCTCGGTGCTGCCGGCGATGACCTGGAGCGGCGTCCGCAGCTCGTGGGTGACGTCGGCCAGGAGCGCCTGGCGGTCGGCGCGCGACCGATCGAGCCGCTCGGCCATCCCGTTGAACGAGATGGCCAGCCTGCGGACGGCGCCGGGTCCTTCGACCTCGACCCGCACGCCCGCCTCGCCGTCGGCGAGGCGCTCCGCGGCTCCCGCGATCGACGCAAGCGGGCGGACGGCACGTCCCAGCGTGGCGCCCACCACGGCGACCGCGACGAGGAGCACGACGACGACCGCCAGCGCGGTCGGAGCGGACGCTCCGATGCCGGGCGCGACAACCCCGAGGAGCGTCGCGGCCAGCCAGGAGGCCACGACCGTCATGAACGCGACGAAGAGGATGAGGCTCACGATGGCGCACCCGAGGAACCCCGCGAAGTGCCGTGGCGCGCGCCGACCGGGGCCGTCGCGATGACCTCGCCCACGCCGGCCGCGACGGTCCCACCCGACCGAATCGTCGTCCGCCCATCGGCGGCCACCGTGCGGATCCGGGACGTCCGGCCGGGTACCGCCGCCTCCCTGGCTCGGTCGCACCGGGTCGGCCCCGCTCACGGCGCCGGCTCGGCGAGCGTGTACCCCACGCCGTGGACGGTCAGGACGTACCTCGGAGCACCCGGATCCGGCTCGATCTTCCGCCGCAGGTTCTTGACGTGGCCGTCGACCGCGCGCTCGTACGTCTCGAGGCTGAACCCGTGGACGGCATCGAGCAGCTGCCCGCGAGTGAAGACGCGCCCCGGCTCGCGGGCAAGCGTGGCGAGGATCCCGAACTCTGTCGGCGTCAGCGTGACGATCCGGCCTGCGACGATGACGCGGTGGCGGGCGGCGTCCACCTCCAGCTCTCCCACCACCAGGCGGTCGACCGGCCGGGCGGCGGCCTCCGACCTGCGGAGCACGGCGCGGACCCGGGCCACGAGCTCCTTCGGGCTGAACGGCTTCACGACGTAGTCGTCGGCGCCCAGCTCCAGCCCGGCCACGCGATCCGACTCGTCGCCGCGGGCGGTGAGCACGACGACCGGGACGGTCGAATCGCGGCGCAGGTCGCGGATCACATCGAGGCCGTCCATCCCCGGGAGTCCGAGGTCCAGGACGACGGCATCCGGCCGGCGTGCGCGGGCGAGCGTCAGGCCGGCTCGGCCGTCCGAGGTGACGAGGACCCCGAACCCGGCGTTCTCCAGGTACTCGCGGACGAGCGACGCGATCCGCGGCTCATCCTCGACGACGAGGACGGTGCGCATGGGACTCCGTGGGGTGGCGATGCCGGGCGAGGATACTCGCCCGGCATCGCGGAGGGGAGGGAGGCTGCCGGCCCGGTCCGGCCGAGGGGGCTCGACCGCGGCTGGTGCGGTTCCGATGCCGGCCGGCCTTGTCAGCCGGGCGCGGCGCCGTGGTCCGTTCAGCTCGCCGCGGGCGTGCCGGCCGGTGGGGTGGCCGGGCTCTCGCCCGGCGTCGACCCGGCGGCGGCGTCCTCGGCATGGAGCTGACGGTGCATCTCTGCCACCCACCGCCGGCGCGGATCCGCCGCCTCGGCGGGGCCGCCCGGAGCGCCCGGTCCCCAGGGACCGCCAGGTCCCAAGGGGGCGCCAGGACCCCAGGGAGCGCCGGGGCCGGCCCACGC
Source organism: Chloroflexota bacterium (assembly GCA_021813655.1). Taxonomy (GTDB): domain Bacteria; phylum Chloroflexota; class Limnocylindria; order Limnocylindrales; family CSP1-4; genus CAIYQJ01. The sequence goes on along the minus strand of JAKAJU010000177.1, from coordinate 3,175 downwards.
ACCATGCCCGGGGCCCCATCCATCGTGCCGGCCGGCGCCGCGGCGCATCCCGGTGAACGCGAAGAACAGGAAGCCGATGAAGAAGAGGAAGAAGAGGAACCCGAGTCCCGGGAAGCCCCCGGTCACCACGACCGTGGCGCCGGCCGCGGCCGCGCTCGACGCAGCTCCGGCCTGGTAGCCGGCGATCCCTGCGACGATGGCGACCGCCCCGAAGAGCAGAAGGCCGATGAGTCCGCGACGCATGTGCTGTCTCACTCCGATCCGGGCCCGGATCGTCCGGGCCGCTCGCTGATGGAGCGCAGCCTCGCGCGGCGATGTGTGGGTGATGTGTGCGCCGCATGTCGGTCCGATGCGACCGCAGGGCCCGCTCCGGCGAAACGGCCCCCCGGCGCCGACCGCCCTGCGGGTCGGCCGTCAGCCGTTCGGATGCGCAGCGAGGTCGGTCGCGACGGCCTTCTCGAGCCGTTTGGCGAGCGTCGCCATGAACGTCGCGGTCATGTGCCCGGCGTCGCGGTAGACCTGCACGCGGCCGATGACCGCTGGGCACGGGCTCGTCGGGCAGATCCAGAGCGACGGGTCGATGAACCCGACGTCCTCGATCTGCGTCATGTAGTGCTCCTCGCTGAGCCAGACCTGGTTGACCGCGTAGGAGACCGGCGTCGCGCATGCAAGCGTGCTGCGCAGGTGCCGGGCGAGGCAGATCGGGGGATCGACGCGGGCGATCGGCGTGTCCGCCATCCAGATGACGCGGCCGCCGGCCTCCTTGAGGCGGTCCACGGTGCGCTCGACGCCGGCCTCCCACGCGGCGGTGCGGGCACTCCCCGTGAGGAGGTTGCCCGCGTCGTCGACGGTGGCGAAACCGCGCGTCCCGGCAGCGATGATGACCGCGGGGTGGACCTGCTCGAGGAGGCCCAGCGCGGCGTCGCGCCATTCGGCGCATGCCCAGGAGACGGAGTGGTTCCTCGGCATGTAGGCGGGGATCTCCGCCGGCGTGCACGCGGACATCGTGAGCGAGATGAGGCGCCATCCTTTGTCGATCGCGAGCCGCTCGACCGCGGGGAACCACGACAGCGCGTGGCTGTCACCGAACAGCGCGATCGTGGTCTTCGAGTTGACCTTGCCGTAGAGGCAGCCGCCGTCGGCCGGGAGCCCGCCGTCCTGCTCCACGTGGCAGCCGTCGAAGTACGGCTTGGGGTAGTCCCGGGCCGCCCTGGACAGGGACGGGCGGATATTGGTGGGGACGGGCGCGTCGCGGGTCGCGGGCCGGGAGCCGATCGCCGTGAGAGGGCTCGCCGCGGCGGTCGCGACCGAGCCCGCGATGGCTGCGGCGGAGGCGGGGCCCGGTCCTGCCGAGAGCCCTGTCGCGGCGGCGACGACCGCGACGGCTACCGCGACCGCGAGGCCGCGGCGGGTGTCCGGGATGCGGGTCCTGACGTGGGGGATGCGCACGGAAGGTCCATCCTGACGGCCGGGGACTGTCGTGACCGAGGATGGACCCCCCGGCCGAGACGGTCAAACGCCCCTCGCGGCCGGGTCGGAGCGCTACGACCCGAGCCTGTCGAGGATGTTCCGCGTGATGCGCTTCACCCGCTCGTCCACCGGCGTGCGCACGCCCCGGTACGTGAAGTCGCCCCAGCCGTCGAGGCCCCACGACCACTGCATCGTCCCCGCGGCGAAGACCGTGGCACCCGTCGGGGCCGTGTAGATCGTGGCGTTCGCGACGGGCGGGACGGGCTCGTAGGGCGGGAGGCTCCCGCTCGGCCCGAGCTCCGCCTTGAGGTCCACCTGCACGGGCGACTGCGCCACGACCTGCGTGCCGGGTGGCGCGAAGGCCGGCCAGTACCGGTCGTACTCGCCGCCCACGAGGCCCGGGATGTGATCGCCCGCCTGGAGACCGGTCCCCGCGTAGATCCAGCTGTCGGGCGCCGTCACGACGAAGTCGGCCGGCGTGAGGGCGATGTGCCCGTACATCTCGCCGATCGTCCTCGCCTCCGGATCCGGGGACGGCTGTTCGCGCCAGTGGGTCGTCGCCTGGCTCGGGTCCGTCGCGGCGACGGGGTCGAGCGCGGCGCTCCGGTAGCACGTGACCTCGCGGTACGGCCCGGTGGTCGATTCGAGGCGGATGCGCCAGTACATCTCGTTCGCGCTGAACCAGGCGACGTTCGTCCCTCCCGAGATGGCACCGTCGATCGTCGCGCGCATCTGCAGGGACCAGTACTCGGGGTGGCCGGCGAAGACGATGAGCCGCCGGCCGGCGGCGATGGACGGGTCGCGCTGCAGGTCCACGTCCGTCGCGTAGCCGACGTCGTACCCCGACGCCTCCATCCAGCGGATGAACGGGTACTCCCAGCGGAGCATCCGGCCGGCGCCGCGGTACTCGGCGTACGGCCGGTCGAAGCTCACGGTGACCGCCTGGGACCCGCCGGCCTCGGTCACGGCACCGGCGCTGTTGTCGGAGTACAGGCTCTTGCCGCCCCAGTCGTTGTACGCCTCATGGCTCGCGGCCGGCGACACGAAGAGGATCGGCGTCACCGGAGCCGGCTCGCGGACGACGAACGACGCGTACTGCGCCTTGCCGCCCGGCGGGGCGATGACCGCGAGGTACTCGCCGGAGACCCAGTCCGGCTGGATCGCGACCCGGAGCACGGTTGACCAGCCGGCCGTGACCATCCCGGTCGTCGGATCGGTCACCGGGTCCGGCTGCGCCGGGACGGCGACGTGGCGGTACCGGCCCACGAGGCGGGCGCCGAGGCCGCCGTACGCACCGAGCCGGACGATGCTCACGTCCACGGTCGGGGCCTTCGAGCGGATGTGCAGGCCGATCTGCCCATCCGGCGCGACGGAGACGTCGTCGAAGTAGCCCTCAGCATCACCGGTCTCGGTGAGCGACAGCTGCCAGCGGTCCGTCCCCTTGTGCTGGTTCTCGCGCGCCGTGAGGTCCGGCCCCCGGGGAGGCGCGCTCTCGATCGGGAGATCGAGCAGGTCCGCCGGGCTCTCCTCGGGCGATGCGCTCGCGGCGTCGGTCGCCCCCGGCGCGGGCGAGCCCGTCGGGGTCCCGGCGGCGCCGGCTGGCCCGCCGGGCGGCAGGGCACCCTGCCCGACCGGCCGGAGCGCGAACACCAGGCTGCCGACGATCGCCGCGACCGCGACGACGGCCGCCACCGCCGATCCGCCC
>JAKAJU010000036.1 GCA_021813655.1 Chloroflexota bacterium | reverse complement strand
CCCGCGGCGGCCGCTGCGCCGGCGGCGCCCCCCGCGCCCGCCGCGTCCGCCTCCCTCGCCGCCTCGAGCCCATCGCGGACCGAGACGCTTCGCTCGCTCCTCGACCGCGACCGGGAATGGGTCCGCGCCCTCCTCGTCCTCTCGACGTTCGCGGCCCTCTTCGTCGTCCTCGGGTTCCTCGCGGCCTACTTCCAGGACTACCTGGAGATCATCCTGATCTTCTTCTTCGCCTGGTTCATCGCCTTCCTCGTGACGCCGCCGGTGGACTGGATCCAGCGCCACGTCCCGCGGATGCCGCGTGCGATCTCCGTCGTCCTCATCGTCATCCCGGTCGTCCTGCTCTGTGCCGGGATCGTCGTCGTGGTCCTCGTGTCGATCGCGGCGTCCCTCGTCAGCCTCGTCGAGGAGCTCGCCTCCGCGTCGACGAGCCCGCCGACGTGGATCGCCGACCTCCAGGCGTGGGTCACCGCGCGGGGCTGGGACGTGAACGTCAGCGAGGTCTTCCAGACCGTCGTGACGAACGTCCTCAAGGGGATGGCCGACTTCGCTCTCCAGGCCCTCGGAGGCGTGACGGCGACCATCGGCATCATCATCAACACGATCGTCGTCATCAGCCTGGGCGTCTTCATGGCCATCGATCGCGACAGGATCATCAACTTCGGGATGGATCTCGTGCCGGCGGCGCGGCGCGAGGAGGCATCGCTGTTCCGCAGGAGCGTGAGCCGCGCGTTCATCGGGTTCATCCGCTCCCAGCTCGCGCTCGGCGCGATCTACGGTGTCTGGGCGCTCCTCGTCAGCGTGATCCTCGGGCTGCCGGCCGCGGCCGCGATGGCATTCCTCTCCGGCGTGATCATGGCGATCCCGATCTACGGCCCGTACGTCTCGTGGCTCCCGCCGGTCATCGTCGCGCTGCTCTTCCGGCCGGACATGGTCATCCCCGCCGCGATCCTCATGCTCATCGGCTGGTTCATCGACGAGAACATCCTCGCTCCGGTCGTGCGGGCAGGAGCCGTCGAGCTCCACCCGGTCGTGGTCATGGGCGCGTTCCTCCTCGGCGCGCACCTCGCCGGGGCCGTCGGCGCTCTCGTGGCGATCCCGGTCGCCGCGATCTTCTCCTCGTTCTTCTTCTACTGGCTCGAGCGCCGCCGCGCGCAGACGGGGGAGGCCGAGGCGGCACCGGTTGATCGGATCGTGGACATCGTCCCCGGCGGAGGCGGGCCCGGAGCGCAGGCGGCCGACCCCGCCTGATCGTGGGCGTCCCGGCGCCGCCCCGCGGGGCGGCGGCCGGCGATCCGTCCTTCCGGGCGGCCGGGGGCCGTCAGCGCGGTGTGAGGGAGACCTCCGGCCTCTCGCGGTCCTCGGGCTTCGCCGCGAAGAAGTGGCGCGGGCGCCAGCCGAGGATCGGCGCGAGCAGGTTCCCGGGCACCTGCCGGATCGTCGTGTTGTACCGGTAGACGGTGTCGTTGTAGAGCTCCCGCCGGTCCGCGATCATCTCCTCGAGTCGTTCGATCTGACCCTGGAGCTCCAGGACGCTCTCCTGCGACGAGATGTCCGGGTACGCCTCCACCGTCGCGATGAGGGTCCGGACGGCCGCGCTCGTCCCGTCCGACGCGGCTGCCTGGACCGGCGGCGCATCGTCACGCGACCAGCGTGCCCGCTGTCGCGTGACCTCCTCGAGGACCGCCTGCTCGAACCCCATGAGACCCCTGGCGGCGTTCACGAGGTTCGGGAGCTGGTCGTGCCGCTGCTGGAGGACGACCTCCACGTTCGCCCAGGCCTTGTCCGCCCGCTGCCGCAGAGCGACGACGAGGTTGAACGTCGTCACGGTGAGGAAGAAGACGAGGAAGAGGAGGAGGGCGACCGCGAAGGCCGCAGCGACCGAGGCCGGATCGACGGTCACGGGATCGTCCCTCCGCGGGCGAGGTAGGCGAGGCCCATCGCACAGGCGATCGCGAGGATCGCGCCGGCGAGGCCGAGGAGGAAGCGGTCCTGTTCGCGCCCGGTCGCCGCGGCGGGCTCGCCGTCGTAGACCGCGAGCGGCATGCCGTCGCCCGCCGCGAGGACGAGCTCGTCGTCGCCGATCTCGAAGCGCCGCTCCACGCGCGCGGCGAGCGCGGCGCGCGAGGCCCTCTCGGCATCGTCGATGGGCGCGGCGGGGACGCCCGGGTCGAGCTCCGGCGGCCGGACCGGCCGCCCGATCCCGAAGCCGGGGATCGCCGCGTTGCCCCACGCCTCCTCGGGCGAGTCGGCGAGCGTGCCCGCAGCGCGCGCCTCGGCGAGATCCGCGACGAGGGCGGGGTCGTCGGGCGGGATCGCGGCGTCGGCCGCGGCGCTCGAGTCGGCTGCCGCGGGATCGCCGAGCGTCCCGAACGGGACCGCCCAGCCGATGACGGTCACCGCATCGCCCGGCGCGATCCGGGCCTCCGCATAGGTCCGGGACCCGGCCGGCTGCCCGAGGGGTGCGACACCGCCGGCCGCGCCGGCGCCGCGGACCGTGAGGAGCTCGGCGATCTGCGCCTCGCGGTCATCCTCGGTGACGCCGACGAGCGTCGGCCCCGTGTTGAGGTGGAGGCCGGCCGGTCCGCCGCCGTCGTGGCCGTCGGCGCCGTGCAGGTCGTCGCGGGCGGTGAACGAGGCGTCCCGCGGGAAGACGCGGATGGTGCCGCTCGCGTCCTTCACGCGGAACCCCACCGCGCGCGTCTCGGCGAAGACGACGGTCCGGGTCCGGCCGCTCGACTCCTCGACGCGCGCCCTGTACCAGACGCAGCGCTGGCTCTGGAGAGGCGAGACGAGCAACGCGGCGTCGGGCTCGACGACACCGCTGACGCGCACCTCGCCGGCCGCGATCGACGCGATCGCGGAGCTCGTGAGACCCGCGATCCGCTGCGCGCGCGTGTACGCGAGCACGCCCCGTCCGAAGAGGACGAGCCCGGCGACCAACCCGCCGATGGCGAGGTAGACCGGAAGCACGGGTCCGTCCGCTCCCTCAGGCTCGGCGGATCGACGCGAGGACGAGCACGACGCCGAGGGCGATCAGGAGGATGGGTCCCGCCAGCCCCCAGTCGAGCTGCGGCGCGACCTGCGCGAGGAGGAACGCGGCGCCGATCCCCACGAGGACGAGGCCGCCGATGATCGCGCCGGTCCGGGAGTCGCGAGCGTGCTCGGCAGCCTCGCCCGGGATGGGTCGTCCTGACGCGTCCCACCCCGCGCCCCACGCCGGC
>JAKAJU010000144.1 GCA_021813655.1 Chloroflexota bacterium | reverse complement strand
CCGATCTTGACTCCAGCGCCTGGATACTCGTCGATGCAGGCGTCACCTTCGGCCTCAGTGGGGTGACGCTCGACGGAACCGGCCGGCTCGTCACGAACGCGATCATCTCGCATGGACACGGGCTGATCAATGGCAACATCTTCACGAACATCGCCTACAACGAGAGCGGTCCCGACTACAGCGGTGCAGGAATCGCGTTGTACGGTTCGGACATGACCGTCAGCGACAACGTCTTCGGCGCCATCGGCCGAGAAGGCGTGTTCGCCGCGTTCCAGTCCGCCGCCACCATCACCGGCAATGTCTACACCGGCAAGGGTGCCGGCAACTGGCTGGATTACGGCATCGAGGTCGGACGCAGCAGCACGGCGGTCATCAGCGGCAATACGATCACCGGCAACACCGGAGTCGCCACGGCCGACGGATCAACCTCCGCCGGCGTGCTGGTGAGCAGTTACTTCGACGGCTCGGGCCCCACTTCCGGGGCCACGATCACTGGCAACACGATCACCGGCAACACTGATGGCATCGAGGTGGGCTTTGATCAAGCGGACGTCGCCGCTGTCAGCGCCCATCACAATGTCCTCAGCGGCAATGTCCACGGCGTGCTCTCTACCCACCCAACCGTCGATGCCACGGACAACTGGTGGGGCTGCAATCTGGGCCCCGGCACGTCCGGCTGCGCTGGCGTCAGCGGGAACGTCACGTTCAACCCCTGGCTGGTGCTGCGCGTCGATGCCCCCTTCTCCATCCTGCCCGGTGCGACGAGCACCGCCACCGGCGATGTGACGCACGACTCATTGGGGAGGGACACCTCGGCATCCGGTCATATCCCCGACGGGACGACGATCGGCTTCAGCGCCTCGGCCGGCATCGTCAGCCCCGCGACCAGGGCCACGGTCAACGGCCGGGCCGAGGTGGCCTTCAGGGCGCCTTGGGCGCCCGGACAGATTCTGGTGAGCGCCACGCTGGATGACCAGACGGTGAGCACGCCGGTGCTGGTCCTGCATCCCGAACCGACCGCGCCGCCGTTCCCGACGTCGAGCCCTTCGGCCCCTCCGAGCCCGTCACCGAGCCCGTCACCGAGCCCCAGCCCAGCTCCCATCCCGACGCCCGCTCCGACTCCAGTCACCGTGGCCATCGCCGCCGTCTCCTCCTCCGATGTGAGCGGCCCCTTCACCACCCCGACCAAGATCCTGAGGCGCGGCCAGTCCATCACCCTCCGGTTCACCACGAGTCCGGCGCTCGCCGGGACGCGACTGGGTGTCTGGATCGCGATCAAAGGCCCGGACGGCACATGGAGCGCATACGCGCCCCATGCAAGCGTGACCACGGATGCGGGTGGCGTCGCGACGTACAGGTACACGACGTCGTCGAAGGTGTGGCTCGCCTTCCGGGCTCGCTACAGCGGTAGCTCGATGTACGCGCCGGCATGGTCGTACCCGTCGCAGTTCGGCCGCTGGAGGTAGGTGATCCATCGATCGCCCCGGGTTTCCCGATCGGCACGTGGCGCCGCCGCGGGGGTGACCGCGCGCGCTACCCGGCCAACGCAGAAGCGCGTGCTGCCGCGTGATCGGGTTCTCGACGGCCGTCCCGGGCGGCTTGCCCGTGGATCGGGCCCATCGCCGGAAAGGGATGGCGAAGGCGACTCCCAGGGCTGTCCGCGTCGCGTGACCTGATCGACCCCGACGGCACTGGTCTTCCTCGGGGACCAGACGGCGCGAGGCTGACGCCCGATGGGTGCCTCGACACCGTCGTGGGTCCAGCCGATCTCACGCTGGCGGCTGGGCCTGGCCGGTGCTCAGTCACTCGGTCGCGAAGCGCGGCGACTCCGGGCCACTGTCACCACTGTCCGGCGACCCGTTCACGAACTACTACCCAGACCCCGTTGACAGCCGCTCACGAGCCGGTCTAGACTCAATCCCGACGTAATCACTCGGATTTCCACCGGCGCTCGGCCGCCGCGCGTCCCCCGGCGGCCGAGCGCACATCCATCGGCAGGTCCGCCGGGACGCTCCTCCTCGCCCCGGCCGGACCGGCCGATATCGCAGGGGACCATCCGACACGTGACGGTGAAGACCTTCCACTCCAGCGGCGCCATCTCCTTCTCCACGAAGGGCGAGTACGGCGTGCGCCTCATGGTCCGTCTCGCCGCGCGGCGCGGGACCGGCCCATGCTCGCTCGCCGAGATCGCCGCCGAGGAGGACCTGCCCCGGGCGTACCTGGAGCAGCTCGCCATCCCGCTGCGAGAGGCCGGCCTCGTGACGAGCACCCGCGGCGCCCGCGGTGGCTACGAGATCGGGCGCGACCCCGCCGCGATCAGGATGAGCGAGGTCCTCCGCGCCCTCGAGGGCCCCCTCGCGCCGATGATCTGCGCGAGCGAGGATCCCACCCACCTCCCCGGATGCGGCCGCGCCGGCACCTGCACCGTCAACCATCTCTGGATCCGCGTCCGCGACGCGATCGCGGGCGCTCTCGACTCCGTCACCCTCGCCGACCTCGTCCCGCAGCCGAACCTCGTCGAGGTCCGGCCACTCCCCATCGAGACGGCCGAGGCGGTCGTCGTCTGACCATCCGAGAGCGACACGCCCACAGGAGTACCCACGCCACCGTGACCGACCAGCTCCTCGTCATCCGCGACCTCCACGTCTCGCCCGTCGCGGCGCCTGAGACGAAGATCCTCCAGGGCATCGACCTCGCCGTGGACGCCGGCCAGGTTCACGCGATCATGGGCCCCAACGGCTCGGGCAAGACGACGCTCGCGTATGCGCTCATGGGGCACCCGGCGTACGCGATCACGGCCGGCGAGGTCATCTTCAAGGGCGTCGACATCCTCGCGCTCTCGCCGGACAAGCGGGCGCGCATGGGACTCTTCCTCGCATTCCAGTACCCCACTGCGATCCCGGGGCTCTCGGTCGCGAGCTTCCTGCGGACGATGCTCAACGCGCGCCGGCAGGGCGTGGACAAGAACCCGGAGATCGACCCGACGGACCCCATGCGCGGCGGGGTCTCGATGGGCGAGTTCCGGCGGCTCGTCCGGGAGAAGATGCAGCTCCTGAAGATGGACGAGTCGTTCGCGACCCGCTACGTCAACGAGGGCTTCTCCGGCGGCGAGAAGAAGCGCCTCGAGATGCTCCAGATGGCGATCCTCCAGCCGGAGATGGCCGTGCTCGACGAGACGGACTCCGGCCTCGACATCGACGCGCTGCGGATCGTGGCCGAGGGTGTGAACGCGCAGCTCCGGCCGGAGATGGGCGTCCTCCTCATCACCCACTACCAGCGCCTCCTCAACTACATCACGCCGGACGTGGTCCACGTCCTCGCGCGCGGCCGGATGATCGCGACCGGCGGCCGCGACCTCGCGCTTCGCCTCGAGGAGGAGGGCTACGCGGGCGTCCTCCGAGAGGCCGGCTACGACGTCGATGCGTCCGATTCGGGCCTCGACATCCGGGAGCCGGTGGAGGCCGGCGCCTGATGGCCGAGGCAGTGGATCTCCGCGGGCAGGTGGCCGACGTCCTTCCGCTCGACCCGTACGCGCTCCGGGCCGACTTCCCGATCCTCCGGACCGAGACCTCGACAGGCAGGCCGCTCGTCTACCTCGACTCGGCCTCCACGAGCCAGAAGCCGCAGGTCGTCATCGACGCGGTCGACGGCTTCTATCGTGGCTACAACGCGAACGTCCATCGCGGCATCTATGAGATCGGCGAGCGCTCGACGGCCGCCTACGAGGCCGCGCGCGCGTCGGTCGCCCGCTTCATCGGCGCTCCCGACAGCCGCGAGATCGTGTTCACGCGGAACGCGACGGAGGCCATCAACCTCGTCGCGTACAGCTGGGGCCGGCGCAACGTCGGTCGCGGCGACGCGATCGTCCTCACGGAGATGGAGCACCACGCGAACCTCGTCCCGTGGCAGCTCCTCGTCCAGGAGGTGGATGGCGACCTCGAGTTCATCCCCATCACGGACGACGGGATCCTCCGGCTCGACGTCTTCGAGGTGCTCCTCCGCCTTCGCCCGAAGCTCGTCGCGTTCACGCATGTCTCGAACACGCTCGGCACGGTCACGCCGGTCCGCGAGATCGTCCAGATGGCGCATGCGGCGGGCGCGCTCGTCCTCGTGGACGGCGCGCAGGCCGTGCCGCACCTGCCCGTGGACGTCACGGACCTCGGCTGCGACTTCTACGTCTTCTCGGGCCACAAGGTCCTCGCCCCCACCGGCTCCGGCGCGCTGTGGGCCCGTCGCGAGCTCCTCGAGGCGATGCCCCCGTTCCTCGCGGGCGGCGAGATGATCCGCGAGGTCCACCTCCGCCGCAGCGAGTTCAACGCGATCCCGTGGAAGTTCGAGGCCGGCACGCCGGACATCGCCGCCGCGATCGGCCTCGGTGTGGCCGCCGAGTACCTCATGGGGATCGGGATGGACCGCGTCTGCGCCCACGAGGCGGTCCTGACGCGCTACGCGCTCGACCGGCTCGCGACCGTCCCCGGGATCACCCTCTACGGCCCGCCCGCGGACCAGCGGAGCGGGGTCGTCCCGTTCAACGTCGAGGGCGTCCACCCGCACGACGTCGCGCAGGTGCTCGACCGCTTCGGCGTCTGCGTCCGAGCCGGGCACCACTGCACGATGCCGCTCCACGAGCGCCTCGACCTGGCCGCGACGGCCCGCGCAAGCTTCAACGTGTACAGCACGCGCGAGGACATCGACGCGCTCGTCGCCGGGCTCGGCGAGGTCGTTCGGATCTTCGGCGTCTGACGCCCGCGCTAGACTGACCGCCGGTGGACGACCTGTATCGCGACTACATCCTCGAGCACTACCGCCACCCGCACAACTTCGGCGTCATCGAGACGCCCGACCTGCGGTGGGAGGGCGCGAACCCCCTCTGCGGGGATCGCATCACGATGATGCTCGACGTGCGTGACGGCCGGATCGCCGACGTGGCGTTCACCGGCCGGGGCTGCGCGATCAGTCAGGCCTCCGCGTCGCTCCTGACGGACGAGCTCCGGGGCAAGACGCTCGACGAGGCAGCGCGGATGTCGGCGGACGATGTCCTCGACCTCCTGGGCATCGAGATCAGCCCGGCGCGCCTCAAGTGCGCGCTGCTCTCGCTCGACACGCTCGAGCACGCGCTCGCGGAGGGAGGCCCGCCGGCCTCCCCTGGCGACGCAGGGACGCCGGCCGGCGTCGACGCGGGCGGCACGGAGCCGGACTGACGGCCAGGGAGATCGATCCCGCAGGGGCGGACGCGCTCGTCGCGTCGGACGCGCGGGCCGTGTTCCTCGACGTTCGCGAGCCCCGCGAGTGGGACACGGGGCGCATCCCCGGGGCCACGCACGTCCCGCTCGGGTCGGTCCCGGAGCGAGCGCGCACGGCCCTGCCCGACCCGTCGGCTCCCGTCGTCGTGTACTGCGCACACGGGATCCGGTCGCTCCAGGCCGCGAGGTATCTCGAGGCGGCCGGCTACCGCGACGTGCGGAGCCTGGCGGGCGGGACGGAGGCGTGGCGGGCCGCGGGGCTCGCGTGGGAGTCGCCCGCCGGCTCGCCGTTCACGCCCGAGCAGTCTCGCCGCTACAGCCGTCACCTCCTCATGCCCGAGGTCGGACCGGAAGGCCAGGCGCGGCTCCTCGACGCGCGCGTCCTCCTCGTCGGTGCGGGGGGCCTCGGGTCGCCGGCCGCGCTCTACCTCGCCGCCGCGGGCGTCGGGACGCTAGGCATCGTGGACTTCGATGTCGTGGACGTCTCGAACCTCCAGCGCCAGGTGCTCCACACGACCGACCGGGTCGGGCTCCCGAAGGTGGCGTCGGCGCGGGCCGCGATCGCCGCGCTGAACCCGGAGGTGCGCGTCGTCGCCCACGAGGAGATGCTCGGGCCCGCGAACGTCGTCGCGCTCATCGGCGGATACGACGTCGTCGTGGACGGCACCGACTCGTTCGAGACGCGGTACGCGCTCAACGATGCCGCCGTGGCGCTGCGGATCCCGGTCGTCCACGCGAGCGTGTACCGCTTCGAGGGGCAGCTGACCGTCTTCGACCCGGCCTCGGGGCCGTGCTACCGCTGCCTCTACCCGAGCCCGCCCCCGCCGGAGCTCGCGCCCCCGTGCTCGGTGGCCGGGGTCCTCGGGGTCGTGCCGGGGATCATGGGGATGCTCCAGGCGAACGAGGTGCTCAAGCTCCTCCTCGGGATCGGGGATCCGCTCGTCGGTCGACTGCTGCTCTTCGACGCGCTCGAGGCGACCTTCGAGGAGCTCGCACTCCGGCGCGACCCGAACTGCCCGGCGTGCGGTGACGGCGGTCGACGGGAGACGGACGCGCGGGGCACCGCGGGCGCGGCCGACGAGCCGTTCGTCCTGCCCATGCCCGATCGCATCTAGGTGCATCCCGCCGTGAACGGTCCGGCGTCCGTCACGCTGCCCGCGGTGCTCCGCGACGCCATCGTCGCGGACGCGCGCGCGGCCGTCCCCAACGAGATGTGCGGCCTCATCGTCGGGAGCGACGCGCCAGCCGCCGGAGGGATGGCCCTTCGGTGGGCTCCGGCCCGGAACGCGGCCGCGTCACCGTACGTGTACGACGTGGACCCGGCCGATCTGCTTCGCCTGAGCCTCGAGATCGACGCGCGAGACGAGGCGATCTGGGCGATCGTCCACAGCCACGTGGCGTCGCCAGCGCGCCCGTCGCCGACCGACGTCCGCCGCGCGTTCTATCCGGACGCTCTCCATGTGATCGTCTCGCTCGCGCCGGCCGAGGCCGACCGGGCGACGGGCGCGCCCTCGGTGCGCGCATGGCGGATCGCGGGGGACACGGCCGCGGAGGTCGCGCTCGAGATCGTGCCGTGAGCGGGTCGGAGCGCGCCGAGGCGCTGGCCGCCGACGCCACCCCCGTCCTCCGTGGCCCGCGCGTCACGCTCCGGCCGACGACGCGACGCGACGTTCTCACCCTGGCCGCGATCCTCGTCGAACCCGACGTCGCGCACTGGTGGTCGCGGTACGACGCCGCCCGCGTCCGCGCCGAGCTCGTCGCGCGGCGCGGGAATCCCGTCTGGGCGATCGAGGTCGACCGGCGTCTCCTCGGCCCGCCGCATCGGGACCCCGGCGTCACGGGCGCCCTGGACGACGCCGGACCGCCCGTGGTCGTCGGCGCGATCCAGGCGTGGGAGGAACCGGAGCCCGACTACCGTCATGCGGGGATCGACCTCTTCCTCGCCACCGCCGCGCAGGGCCGGGGCTTCGGTCCCGAGGCCGTCGCGCTCGTCGCCGCGTGGCTCGTGGACGTCCGCGGCCACCACCGCCTCACGATCGATCCGGCTGCCGACAACGTCGCGGCGATCCGCGCCTACCGGAAGGTCGGGTTCGAGCCGGTGGGCCGGCTCCGCGCGTACGAGCGGGGCCCCGATGGCACGTGGCACGACGGCCTGCTCATGGAGCTCGTCGCGGAGGACCTGGTCCGGGTGGTGTGACGGTCGACGGCAGGGGCCCCCACCGGGCCCCGACCGGGCGCGCCACCGGGCGGCACCTCGTCCGTCACCGGGCCCCGACCGGACGCGCCACCGGGCGGCACCTCGTCCGTCACCGGGCCCCGACCGGGCGCGCCACCGGGCGGCACCTCGTCCGCCACCGGGCCCCGACCGGGCGCGCCACCGGGCGGCACCTCGTCCGCCACCGGGCCCCGCGTCGAGCCGGACGGTTGCGGACGGATCGCCGCCGGCCATGTGCGCCCGAACCTTGCGTCGCGTGCAGGAGCTCGACCTGCGTGTGCATCAGGCGCATGAACGGAACGGGTCGGGCACGTCGGACGCCCGGGCAGTGGCTCCAGGCCTCGCCAAAGGCCCTGGGGCGGTCGTTCCCAGTCGATCCCTTACCCGTGGTGCAGAGATCCGACGCGGGTGCGGCCGGGGCGACCGTTCGCGTCGCGTTCTTGCCTGTCGCGCAAGAGGAGCGGCTCCGCCCCCCGGCGGCCTCCTCTCGCGGTTCTCACTCACCCGTCGCGGGCGGCCACGGCCTCAACGAGCGCCGCCTCGGTCGGCGTCGCCCCCAGCCCGGTGCGCGCGCCGACGCGCGCCGCGAGGGGCGGCTCGAGGTACGTGGACGCAAGGACGGGCCAGGCGGGCTCGGAGAAGACCTCGGCCGGCGTCCCGTCGAGGACGACACGGCCGGCGCGCATGACGACGACGCGCCGGAAGGTCTCCGCGACGAACCGCATGTCGTGGCTGATAGCGATGACCGTCCGGCCTTCCCTCGCGAACGACTCGATGATCGCCCGGACGCGCGCGACGCCGCGCAGGTCCTGCCCCGTCGTGGGCTCGTCGAGCACGACGATCGGCGTCCGCATCGCGAGGACCGAGGCGATCGCGAGGAGCTTCCGCCGCGAGTAGCCGAGGTCGTACGGGTTCACGCCGCCCTGGTCGCCGAGCCCCACGGCCTCCAGCGCCTCGGTCACCGCCCGGTCGAGCGCGGCCCCGCGGAGGCCGAGATTGGACGGTCCGAACGCGACCTCCGGGCGGACCTTCCGCGCGAAGATCTGGCGGTCCGGATCCTGGAAGACGAGACCGACCCGCGCGGCCAGCGCGGCGACGCGCAGGTGCGCCGCGTCCTCCCCGAGGATCTCGACGGAACCCTCCGTGGGTCGCAGGAGCCCGTTGAGGTGGCGGGCGAGGGTCGACTTCCCGCTCCCGTTCTGCCCGATGATGGCGACGACCGCGCCGCCCGCGATCTCGAGGTCCACGCCATCGAGCGCGCGGGTCCCCTCGGGGTAGACGTGGACGAGCCCGCGGACGCGGACCGCCGGGACGGCCTGGACGGCCTGGACCGCCGGGACGGCCTGCGGCCCGCTCACGTCGCGCCCTCCACGACCGACGGATCCAGGCCGCGCGCCGCGAGCGCCCGTGCGAGGCGGACGCGCGACGGCGGTTCCACGCCCCAGCCCTCGAGGCGCTCGTCGCCCAGGACCTCGCCGGTCGGGCCGTCCGCCACGAGCCGCCCGTCCGCCACGACGACCACGCGCGCGCAGAGCGTGTCGAGCAGGTCGGTCTTCTGCTCGGCGACGAGGAGGACGGTCCCCGCCGACGCGAGGGCGCGGAGCGCGTCCGCGACGAGGCGCGTCCCCTCCGGATCGAGCTGCGCGGTGGGCTCGTCGAGGACGACGTGGCGTGGCCTCATCGCGAGGAGCGAGGCGATGGCCACCAGCTGTGCCTGGCCGCCCGAGAGTCGCGCTGGGTCGCGGCCCGCGAGGTCGCCGATCCGCAGCAGCTCCAGGGCTGCGCGCGCCCGCGCGATCGTCTCGGTCGCGGGCAGGCCGAGGTTCATCGGGCCGAGCGCGACCTCCTCGAAGACGGTGCCGGTGATCCCCGAGCGCTGCGTGGCGGGGTCCTGGAAGCCGATCGCGACGCGCGCGGCGAGGTCGTGCACCGGGCGTCCGGCCATCGGCTCGCCGTCGATCGTGAGCGTCCCGGTGAGGCCCCCGCCAATCGACGCGGGCGCGAGCCCCGACGCCACGAGGCAGATCGTCGACTTCCCGGCCTCGTTCGCGCCGACGATCCCGACGATCTCCCCGTCCGCGAGCGCGAGGTCCACGTCGTGGATCGCGGGCCTCGCGTAGCCCGCGTACCGGTACGTGGCGCCGCGCAGCTCGAGCATCGGTCAGACCGTCGCGCCGACGATGCCGGCGACGCGCCCCACGATGGCCACGAGGAGGAGCAGCGCGAGCCCCCAGCGGACGGCCCGCTCCCAGCCGCGATCGCCGGGGCACCACAGCAGGTCGCGCTTCCCGGGCCGCCCGAAGGCGCGGACCTCGAGCGCGAGGCTCCGCTCCTCGACCTCGGTGAGCGACGAGAGGACGACGGGGACGATGAGCGGGAGGAAGCCGCGCGCCCGGGCGAGGAGGCCGCCCTCCGTGTCGAGCCCACGTGACCGCTGCGCCGCCTGGATCGTCCCCGCCCGCGCGACCATCGCCGGCACCGCCTCGACGGTCGCGGCTGCGACGAAGGCGAACCGTGGCGAGAGGCCGCGGCGCTCCAGGTCGAGCACGAACGCCCGCGGGTCCGTCGTCATCCCGAAGAGGCTGATGGCCGTCGAGATCGCGAAGAGCCGGACGAGCGTCTGCGCGGCGAAGTCGACCCCCTCGAGCGTCGCGTCGAACGGTCCGATCGTGAAGAGGACCGTCGTGCCCGCGCGGGTGAAGACGCTCACGAGGATGACGGAGATCGCGATCGGGAGCGTGAAGAGCGCGGAGACGCGGACCAGGCGCCGGAGGACGCCCGCGACGGCTGCGCACGCGAGCACCACGCCGATGATCGCGAGCGGCCCCACGTAGCCGCCGATCACGAACGCGCCGAGCGATGCGACCGTGGCGATGACGGCCTTCGTCGTCGGGTTCAGCCGGTGGTAGGGGCTGGGCGTGGGCGGGACGAGGCGGGCGACGAGGGTCGCGTCGTCCGTCTCGAGCAGTCCGATGGGCGCCTCCACTCAGGCCCGGTCGCCGGCGAGCCCGATCGCCCGCTCGCCCTGCGGGAAGCGCGCCACGATCCGTCGCGGGAGCGCCTGGAGGAGGAGGAAGACGACGAAGAAGGTGAGCGTCTTGTCGATCGGGTCGGAGAGGAGGCCCTGCTGGAGGACGGCCGTCTGGAGATCCGAGCCGGCCTGCTGGAAGGCAGCCACGAGCAGATCGGTCCCCGAGCCCGTGACACCGCCGAAGACGACCGCGGAGATCGGCGCCGAGATCAGGGCCGAGATGACCCCGACGATGGCGCCGGCGATGACGACGTAGACGACGCCGAGGTCCCGCCGGACGAAGAGCAGGACGAACAGCGCCACGACGGCGACGACGAGGAGGACCGCCACGACCCACCCGAGGATCGTGAAGATCGGGTTCACGTCGGTCGCGTCGCCGAAGAACGTGAACGTGCCGCCGTAGAACGGGATGAAGCCGTAGACGAAGACCACCGCCACGATGACGGCCACGAGCGCCCCCCCGGCGAGGAGGCGCGACCAGGGCGTGTCCGGGCGGCTCCGGAACCAGCCGAACCAGCCGAAGATGCCCGCCAGGAGGCCGATCTCCGCCGCCACGACGGCGAACGGCGCCGCGTAAGGCGACTGGAACGGGGCCGGAAGGACGTAGGTCCAGATGAGATTCGCGAGGAGGCCGGTG
Organism: Chloroflexota bacterium; assembly: GCA_021813655.1. Classification (GTDB taxonomy): domain Bacteria; phylum Chloroflexota; class Limnocylindria; order Limnocylindrales; family CSP1-4; genus CAIYQJ01. Next base: position 5,671 of record JAKAJU010000144.1, on the reverse strand, counting down.
AGCAGGCCCGGGACCGGGCCCGCGACGACGCCCACCAGGATCGTGCCGATCGAGTCGAAGTAGACGGGGATCTTCAGCGCCGCGGCGACGGTCTGGCCGAGGATGATGTTGATCGCGATCGCGATGGGCATCAGGACGATCGTCCGAGTGTCGAACTGGCCGCGGACCCAGGCCAGCGTTCGTTCCATGGATCCCTCCCTGGCGGTCGCGGGGCGCTCGTGCGTCCCTGCCCTTTCCCTCGCGTCGAGTGTGCCACGCGTCGCGAGCGACCGACAGCCCCGACCCCGGCCGCGGCGCGGCCGACTCAGCCTCGCGCTGCCGCGAGCGCCCCGACGCGTTCGATGAACCGCCCGAAGAACGCCTCCGCGTCGGCCTCCACGCCGACGTCCAGCGTGTCCGGGCGACCCCAGGCGCGCCGCCAGTCCGCCACGGTCTCGCCGGTCGTCAGCGTCCCGGCCAGCTCCACGTCCACCGGCACGGGCACCGCCCGCACCAGCGACGGGTCGATCGCCGCGGCGAGCGCGAAGGGATCGTGGATGAAGGCGCCGTAGAAGCCGTCGTAGCGGCCGTGGAACTCCATGTAGAACCGCATGGCGTCGGCGAGGTAGCGGACGATCGCGTTGACCGAGCCGTCCGGGCGGGTCCCATCCGCCGTGCACCCGGCCCGGGCCGCGAGACGCTCGAGGTGGGCTGGGACGAGCTTCGCACGCTCGGTCACGTCGAGGCCGAGCGCGACCGGCCGCGGCGGGAGGCCGCGCCGGGCACGCTGGGCCTGGACCTCGGGCGCTCCGAACGCCGCGTAGACGACCTTCGCGGCCTCGGGGTCCACCGTCGCGTTCCATTCGGTGGTGGGCGCGGTGTTGCCCGGCGAACGGAACGAGCCGCCCATGATGACGAGCCGGCCCACCAGGAGTGGCAGCTCCGGGTCGCGGAGGACGGCGACGGCGAGGTTCGTCAGCGGGGCGACGCACACGACGGTCAGCGCGCCGGGACGTCGGCGGGCCTCCTCGATGATGACGTCCGCCCCGTGTCGGGCGGAGAGCGGCGTCCGCGCCGGCGGGAGCGTCGCGTAGCCGATGCCGCGAGGTCCATGCGTCTCGGGCGTGGTCACGAGCGGCCGCACGAGTGGCGTCTCACGGCCGAGCGCGACCTCCACATCGGGCCGGCCTGCGAGCGCGAGGACGGCTCGCGTGTTCTCCGCCACCTGTCGCGCGTCGACGTTGCCGGCCGCGCACGTGACCGCGACGAGATCCACCTCGGGCGACGCGCACGCGTACAGCAGGGCGAGGCTGTCGTCGATCCCCGTGTCAACGTCGAGGAGGACGGGAACAGGGGCGGGCGGTGCGTCGGTGCTCATCGGCTGGATGGTAGCGCCGGACCGTTCGTCGGCCGGTCGCCGGCCGTCGCCGGCCGTGCCGCAGCGGCCCGATACAGGAGTGACGCATGACCGAGCGGATCAGCCCTCGGCAGTTCTGTGAGTCCGAGGGCGCCGAGGACTGGCGCGTGCTGGGCGAGGGGGCCCGCGCCTTCTTCCGGACCGGTCGTTCGCGGCGGGCGCCGCGCTCGTCGGCGCGATCGCCGAGGTGGAGGGCGTCGACGACCACCGCCCCGGCCGTGGACGTGCGCCACGACGGTGTGACTGTGCGCCTCCTCACCATGACAGACGACTACCGGGGGATGAGCAAGCGCGACGTCGGGCTGGCCCGCCGGATCTCGGCGGTGGCGAGGGATCAGGGACTGTCCGCCGACCCGTCGGCGGTCCAGCCCCCTCCTCGTCATCCCGGGCGCGCCGGCCACCGCCGCGACGCCGGCCCGCGGGTCTGTTTCGGCTGGCCGGGGTCCACGTGCGGCCACGTCGGGAGTTCCTCCATGGCCCGACGATGTCGCTGGGCGTGGCAGAGGGCGGCTCGAAGCCCGAGGAAAGGAAGCCCGGGGAACCCAGAACGGTGTGCTCAGGTGCCAGGCGATGGCTCGCCCAAGGGCGCGGGCCCGGGGAGCGTTCAGCCGCCTGGGGACGGATCCGCCGTGGGCTCGACCGAAGAGGACGGCTCAGTCGATGGCGATGGTTCGGCCGACGGCGTCGGCTCGGGCGTCGGCTCCGGCGTGGGCGTGGGCTCAGCCGACGCGGTAGGTTCGGCCGATGGCGTCGGCTCCGGCGAGGGCGTGGGTTCGGGGCTCGGCGACGGCTCGACTGTCGGGGCGGCACCGGACACCCGGTTGACGTGCTCGCCCATGAAGCGCAGGTCGGAGCCGGTGAGGGCACCTTCGACCGTGAATCGGAGCTCGCCGCGATCGTTGCCCACGAGCGAGGCGACCTGCGATCGCGTGAATGTCGCCCGGACGCGCGTCTTGCTCACGAGGCGCGCTGGACCGTCGCTGGGAGCGCACCGGCCCTCGTAGCAGAGGTCGATGGAGGCCAGGTCGATCTCGCTGAGCTCGTGCGGCTCGGGCAGACCCTCGACATGGACGATCACCGGCGGATCGGAGTCGCCCTTCCCGAGGTGGATCGTCTGGGGCAGGATCCGCACCCTGGCCACCAGCGCGGGCGGCGTGGGCGTCGGGATGATCGCCACGAACTGCTGCGTGATCGGGACCGAGTCGCTGAATGACGCGGACGTCGTGAGGGTCGTGCCGGCCAGGAACGTGACAGCGACTGCGACCAGGAGCTGGGCGACGCGATGGATTCGGTCAGTCATCGATGACCTCCGCGCCAGCCTGTCCCTCGGTCCGTGAAGCGGGCTTGCGGCGCATCTTCCCGATCTCGCGACCGATGACGCGGAGCTCGCTCAGCACGAGCACGCCGCCTGTCGACAGCAACACGAGCAGGAACACAACGGGCTGCTGGAGGACATACAGGAAGTAGCCCAGGAACGGGATGCTGAGTCGAGCGACACCGATCAGGTCAGCCGGCGAGCGGCGGACCGCGTCCTCTGTCGCGTTGGCATCCCCGCGGGTTGCGATGAGCCCATCCTCGATCCGCACGATCCTGTGGGTGACGATCGAGCCGGACGGGTCACGGAAGGCCGCGATCATGCTCACGACGGGCGTGCGATCCCCCCGGTCGATGAGGATGGCGCTCCCGATCGGGATCGCCGGCTCCATGCTCCCGCCGCGAACGATCAAGAGGTCGAGCGGCGTGACGCGTGGCAGCGCAAGCAGGACGAGGAAGGCGAGCAGCGCCAGCCAGGGAGCCCAGCCCAGAACTCGCCAGGCCCTGGCCAGCATTCGGCGCGGCATGATGCGTGGTCCGGTAGGGTGGGAGTGGCGCGGGGGCCGCGCCACTCCTCCGGCTTTGGTTGCGCCTACTGGGTCTTGCCGTCGAAGTACATATTGAACTTGACGAACTTGCCCTGGAGCGCGTTCTGATCGCCTGTGCTGTCCCAGCGGTTGTAGAAGATGGCGTAGAACCGGTCACCAGGCGCCAAGGTCACGCCGGAATCGATCGGGTTGACCACACTGCCGACGGACGTCCACGGAACCACGTTGCCCACAGGATTGCAGCCGTTGCTGGCTGCATTCAGAGCGACCTGAAAGGCCTGCAGCATGCCCGCGTGGTCGTAGTCGGTGACGACAAGCCGGCCGGTGAGCTTGAGCGCGTAGTCGCCCTTGTTCTCGATCACCAGGCAGCCGGAGTGCTCGATGCCCGGTCCGGTCAGCGTCTCTGACGGCGGCAACCCCAACGTGCTCATGTCGAGGCTATCCAGGTTGGCTGGCGTGAGGTGACAGTCTGCCCCTATCTCGCCACAGAGACCCAGCTTCAGGTCGGCGCTGCCGGTATTGAACGTGTAGTTGGTGTTGTTCACCGTGTCCGTGAAGTAGGCGCCCGTGGCAAGGACGCCGACCCCGACGATCGCGGCGACCACGAAGAGAGACGCGAAGATCCGCTTCATCGATGGGAAACCCCCTGGGATGAGTGCGAACGGGCAAGTGTGCCCGCGATGGCGGTTCGCGAGAACAGAGTCACCGGACGCGCGCGGGAACGCGGCACGAACGAGCGGCGGCGAGCTGCGGCGCCGGCGCGGTCTGGGCGGACCGTCCCCCCTTCGGCTGTGCGTCCGGAAGCGCGGTGAGCCGCGCCGGTGACCCTTCCCCACATGGGCGCTGCGGCGCGCGCGGCGCTCGCCTTCAGAGCAAGTGGACCGACGCTAGCGCCAAAGTCCCGGTCGGGCATGGGCCATTCGGCCCATCGCCACCCTGCGAAGCGGTGCCTCCGGGCAACGCGCACGCCGGTCCTCGATGTGACAGACGAGGGCACGGGCCCGCGGCTACCCAACGTGCTGGTCAGCTCGATGGGCCGCAGGATGCTGCCGCCCACCCCTGCTCGCGGCGGAACCCCTCCGCGCGCTCACCGCGAAGTCCCTGCCCTGCAGAGCGCTTCGTAGGCGTCGACCGGCAGCCCATCGTAGGGGTGGGATGTGGGCTGCCCCAGCCGCTCCTCGCGTGGCCTGTCAGCGATCGAAGACGGACCAGCACACCTCGTTGCGCACCCGCTGGTCGTCGAGCACGAGTCCTCGGATCTCGCCGGGAAGCTGGTCACGCTGCCACTGGCACTCTCGGCGACCCGCCTCCTCACGCTCGCTTTCAGGAGCCGCCGCCCGTGCGGCCCTGATCGCGTAGGCCGCAGCGCCCAGCTCGTGGGCAGCGACATGCGCCACCGCCACGGCCTGACCGGCGGCGTGCGCCGCCTCCCTCGCGGCGCCGACCACCTCTCTGGCTGCGGCGTTGGCGGCGAAGGCGGCCGTGCGGGCCTGGGTCATCGTGATCTCGCCCCGCGCCCAGGCGCGCGCAAGGTCGATCGCCCGTCGCGGACGATCGTCCCCGGGCCGCGCCTGCTCGAACTGGTGCAGCACGTGCTGCGCGCAATCGGCCGCCCACACTGCGAGGCGGTGGTGATCGGTGTCCTGAAGGGTCCCCCCACGACGCACGGTGACGAGCCTGGGGTCCCGAAGCTCGGACATGATGACCTGTCTGCCCATTCGCGCTCCTTTCCTCGTCACCGGTCGCAAGCGTTTCAGGCGGCGGCCGATCCAGTCAGTCCCATCGTCAGTCGATCGCCTCACGCGGGCAAGGCAGGTTCACGGTACGGAATCGGCGCTCGATCGGCGCCAGGCTCCGAGGCGCGAGGTCAGGGAGGCGCCCGGTCCCGCGGCGCCCCGGACGGCCCCGGGCGCGTCCTACACTGCCGCGGTGGACTCCCTCACGATCGGCCCGTACGTCCAGCGCCCCCTCGGCGTGCACGCCGCCGACCCGCGCGCGACGGAGGTCGCCGTCGCCGTCGCCGAGCTCGTCGGCTCGGCGCTTCCCGAGGCGCGGATCGAGCACGTCGGGAGCACGGCCGTGCCCGGCCTCCCGGGGACCGGAGTCGTGGACCTCCTGCTCGTCGCTCCCGAAGGGATCGTCGACCGGGTCGCCGACCGGCTCGTCCGGACCGGCTTCCAGCGGGCTCACGGTGCGTCCTCGTCGTCGCGCACGCATGCCCGGCTCGTCGGGTCTGTCGACTGGCGCGGGAGGGCCTACGCGATCGACATCCGCGTGCTCCCCGAAGGGAGCTCCGAGGTCCGCGAGGCCATCACCCTGCGCGACGCCCTTCGCGCGGACCCGCTCCTTCGCCGCGACTACGCCGCCGAGAAGCGGCGGGCGGTCGCGACAGCCTCCGGGGACGCGAACGCGT
>JAKAJU010000158.1 GCA_021813655.1 Chloroflexota bacterium | reverse complement strand
CGGTCCGAGCTCCGCCCGGACCGCCGCGCGCGCGGCGGCGATCGCGCGCAGGACGAGATTCCCGTCCGCCGGACCGCAGTCCGCGCCGTCGACATGGAGCGTGTCGGTCGGACCGATCGCCGGCGCGACGGAGAGGCGGTCGGCGAGGTCCAGCGGGGCCATGATCGAGTGGAGGGCGTGGTACCCGTCCGCGCGGCGTCCCAGGACGGCGAGCGTGAGGTTGAGCTTCGCCGGCGCGATGCGGACGGCCGGCGAGCCGCTCATCGCGGCGCCTCCGCGTCGTCGCCCGCGCCCCCTTTGGCGCTCGCGCCATCGCCCGCGTCGGCGCCGGCCGGGTCGCCCGCCTCGTCAGCCTCGCCTGCCGCCTCGCCGGCGCGACGGCCTCGCCGGTCCGGGGCGAGCGGACCGAGCGCCGCGCGGAGCGCGAGCCACTCGTCCACCGAGAGCGTCTGGGGGCGGCGGTCGGGCGCGATCCCCGCGCTCGCGAGCGCGGCCGACACGCGCTCGGCCGGGAGCGGAAGCTGGCGGACGAGCACGTTGTGGATCATCTTCCGCCGCTCGCGGAAGGACGCCTGGACGAGTCGCCACAGCTGGTCCTCCTCAGCCGGGTCGAGACGCCGCGGGTCGCCCGGCGGCCGGACATCGAGCACCAGGAGCGCGGAATCGACCGCGGGCGCCGGCTCGAACGCGGCCGGTGGAACGATCCGCGCGATCCGCGTGCCGGCGTGGTACTGGACGAACACCGAGAGGTAGCTCATCCGGCCGGGCGGGGCGGCCACCCGCTCCGCGACCTCGCGCTGGACCATGAGCACGCACCGCTCCGGCCGCGGGTCGCCGCCGAGGAGGCGGTGGAGCACCGGGCTCGTGATGTGGTACGGGAGGTTCGCCACGACGTCGAACGGGGGCGCCGCGAGATCGGCCACGTCGACGTCGAGGATGCTCCCCTCGACCAGTCGCAGCGTCCGCGGCCCGACGGGGTCTGCCCCGGCGCGCGCGATCGCCCCCGCGAGCGCCCCGCGCAGGCGCCGCGCGAGAGCCGCGTCGAGCTCGACCGCCGTCACCGCGGCTCCCGCGTCCACGAGCGCGGTCGTGAGGATGCCGAGGCCCGGCCCGACCTCGAGGACACGCCGGCCGGGGACCGGCGCCGCCTCGGCGAGGATGGCGTCGAGGACGTCGGTGTCCACGAGGAAGTTCTGGGAGAGCGCCTTCCGCGGCCGCGTGCCCGCCTCGCGGAGCGCTCGGCGGACGACGACGGGGTCGACGTGCGGAGCCGGTGTCACGGGGCCCCCAGCGGCCACGTGGGGCGCGCGTCGAGGTCGAGCCCGGCCCGCTCGCCGGCGGTGAACCGCCGTGCCCCGGCCGCCCCGATCATCGCGCCATTGTCGGTGCAGAGGTCGGGAGCCGGGACGACGAACGGGATCCCGAGGGCCTCCGCCTCGCCCGCGAGCCTGGCGCGCAGCGCCGTGTTCGCCGCGACGCCGCCCCCGAGGACGATCGTCGCCGCCCCCACCCGCTCGGCCGCGCGGATCGTCTTCGTGGCGAGCACGTCGACCACGGCGTCCTGGAAGCCCCAGGCGAGCTCGGCGACGACCGGGCCGGGCAGAGGGGTCTCTCGGTCCGCGAGGTCGATCCCGGCGACGGTGCGCGCCTCGGCCACCACGCGGAGGGCGGCGGTCTTGAGGCCCGAGAAGCTGAAGTCGTCCGTTCCCGGCAGCCAGGCCCGCGGGAACCGGACCTCGTGCCGGACCGCGGATTCGGCGGCGCGGGCGATCGCCGGACCCCCCGGATACGGGAGGCCGAGCAGGCGCCCGACCTTGTCGAACGCCTCGCCGGCGGCGTCGTCCACGGTCCCGCCGAGGTGCTCGTGGCGGAGGCCGCGGCGCGTGACCGAGAGGAACGTGTGGCCGCCGGACACGATGAGGGCGAGCGCCGGGAGCTCCGGCTCCTCGCGCGCGGGATCCGTCGCGTCCTCGAGCCACGCCGCGTAGAGGTGGCCCTCGAGATGGTTGACCCCGACGAGCGGCAGCTCGTGGACGTACGCGAGGGCCTTCGCGAAGTTGATCCCCACGAGCAGCGACCCGGCGAGGCCGGGCCCCGACGTCACGGCGACCGCGTCGACGTCCGACCAGCTCACCCCGGCGTCGGACCACGCCTCCGCCAGGGTGGGGACGATCCACCGGAGATGCGCACGCGCCGCGACCTCGGGAACGATCCCGCCGGTCGGCGCGTGGAGCGCGACCTGGCTCGCGACGACCGACGCGAGGATCCGCCTCCCGTCTGCGACGAGCGCGACGCCCGTCTCGTCGCAGCTCGACTCGACCGCGAGGACGAGGCTCCCGCTCATGCGTCTCCCCCATCGCCCGGGGCGGGCATCTCGTCGGGCTCCGGGAGCGTCGCGACCCATGCCCGCAGACGCGCGAGCCGCGCGGCCATGGCGGGCTCCCCGAACGGCGGGGTCGTCATGACGAGCGCGTCCTCGCCGTCGTCGCTGTAGTAGCGCGGGCGGATCCCCACGGGCCGGAAGCCGAACTTCTCGTAGAGACGGCGGGCGGCCAGGTTCGAGACGCGCACCTCGAGGGTCGCGTCCCGTGCCCCGCGACCGATCGCGATCTCGAGGATCGCCGCGAGGAGCCGATCGCCGATCCGGCGCCGGCGCCACGCGGGGTCCACGGCGAACGTGGTGATGTGGGCCTCGTCGACCATGATCCACATCCCCGCGTACGCGACGATCCGGCCGCCGATCCAGCCGCAGAGGTAGTGAGCGAGATCGTTCGACTCGAGCTCCGACTTGTAGGCGTGCGGCGGCCACGGCGTCGAGAAGCTCTGGCGCTCGATCGCATGGACCGCCGGCAGGTCGTCGACGTGCATGGGAAGGAAGCGGAGCGTCAGGCCCGGGTGCGCGACCACGCGACCTCCCCCGACGGCGCCGCGATCCCGCGCGGCGGCGTGACATACTCCGGGACGATCCGCGCCAGATCGTCGCCTCCCGCCAGCAGCCGGGCCGCGCCCGCCCGCACGAGCTCGGCCGCGAAGCCCTCGCGTGCGGAGGCGCCGCGCGCGAGCGCGTCGCTCGGCGCGCGTCCGGCGAGGTCGACCGCGACGAGGACCGTGCCGGCCGGCAGGTCGGGCTCGTCTCCCGCTGTGAGGCGGCGCGCCGATCCCTCGAGGACGAGCGTCCGCTCCGAGGGCCCGGCAGGCAGCAGGACTGCGACGCGCCCGCCACGGCCTGCGGCCCCGCCCGCGGTCGCGGCCGCCGCGATCGCGGCGGCG
>JAKAJU010000017.1 GCA_021813655.1 Chloroflexota bacterium | reverse complement strand
CCCGCGCCCCCCGCGGATGCCGCCGCGTCCGGCAACCAGGCGGGGACGGCGCCGGCCGCGAAGGCCGTGGGCACGCGGCGTCGCGCTCCGAGCGCCGGCCGCCCGGCGCGCTCTCCTCGGAGGCCTCCCCGAGCGACCGGCCCCTCCGTCCCCGACGGGACCGGCTGAGGTCGCACGAGCGGATCGCACCGGGCAGTCCGCCACGAACGCGCCGCCGAGCGGGCCATCGGTCGCCCTCACTCGGCGTCGCACCGCGCGCCCGGCGGCGAGGACCGTCGCCGCGATCGACGTCGGCGCCAACTCGACGCACCTGCTCGTCGCGCGCGTCGGCGCCACGGTCGAGACTCTCGCGGACGAGTCCGTCCTACTCGGCCTGGGCGCTGCCGTCTACGCATCCGAGGTCGTGACGCCCGATGTCGCCGAGGCCGTGATCGCGGCGCTCCTGACCTACGCCGCACGATCGCGATCCCTCGGTGCGGCGGGCCCCGTCGTGCTGGGCACCGAGCCCTTCCGGCGCGCGGGCAACGCGTCCCGGGTCGTCGACCGGATCTGCGCCGCGGTGGGCATCCCGTTCCACGTCCTCCGCCACGACGAGGAGGGGCTGCTCACGCTCCTCGGGGTCACGGGCGGCGTGCCGCTCGACGCCGACGTGGTCGTCGCCGACGTCGGAGGTGGCAGCAGCGAGATCGTCGTCGCGGGACCCGGCCGTCCGCCGGTCGCGCGGGGCCTGCCGCTCGGGTCGGCTCGCGCGAGTGCCCACCACGTCGAGCACGACCCGCCGACCCCCGCCGAGCTTCTCGCGATCGGTCTCGAGGCGATGGACGTCCTCGCGGGAGCGCCGGACGCCCGTCCCGACCGGATCATCCTCGTCGGCGGGACCGCGTCGAACCTCGTGAAGGTCGATCCCGCCGGCGACGGTGGTGGCCTCCTCACGCGGGAGCGGCTGGCCCGGATCGTGGAGCAGCTGCTCGCCTACCCCGCCGAGAGGGTCGCGGAGGCCCACGCGATCCGCGTCCAGCGGGCACGGATCCTCGGTGCCGGTGCCGCGATCGTGGACGCGATCCTCGACCGCTACGGGCTCGACGAGGCCATCGCCACAGACGAAGGGATCCGGCAGGGTGCGGTGATCGCCTACGCCAGGGCGGGGGAGGCGTGGCGGGACGCGTTGCCGAGGATCGTCGCCGTCTCCTGAGCGCTGGGGCAGTCAGAGCGCGGCGATCGCGCGCCCGAGCGCTCGCCGGAAGGACGGCCCGGCGATGGCCCGCCACGGGCGCCCAACGGTGCGCCGCAGCCGTGCGAGCTCCCGCTCGCGGCTCGTCAGATAGCGCCCGATGCCCGCGGTGTCCGCCTCGGAGAGCCGGCCCGAGTTCTCCACGAGGAAGGTTCGGGCGCGCGTCGCCGCGACCTCCGCGTCGCGGAGTGCTCCGAGGTGGTCCTGCAGCGCGACGGTGCGCGCGATGGCGGACGATGCGTCCGGGCCGAGGGCGTCGCGGAAGAACTCCATGGCATACCGGAGCCGCTTCGCCGCGATCCGCAGCTGGTGGAGCGTCGCGAGATCCGCCCACCGGAGCGTGGGCTCGTATGCGCGGACCTCCTCGTAGGCCGCCCAGATGCGCGATCCGGCGACGTCGCGGACGCGGGCCGGCGCGACCGGGGAGAGCGGCGGCAGCGAGCCGAGTCCCTCGGTGACGACGAAGTGCGAGTACGCCGTGACCCACTGTCGGTACGCTGCGGAGTCGAGGTCGCGGAGGAGGAGGATCCGCGCGTCGTCCCGCTCGGCTTCCCATGCCGCGATCAAGGCGCCGATCGAGGCACGCTCTCCCGGCGCGAGGGTTGCCTGGTAGGCGCGGAGGCCGTCGATCTGGACGTCGAGATCGCGGACGACCCCGAGCCGGTTCGCGACCTCCCTGAGGTGGCCCCGCATCCTCTGCGACCGACCGGGCCGGTACGCGCCTCCGAAGACGCGCCACGCGGCGCGCATCCGTCGCGTCGCCACGCGCATGGCATGGAGCTCCTCCGGGTCGTTCCCGGCGCGCGTCCCGTCCTCGTGCGCGAGCATCCGCGCGAAGTGGAACCGGAGGACCTTCCGGCCGGCCTCGGCGAACGCGTCGTCGCCCGTCACGCCGGGGGTCTTGCCGGGCGGCCGGATGGCGATCGAGACGACGCCCGGCTCGATCGCGCGGGCCTCGGGAGTCGACTCCTCGGCCGGCGCCGCCTCGGGTTCCGGCCCCTCGTCGACGAGTCGATCCGCGCCCCCGACGAGCGCCGCCACCACGGCGGCGGCGTCGCGCTCGAGCGCGGCGGTCTCGAGGGCCGCGGCCCGTGCCGCCGATCCCTCGCCGAATGCCGGCGGGGTCGCGATCCCGGCGTCCGCGACGGACCGCATCGCCCGCTCGAGCTTGGTGCCTGCGTCGCGCGAGATCGCCGGGTCGTGCTCGATCCGCTCGCCGAGTCGGTGGAGCGCTGCCTCGTCGCCCGTCATGAGCTCGGCCTCGAGCTCGGCGAACCGGTCGACGACGCGCCCCTCCGCGACCACGGTGACGTCGTCGAGGGTCAGCGAGACACGCGCGGTCTCGTCCTGGAGCTCCACGACCGTGCGCACCTGGTCGAGGGTGACGATCTCCACGAGGTCCGCGGCGCCGGCATTCTCGGCGATCGCGTCCCGTGCAGCACTCGGTGGCCAGTCCGTCGGGACGAGCGAGTCCGTCGCGGGCGACTCGAGCTCGACCCGCCGGACGACGGCGCCGTGCCGGACGAGCGGCGTCTTCACGGTCACGAGCACGCCATCCGCGGTGTGACGGAGTCGGGCCGCTACCGCAGCTGCGGCGAGCCTGCCGTCCGGGGTATCGACGTACCGGTCGCGGACACGTACCTCGGCGACCTGGCCGTCTGCCCGGAATCCGGCCTCGCCGGCGTACCGGATCACGGTCGCCATCTCGAGCGGGCCGGCGACCCGGTACTTGAGCTCGACCTCGACTGGCCCTCCGGGGGCGTCCATCGGTCCTCCCTCAGGCGCGCGGGTCCATCGACCCGCGGCCGGTCGTCTCCACCGTGAGCGGCTCGAGCTCCTCCTCCTCGATGGCGGAGCGCGCGAGTCTCTTGAGGCGCGCGAACGTGTCGATCGTCCCCTCGCGCCCCTCGATCTCCTCGGTCCGCCGCCACCGGCCATCCGGACCGAGCTGCCACGAGCGCCGATCGTCGTGGAGCATCGTCTCGAGGATCTCGGCGAGCCGCAGGCGTGCCTCGAGGTCCTCGACCGGCACGACGGCCTCGACGCGCCTGTCGAGGTTGCGCTCCATCACGTCGGCCGATCCGATGTACCACTCGTGCTG